>JAWKRT010000005.1:235000-300291 GCA_041389495.1 Myxococcota bacterium | reverse complement strand
CGCGCGACGACCTGCACCTACGACGACGACATGGACGACCTGACGCCCGAAGTACCCGTGCAGAAGGACCAGCGCGGGATGCTGCGCTTCGGCGGTGTCGCGTGCGACGTGGGAGCGTTCGAGGACGAGGCGGTGCCGGTGCCGGCGCTTCCCGTCTTCGCTCGTGGAATCGGCGCCGTTGCGTTCTTCTCGCTCGCGCATGCGTTAGGCGCGCGGCGCCGCGGACGCGCGCGCCGGCGGGCGAAGCCCCGCGCGTCCGGGTAGAAGACCCGCGGCGATTTCGAGCCCGCCTCGAACGACAACGCCCCCGGCCGAGGAGGCCGAGGGCGTTTCGTTTTCCTGGAGCGCGAGACCGGATTCGAACCGGCGACCCTCACGTTGGCAACGTGATGCTCTACCAGCTGAGCTACTCGCGCCCGGGCCAGAAGGTTCGGGACCGCAGGGTTTACGGGACCGGAGGGCGGTCGTCAACGGGCGAGTCGGGCGAGCGGCCGGCCTCGCCGGGCGGCGCCCCTGGGTGCCCGGCGCGGCGCCCGCCCCGCGGCCCCTCTAGAGCTTCGTGATCTTCTCGCGGCCCTCGCGGACGTCGCGCGTCGCGTTGCGCGTGTCGAAGACGCGGCCGGCGTGCTTCACGACGCGGGCGTAGTCGACGTCGCCGTGGTCGGTGAGGATGACGACGAGGTCGGCGTCCTCGATGGCGGCGTCGGTGAGCTCGCTGCCCTTGTAGCCGTGGCCGTCCACCTCGAACTCGCCGACGTGCGGGTCGTGGAAGCGGATGTCGGCGCCGCGCGAGGCGAGCAGGCTGACGACGTCGAGCGCGGGCGACTCGCGCATGTCGCCGACGTCCTTCTTGTACGCGACGCCGAGGATCAGGATCTTCGAGCCGTTGACGGCGAGGCGCTGCTCGTTCAGCAGCGCGCCGCAGCGGTCGGCGACGTGCTCGGGCATGGCGCTGTTGATGTCGGTGGCGAGCTCGATGAAGCGAGCGGAGAAGTCGAGCGACTTGAGCTTCCAGGACAGGTAGCTCGGGTCGACGGGGATGCAGTGCCCGCCGAGGCCCGGGCCGGGCAGGAACTTCATGAAGCCGTACGGCTTCGTCGCCGCCGCCTCGATCACCTCCCAGACGTCGAGCCCGAGGCGCTCGCACATGAGCGCGACCTCGTTCGCGAGCCCGATGTTGATGGCGCGGAAGGTGTTCTCGAGCAGCTTCACCATCTCGGCGCAGCGCGACGACGACACGGGCACGACGGTCTCGAAGATCTTCGAGAAGACGGCGCAGCCGAGCTCGGTGCACGCGGGCGTCTCGCCGCCGACGACCTTCGGCACGTTGCGCACCTTGAAGCGCTCGTTGCCCGGGTCGATGCGCTCGGGCGCGAAGCAGAGCGCGAAGTCCTTGCCGACCGAGAGGCCCGTCTCCTCGAGCGCGGGCACGAAGAGCTCGGTGGTCGTGCCGGGATAGGTCGTCGAGCCGAGGATGATGAGCTGGCCCGCGCGCAGGCGCTTGCGGATCTCGTCCATCGCGGCGGCCATGTGCGAGACGTCGGGGTCCTTCGCGCGCGTGAGCGGCGTCGGCACGCAGATGTTGATGACGTCGAGCTTGGTGAGCGCGGCGAAGTTCGTCGTCGCGCGGAAGCGGCCCGCCTCCTTCACCGCCTGCAGGTCGGCCGCCGGAACGTCCTCGATGTAGGACTCGCCGGCCTCGAGCTTGCGCACCTTCTGCGCGTCGAGGTCGAAGCCCGTGACGTCGAAGCCCGCCTTCGCGAACTCGACGCCGAGGGGCAGCCCCACGTAGCCCAGCCCGATCACGCCGATGCGGGCCGTGCCCGTCTCGATGGCGTTCTTCAGCTCGTCCAACCGACTCATGACGTTCCTCGACGGCGGCCCGGACGCGCTAGGCGTCGGCCGCGAACAGATCCCGGAAGAAGGCCGCGAAGTACCCGTAGCCCGACCACAGGGTGAGTAGGGTGGCGATCGCGAGAAGTGACAGACCGATTTCGTGGGCGGGCAGCCCGAGCGTCGGGTAGTGGAACAGCAGGGCCGAGATGGCGACGTTCTGCGTGAGCGTCTTGGCCTTGCCCTGCCAGGATGCCGCCATGATGCGCCCGCCCGCGGAGGCAATGCCGCGAAGGCCCGTCACGGCCAGCTCGCGCCCGACGATCACGACGACCATCCAGGCCGCCCAGCTCTCGATGCGCCCGACCGAGACGAGCATGATCAGGGAGGTGGCGACGAGCATCTTGTCCGCGAGCGGGTCGAGGAGCTTGCCCACCTGGGTGACCTGCTGGCCGCGCCGGGCGAGCCAGCCGTCCACGACGTCGGTCACGGCGGCGAGGATGTAGAGCCAGGCGAGCATCGTGCTGGCGGTGTCGCTCAGCATCCAGGGCATGGCGAGCATCGCGGGCACCACCGCCATGCGCAGCATCGTGAGCGCGTTCGGGAGGTTCCAGACCTGCTCGCGGGCCGCCTCGCGGGCCATCGGATCCACGCCTCCCCGCGCCTCGCCGAGCGCCGCTACCGGGGCCGCGCGCACCGCTGCTCGTCCCATCTCACCCCCCCTGGCTCGCGCGTCGCCCCCGCCGCGTCTCGCGGCCCGCGCGGTGCACGGGCCCGGCGGGAGGTCGCGCTGCCGGACCGCCGGGCCACCGCCGCGCCGCGGGGGGCGCGCGCCGGGCGGCTCGGGCACCGGTCGTGCCGTCAGCGCTGCGCGAAGTCGCGATGGTAGCCGCGATAGTAATGGAGCACCCGGGACACGTACTCGCGCGTCTCGGTGTACGGAGGAATGCCGTCGTGGCGCTCGACGGCCGTCGGGCCGGCGTTGTACGCGGCGACGGCGCGCGTCACGTCGCCGAAGCGGTCGAGCATCTCGCGCAGGTAGCGGGCGCCGCCGAGCACGTTCTGCGCGGGCGAGTACGGGTCGTCGACGCCCACGCTGCGCGCGGTGTGCGGCATCAGCTGCATGAGGCCCTGCGCGCCCTTCCGGGACGTGGCGCGCGGATCGAAGTTGGATTCGGCGGCGATCACCGCCTTGACGAGCGCCGGGTCGAGCTCGTAGGCGTTCGCGGCGCGCGCGATCAGCCAGTCGTAGCCGGTGTGGGTGGGCGCACGTCCGCGGCCGCGGAGGCGGCCGATGCCGTCGCGCTGGAGGCCGCGCTCGGTCAGGAAGACGCGCTCGTAGCGCGAGTCGGTCGGAACGTTGGTGAAGTGGACGGTGCCGTCGGGGCCCGTGTAGCGGTAGAGGGGCTGGCCGGCGTGGGCGAGCGCGGCGCCGAGCAGGAAGCCCGCGGTCGCGAGTGCTCCGGTGCGGCGTGCGCGCTGGCGAAGTCGACCCATTCCGTCGCGTCCCTCGGGCCGGGCGCTCCCGCCCGCCGTCACTCCGGGCGGGCGATGCCGCCCGTCCGGCGCGCGGTCGCGATCCGATTGCAGCCCGAGCGGCCGCCTCGATAGACTCGCGCGCCGTCCCCACATCGGAGATGGCTTCGCCTTTCCTGAGCGCCCCGAGCGCAACTGCCACCCGCGGGGCCGATCTGGCCCGCGCCCTCCCCGGTCCGCACGCCGCGCCCTGGTCGCGACGAGTCGCCACCGGGCGCGCCCGGACGCGCGAGCCAAGGAACCCCACCCACCGCCGATGACTGCGCCGTCCGATCGCACGCGCGACTGCCGCCGCTTCGACTTCCTCGTGGTCGGGAGCGGCATCGCCGGCCTCTCCTACGCGCTGCGCGTCGCCGAGCACGGCGCGGTCGGCATCGTCACCAAGAAGCGGGCGGTCGACTCGGCGACGAACTGGGCGCAGGGCGGGATCGCGGCCGTCACCGACCCGGGCGACTCGTTCGAGGATCACGCGGCCGACACGCTGCGCGCGGGCGACGGGCTCTGCCGGGTCGACGTCGTCGAGCGCGTCGTCGAGCGCGGCCCGGCCATGATCGAGGCGCTGCTCGGGTACGGGGTCGCGTTCGACCGCAGCCAGGCGGCGCCGGGCGAGGACGGGGGCACCGACTACGACCTCGGCCGCGAGGGCGGGCACACGAAGCGCCGCATCCTCCACCACCGCGACGCGACGGGGAGCGAGATCGAGGCGTCGCTGCTCGCGCGCGTCGCCGCGCACCCGAACATCGCGCTCTTCGAGGACCACTGCGCGATCGACCTGCTGACGGCGCACAAGGCCGGCCGCACCGAGGCGAACCGCGCGCTCGGCGCCTACGTGCTCGACGCGCGCACGGGCGAGGTGCTGCGCTTCCTCGCGCCGATCACGCTGCTCGCGTCGGGCGGCGCCGGGAAGGTCTACCTCTACACGAGCAACCCCGACATCGCGTCGGGCGACGGCATGGCGATGGCGTATCGCGCCGGCGCGACGCTCGCGAACATGGAGTTCTTCCAGTTCCACCCGACGTGCCTGTTCCATCCGCAGGCGAAGTCGTTCCTCATCTCGGAGGCCGTGCGCGGCGAGGGCGGCATCCTGCGCGGGCGCGACCGGCGCGCCTTCATGGCGGACTACCACGAGATGGCCGACCTCGCGCCGCGCGACATCGTCGCGCGCGCGATCGACACCGAGCTCAAGCGCAGCGGCGCCGACTTCGTGCTGCTCGACATCACGCACCGCGACGCGGCCTACCTCGAGCACCGCTTCCCGACGATCGCGCAGCGCTGCCGCGACTTCGGCATCGACATGACGCGCGAGGGCATTCCCGTGGTGCCGGCCGCGCACTACTGCTGCGGCGGCGTGCGCACGAACGCCGACGGCGAGACCGACCTCCCGAACCTGTTCGCCGCCGGCGAGGTCGCCTGCACGGGGCTCCACGGCGCGAACCGGCTCGCGTCGAACTCGCTGCTCGAGGCGCTCGTGTTCGCGGAGGCCGCGGCCGCCGCGTCGATCGCGCGCCTCGCCGACCTGCGCGACGTCGGCGACGTCCCGGCCTGGGAGGCCGGCGACGCCACCGAGAGCCACGAGGCCGTCGTCATCACCCAGAACTGGGACGAGATCCGCCGCTTCATGTGGAACTACGTCGGCATCGTGCGCAGCGACAAGCGCCTCGCGCGCGCGCGCCGGCGCGTCGAGCTCCTGCGCGAGGAGATCGACGAGTACTACTGGAACTTCCGCGTGACGCCGGACCTGATCGAGCTGCGCAACCTGGCGACGGTCGCGAAGCTCGTGATCGCCGCGGCCCAGTCGCGCAAGGAGAGCCGCGGCCTCCACTACAACCTCGACCACCCCGCGCGCGACGACGCGCGCTTCGCGCGCGACACGCTCATCCAGCGCGGCGAGCAGCCGCGACAGAGCCCGGCCTAGAACCCGTGACGTATTGCCCCGGGCGCACCCTTGCGCCTAGGATCCCGCGCCTCGAAACCGCATCTCGCACGCCCGTCGACGGACACCCGCCCGACGACGGCGCCGAAAGGAGCCCCCGATGGCGATCAAGGAAGGCGACCGCATCCCGGATCTCAAGCTCAAGACGCCGAACGCGGACGGCATGCCGCAGGACGTCACGACCGGCGAGCTCTTCAAGGGCAAGAAGGTCGTGCTGTTCGCCGTGCCGGGCGCGTTCACGCCGCTCTGCTCCGCGCAGCACCTGCCGGGCTTCATCGAGAAGGCGGACGCGATCAAGGCGAAGGGCGTCGACACGATCGTCTGCATGTCGGTCAACGACGGCTTCGTGATGGGCGCCTGGGGCAAGGACCGCGGCGCGGGCGACAAGGTCGTGATGCTCGCCGATGGCAACGGCGACCTCACGAAGGCGCTCGGTCTCGAGATGGACGTGAGCGTCGCGGGCCTCGGCACGCGATCGCAGCGCTTCGCGATGATCGTCGAGGACGGCGTGGTCAAGAAGCTCGCCGTCGAGGCGCCGCAGAAATTCGAGGTGAGCCACGCGGACGCGATCCTCGCCGCGCTCTAGCGCGCGGCGGCGGTCTCCCGGAGCGCGCGGCGCGCGCAGTGCGCGTGGGCGCGGCGTCAGCCGGCGTCGCGGATCGCGAGCAGCCCGCGCTCGACGAGCGCGAGGATCTGCTGGCGGATCTCCTCGTCGGGCTCGGGAATCACGTCGATGACCTTGCCGACCGTCATGCCGACGGCGGCGAGGTCGAGGATCGCCTCCTCCGACTGCGAGAGCTCGCCCCGCGCCGCGCGCAGCTTCGCCGCGTCGACGGCGAGGCGCGCGGCGGGGTCGAGCGTCGCCGCACCCGGGCGCTGGCTCTCGTCGAGCAGCCGCAGCGCGTCGAGCATCGCGGCGTCGAGGGGCAGCGGGTCGCCGCGATAGGCGGCCTCGTCGGTGCGCGCCTCGAACTCGAAGGTGCCCTCGCGGAACTCGAGCAGGCGCGCGAGCGCCTTGCGCCCCGCGCTCTCGCCGAGCCGCGCGCAGCGCAGCATGCCCTGCTCGAACATCACGACGCCCTCGTCGTCGCCGCAGACGAGCCGCAGCGTGCCGCGCGGCGCGCACGTCCCGAACATCTGGAGCAGGTTCTCGATGCCGACCTCGGCGATCGGGCCCGTGATGCCGCCGAGCCGGCGGCGGTGCTCGGCCGCGCGCACGGCCTCGACGAACTCCTCGACCGTGCGCGCGTCGCGCGGCTCGACGTCGAAGCGGATGCCGACCGCGGTTCCCGCGCCGGCCGGCGCGGGCGCGCGCCGCACCACCGTTCCCTCGAGCTCGAGCTCCGCGTCCGCGTACGGGTTCGCGAGCACGACGACGACCGACTCGCCCGGCGCGACATCGTGCTCGCCGATGCCGACGAGCGCACCCGAGAGGCTGAGGTCGCGCGTGCGGCCCTCGATCTCGCGGCCGTCCGCGGTGCGCACGATCGCGGGAACCCGCACCTGCGCGCGGCGCGCGGCGCGCCGTCCGTCGCCGGCCTCGCGCTCGTCGTCGGAGATGGCCTTGCCGAGCAGCGGCTCGAAGCGGTCGCGCAGGTCGCTCGCGCGCAGCGTGAACTGCACGGCGACGCCCGGCGTCGCGGCCGCGCCCGCGAGCTCGCGCGTCACGACGTGCACGACCTCGCCCTCGAGCGCGACGACCTCGCCGATCCAGTCGAGGCCGATCTCGACGCGCACGGCCTCGCGCGCGTCGAACCCGACGTTCGTCGCGACGAAGATGCCGCCGTTGGCGATGTTGGACTGGTACTCGCGGCGGAAGTCCGCCTCGGAGTCGAAGCCGACTCGGAGCGATCGCGCGGCGTCCGGCATCGGCCCTCCGGCGCCGCGCGCCCCGCCCGTCGGGGTCGCCGCGCCGCCGGGCCGGATCGGACGAACGCGCGCGTGGCTGGACCGTCTCGGGGCGATCGGCGGGGCGCGTTCCTGGGGAAAACCCCGACCGCACCCCGACCGGCGCGGCGCTACTCGCCGTCGTCGAGCGTGTGGAAGAGCGAGAGCTGGGGCGCGCCGTGCTCGGCGTCGACGGGCACCGGGTACTCGTCGCTGAAGCAGGCGTCGCAGATGCCGTGCTTGATCTGCGCGGCCGCGAGCGCGCGCAGCGCCTCGAGCGAGAGGTACTCGAGCGAGTCCGCACCGAGGAGGTCGGCGATCTCGCGCGCCGAGTGCTGGTGCGCGATGAGCTCGTCGCGCGTCGGCGTGTCGATGCCGTAGTGGCACGGGCCGATCGTCGGCGGCGACGAGACGCGCAGGTGCACCTCGCTCGCCCCGCCCTCGCGCACGAGCTGCACGATCTTGCGCAGCGTGGTCCCGCGCACGATCGAGTCGTCGACCAGCAGGACGCGCTTGCCCTCGACGAAGCCGCTCACGGCGTTGTGCTTCACGCGCACGCGGAAGTCGCGGATCGACTGCGTCGGCTCGATGAAGGTGCGCTGCACGAAGTGGTTGCGGATGAGCGCGGTCTCGTAGGGGACGCCCGAGGCCTCGGCGTAGCCGAGCGCGGCGGCGGCGCCCGAGTCGAGGACGGGAACCACCATGTCCACCTTCGCGGGGTGCTCGCGCGCGAGCGCGCGCCCGAGCTCCTTGCGGAACGAGTACACGTTGGTGCGCAGCAGGTTCGAGTCGGGCCGCGCGAAGTAGATGTGCTCGAAGATGCAGAAGTGCTCGCGCTGGTCGCGCCCGAAGGGGCGCAGGCTGCGCAGCCGGCCGCGCCTCACGACCACCACCTCGCCGGGCTCGATGTCGCGCTCGTAGGTCGCGCCGATCAGGTCGAGCGCGCAGGTCTCGCTCGCGACGACGTACGAGGTGCCGAGCCGACCGAGCGAGAGCGGCCGGAAGCCGTCCGGGTCGCGCGCCGCGATGAGCGCCTCGTCCGTGAGCATCACGAGGCTGAATGCGCCCTTCACGCGCGAGAGCGCGTCGATCAGCCGCTCCTCGAGCGACGGCTCGCGCGAGCGCGCGAGCAGGTGGAGGATGACCTCGCTGTCGGCGTTCGAGCTGAAGATCGCGCCGCGCCCCTCGAGCTCCTTTCGGATCGCGAGCGCGTTCACGAGGTTGCCGTTGTGCGCGATCGCGACCGGCCCGCCGTCGGTCGTCGCGCAGATGGGCTGCGCGTTGCGGATGCTGCTCCCGCCGGCGGTCGAGTAGCGCACGTGGCCGATCGCGTGACGGCCGGCGAGGCGCTGCAGCGTGCCTTCGCCGAACGTGTCCGCGACGAGGCCCTGCGCGCGGTGCGCGATGTGCTCGTGCCCGTTCGACGCGACGATCCCGCACGCCTCCTGGCCGCGGTGCTGCAGCGCATAGAGACCGAGATACGTGATGTGGGCGGCTTCCTCGTGGCCCCAGATGCCGAAGACGCCGCACTCGTCGTGGAAGCGATCGGCGCGGTGCGCATCGGCGAGACGGGCACAGCGTTCGCGCACCACGTCGTGCCTCATCGACCGTCTCCGCCTCGCGCGAGGCGCCGCGGGATCGCGCGCGCCCAGATCGACCGCAGTGCTTCGACCTCTCGGTCGATCCACGTCTCGCCTGAACGCGCCGAGCGCACGACGAGCCGCGCACCGCCCGTGCGTCCGATGCGCGCGGCCGGCACGCCGTGCCGCGCCGCGAGCGCGACGAGCGCGCTCGCATCCTCGCAGCTCGCGACCACGCGCCCCGTGCTCTCGCCGAACAGCACGGCGTCGGGGCGGAACGGCTCGCCGAGCTCGACCTCGACGCCCGTGCGCACGTCGCGCGCAGTGAAGCAGCACTCGGCGAGCGCCACGGCGAGGCCGCCGTTCGACACGTCGTGTGCCGACGCGATCACGCCGTCGCGCACGCCCTCCGCGAGCACGCGCCCGAGCCGCCGCTCGTGGTCGAGGTCGACGTGCGGCGGCGCGCCCGCCTCGAGCCCGCGGCGCAGCGCGAGCCACTCGCTCCCGCCGAGCTCCTCGCGCGTCTCGCCGAGCAGCACGACGTCGAGCCCTTCGCGCGGGAAGTGCGAGACGGCGTGCCGCTCCCAGTCGTCGAGCCGCCCGACGATCGCGACGGTCGGCGTCGGGAAGATCGCGGTGCCGAGCGTCTCGTTGTAGAAGGACACGTTGCCGGAGATGACGGGAACGCCGAGCGCCTCGCACGCGTCGCCGAGCCCGCGCACGGCCTCGGCGAACTCCCACATGATCTCGGGCTTCTCGGGGTTGCCGAAGTTCAGGCAGTTCGTCGCCGCGAGCGGGCGCGCGCCCGTGCACGCGACGTTGCGCGCCGCCTCCGCCACCGCGGCGCGCGTGCCCTCGTACGGGTCGAGCCAGCAGAAGCGCGGGTTGCAGTCGACGGCCATCGCGAGCCCGATGCGCGTCGCCGTCCCGTCGTCGCGCTTCACGCGCACGACGGCGGCGTCGCCGCCGGGCGCGACCACCGTGTTGCCCTGCACGAGCTGGTCGTACTGGCGGTAGACCCACTCCTTCGAGCCGAGGTTCGGCGAGTCGAGCAGCGCCTCGAGCGCGCCGGCCGGGTCCTCCTCGGGCGCGACGCTCGCGAGGTCGAGCTTCTGGCGCTCGCGCAGGGTCGCCGGCTCGCGCGTCGGGCGGTCGAGCACGGGCGCGCTCCCCGACACCGGTGCCACCGGGATGTCGACCACCGTCTCGCCGTGCCAGCGCACGCGCATGCGTCCGTCGTCGGTGACGCGGCCGACGACGACCGCGTCGAGGCCCCAGCGCTCGAACGCCTCGCACACCTCGCGTTCGCGGCCGCGCTCGGCGACGAGCAGCATGCGCTCCTGGCTCTCGGAGAGCAGCATCTCGTACGGCGTCATGTCGCGCGCGCGCTGCGGAACGCGGTCGAGGTCCATCTCGATGCCCGTGCCCGCGCGGTCCGCCATCTCGAACGACGAGCACGTGAGACCGGCGGCGCCCATGTCCTGGATGCCGACGACCGCGTCGCCGCGCATGAGCTCGAGGCACGCCTCGATCAGGCACTTCTCCGTGAACGGGTCGCCGACCTGCACGGTCGGGCGCTTCTCGGCCGTCTCCTCGTCGAACTCGGCCGAGGCGAGCAGGCTCGCGCCGTGGATGCCGTCGCGGCCGGTCCTGCTGCCGGCGTAGATCACCGGGTTGCCGACGCCCGACGCCGTCCCGAGGAAGATGCGGCTCGCCTCGACCACGCCGAGGTTGAAGGCGTTGACGAGGATGTTGCCCGCATAGCATCGGTGGAAGGTGGTCTCGCCGCCGACCGTCGCGACGCCCACCGGGTTGCCGTAGCCGCCGATGCCGTCGACGACGCCCTCGAGCAGCCGCTGGTGCAGCGGATCCTCGAGCGGGCCGAAGCGGATCGAGTCCATCGAGGCGACCGGCCGCGCGCCCATCGTGAAGATGTCGCGCAGGATGCCGCCGACGCCCGTCGCGGCGCCCTGCTTGGGCTCGATGAACGACGGGTGGTTGTGGCTCTCGATCTTGAAGATCGCGGCGAGCCCCTCGCCGATCGCCACCGCGCCCGCGTTCTCGCCGGGCCCCTGCAGCACGTGCTCGCCGCGCGTGGGCAGCCCGCGCAGGTACTTCTTGCTCGACTTGTACGAGCAGTGCTCGGACCACATCACCGAGAAGATCCCGAGCTCCGGGAACGTCGGCGTGCGCCCGAGGATCTCGAGCACCTTCGCGTACTCGTCGTCGGTGAGGCCGTGCTCGCGCGCGAGCGCGAGGTCGACCACCGGCTCCGCGGGCGCGCTCCGCTTCGCGTCGCCGCCGCTCACGCCGACGCCCTCCGCGCGAAGTCGACGAGCGAGCCGAGCAGCTTCGCACCGTCGGTGCCGCCGATCGCGGCCTCGACCGCGTGCTCGGGGTGCGGCATCAGGCCGAAGACGTTGCCCGCGGCGTTCGTGATGCCGGCGATGTTGCCGACCGAGCCGTTCGGGTTGGCGGCCGGGGTCACGCGACCGTCCGGCTCGCAGTAGCGGAGCACGACCTGGCCGCCCGCCTCGAGCGCCGCGACCTGCTCGGGCGTCGCGGTGTACGCGCCCTCGCCGTGCTTGATCGGGATGCGCAGCACCTCGCCCGCGCGCGTGCGCGAGGCGAAGGGCGCCCGCGCGTTCTCGACGCGCACGTGCACGGGCTCGCAGACGAAGTGGAGATGGTGGTTGCGCACGAGCACGCCCGGCAGCAGTCCCGCCTCGCACAGGATCTGGAAGCCGTTGCACGTGCCGAGCACGGGGCCGCCATGGGCCGCGAAGCGCATCACGTCGGCGACGATCGGCGAGAAGCGCGCCATCGCCCCGCAGCGCAGGTAGTCGCCGTACGAGAACCCGCCGGGCAGCAGCACGCCCTGCGTGCCGGGCGGGAGCGTGGCATCGCGGTGCCAGACGAGGCGCGCGTCGGCGCCGAGCACGCTCTTCAGCGCGAACACCATGTCGCGGTCGTCGTTCGAGCCGGGAAACTGGATCACGGCGAACAAGGCTGGGGGACCTCTCGCGCCCCGCCGCCGCCCACGTTGGATGCGGGGAGCGCCGGAGCCACGCCCGCCTGCGGAGGACGGGCCGTCGGGCGTGCGCGGCGAGCGCTGCTCACCGCGTTACGCCTTTGATTTCGCGGAGTTGTGCGGCCTGGGAGCGGCGCGCAGCATACCCGAGGACAGCGGGCGCGGTCAAACGCCCGGCGCGGTCGCGGCCGCGCGGCGGGCCTCAATCCGGCGCGCGCTCGCCCGGCTCCTCGCGCACGCGGAACTCCGCCTCGATGGCGTCGCCGCGAGCGGGCGCCGCGTCCTTCGGGATCGCGCCGAGCAGGCTGCCGGCGACGGCGAGCAGCGTCGCGAGCGGCACGAAGGACGTGCCGGGCGCCATGCAGTACACGCCCGCGAGCAGGCTCGGCAGCCAGCGACGCTCCGCGAGGCCGAGGCGCGGCGCGACCTGCCAGCCGACGAGCGCGCCCGCCAGGCCACCGATCGCGAGCCCGAGCGGACCGAACGTCGCGAGGTCGGTCGCGTCGACGAGGAGACCGGCGAGGGCGGGCGAAGCGGCGTCCGCGAGGCGGCCCGCGCGGCCGCGCCACCGCCCCCCGCCCGGTGCGCCCGCACGGCCCGTCCTCCGCTCCCCGCGCTCTTCGCCACCCATGTCGCGCGCGAGTCTACCCGCCGCGCGCTTGCCCCGGCCGCGCACGCGGGTTTCAATGCGCGGCGACCTCCCCTTCCCTCGAACGCCGCCCCCCACCCGCGCCTCCGCGCGATCGACGGCGGCAGGAGACGCGCGTGGGCATCGACCTCGGCGATCTGCGAGCACTCTGCGACAAGACGCTGGAGCGCACGGACTTCACGAACCTCGGACGGCGCATCGAAGGCAAGGTGCGCGACAGCTACGTCGCGGACGGGCGCCGCACCATCGTCGTCACCGACCGCGTGAGCGCGTTCGACGTCGTGCTCGGCACGATCCCGCTCAAGGGCCAGGTGCTGAACCAGACGGCCGCCTTCTGGTTCGACAAGGTGTCGGGGATCGCGCCGCACCACCTGATCGAGGTGCCCGACCCCTGCGTCTCGATCGTGAAGGAGTGCCGCATCCTGCCGGTCGA
Source organism: Myxococcota bacterium (assembly GCA_041389495.1). Lineage (NCBI taxonomy): Bacteria > Pseudomonadati > Myxococcota > Myxococcota bacterium. The sequence continues at coordinate 287,409 of JAWKRT010000005.1, read as the reverse complement.
GTTCGTGTTCCGCGGCTACCTGACGGGGTCGTCGAGCACGTCGATCTGGACGGCGTACGAGCGCGGCGAGCGCACGTACTGCGGCCACGCGCTGCGCGACGGCATGAAGCGGCACGAACGGCTGCCCGAGCCGCTGCTCACGCCGACGACGAAGGCCGAGCAGGGCGAGCACGACGAGCTCGCGTCGCGCGAGGAGCTGATCGCGAGCGGTGCGATCACGGCGGAGCTGTACGACGAGGCGGCGCGCATCGGCCACGCGCTCTTCCGCATGGGGCAGGAGTTCGCCGAGAGCCGCGGGCTCGTCCTCGTCGACACGAAGTACGAGATGGGGCTCGACGAGAACGGGCGCATCGTGGTGATCGACGAGATCCACACGCCCGACTCGTCGCGGTACTGGTATCGCGACGGGTACGACCGCGCGATGTCGCGGGGCGAGAGCCCGCCCGCGCTCGACAAGGAGTACCTGCGCCTGTGGCTCGGCGAGCGCGGCTACAAGGGGGACGGCCCGCCGCCGTCGATCCCGGACGACGTCCGCTGCGAGGCGGCGCGCCGCTACATCGAGACGTTCGAGACCGTCACGGGCCGGCCGTTCGAGCCGAACGTCGAGGACCCGCTGCCGCGCCTCGCGCGCAACCTCGGCGCCGCGTAGGCCACACCGCGCCGCCGGCACCGCGAGCGAGCACACTCCCGCCGATCCCGCAAGGATCCCGCCGCGGCGGGCCGGTCCGTGCCCGTTTCACAGGCGTTCGACGACTCCTTGACGGGCACGAGAAGTGTCGGGAATCCACACGGTTGGGCCGAAAGATGCAGCTCTAGGCGAAGACGTGCCGAGCTGCTACATCCGGGCACGGCGATTGCTCCTATGGGGGGGAGCAAGTCGCTGTCACCACAACCAGGAGGTGGTCTTGATGCGCTCCAGTGCATGGACTCGTGCGCGAGTCCTCGGAATGGGCGCGGCGGTCGCCGCGCTCGCGGTCGGCCCTGCGACCGCAGCGGATGACTCGGTGGAATCCGAGCTCCGCCAGATGCGAGAGATCGTCATGAAGCTGCAGGATCAGGTCGACCAGCAGCAGTCGCGGATCGAGGAGCAGAACAGCGTGATCCGGGGTGCCGGCCTCGAAGAGCGCAGCTCGCTCTCGGCGCTCGCATCGTTCCTCGAGAAGACGGACTTCTCGGGATCGATCGCCACGTCGTACTTCTACAACACGGACACGCCCGGAAGTGGTCCCGGCGGACCGGTCGGCTCGAACGGCGCCAACTCGGTCGCGGGCATGAACCCGTTCCACCCCGACCACAACTCGATCCAGCTGGACCAGGTCTGGCTGTCGATGTCGCGGTCGACCTCGGACGAGAGCCCGGTCGGCTTCGGGATCGACCTCGTCTACGGCGCCACGGCCGAGGTGCTCGGCACGGGCTTCGTCGGCAACGGCAACGCGCTGTACGTCGGCCAGGCCTACCTCGAGTACGAGAACAGCGGCATCAAGCTGACCGCCGGCAAGTTCTTCACGCACATCGGCTACGAAGTGGTCGACACGACGAAGAACATCAACATCACCCGCGGCTTCACGTTCAACGGCATGCAGCCGTTCGACCAGATCGGCGTGAAGCTCTCGGGCGAGGCGGGTGGCCTGAGCTGGATGGTCGGCGCGGTGAACGGCATCGCGCCCAACCAGGCGGACGTCGACGGCATCAAGGACTTCATCTGGCAGCTGGGCTACGGCACGGACATGGTGACGGTCCTGTTCAGCGGTGAGTACGGCGGCGACGCGGAGACGTTCGGCGGCGGCAACAAGGACAACGCGTACATCCTGAACGGCGTGGTCGAGATCACGCCGAGCGACGCGCTCCTCGCCTACGCGGACATCACCTACAACCGCGTCGACTTCAACCCGAACAACGCCGCCGCGAAGGACGTGAAGGCGCTCGGCATCGCCGTCGGTGCCCGTGCGGGCGTCACGGATCGCCTCGGCCTCGGCGGTCGCTTCGAGTGGGCGAGCATCGAGGACGACCTCGGTGGCGTCCACCCGCTCTCGGGTGCCACGGGCGGCCCGAACACGGAGCTCCTCTCGACGACGGGCACGATCGACTTCCTCGTGGTCGACGGCCTGACGGCGCGGGCGGAGATCCAGTGGCAGAAGGTCCTCACGACCACTGGCCTGAAGCGGATCTTCGACGACTTCGAGGACGATCAGCTCATCGTCGGCGCACAGCTCTTCTACGCCTTCTAGCGCGGAAGAACGACACCGACCGAGCGAAGGAGACGGCGTCCCGGGCCACGGCCCGGGGCGCCGTTCTCGTTTCGGGTGCTCGCCGTCAGGCGGCGTCGATCTCGCCGAGGCCACCGAACGAGCGGAGGCGACGCGCGCGTCGCGCGAGGAAGAGCAGCAGGCCGAGCGGGCCGAGCAGCCACGCGAAGAGCAGCTCGACGCGCGGGGCCACGTCGATGCGCCTCGCCTCGCGCACGATCCAGGCGCCGACGAACAGGTCGAAGCAGAGGTAGTGGACCCAGCCCGCGAGGAAGCCCGAGTCGGTGCCGAGGACGGCGCGCCACGACGCCGCCGCGAGCGGGCTCGCCGTCGACGGGCCCGCAGGGCCTGCGCCGAACGCCGCGACCACGAGACCCGCATAGAGCGCGCCGAGCGCCGCGAACACGGCGCCGTGCGAGGCCAGCCGCGCCGCCGCGCGCGAGCGCGGCGCGACGACGAACACCGCCCACCACGGCATCACGCTCGCGTTCGCGAGCGCGAACGCCAGCTCGAGCTGCGGCGGCGTCATTCGCCGGCGATCTCGACCCTGTAGTCCTCGATCACCGTGTTCGCGAGCAGCTGGTCGGCGAGCTTCGCGAGCAGCTCGCGCGCCGACGCGGCGTCCTGCGCGTCGAGCTCCACCTCGAACACCTTGCCCTGCCGCACGTCGCGCACGCCCGCGTGACCGAGCGAGCGGATCGCCTTCTGGATCGCCTGGCCCTGCGGATCGAGCACGTCGGGCTTCAGCGTCACGAGCACTCGTGCCTTCACGAGCCTTCCTCCGCGAGCGTCCGTTCGAAGATGGCGTCGACGTGGCGCAGCGCGTGGTCGAGGCTGAACGCGCGGTCGATCTCCTCCTTCGACAGGTGCTCGGTGATCGCGGCGTCCGCGAGCACGCGCTCGCGGAAGTCGCCGCCCTTCTCCCACGTCTCCATCGCGTGCCCCTGCACGAGCCGGTACGCGACCTCGCGCGTGAGCCCCTTCTCGGCCAGCGCGAGCAGCAGCGTCCCACTGAACACGAGCCCCTGCGTGAGCTCGAGGTTCGCGCGCACGCGGTCGCGGAAGACGCGAAGGCTCGCGACGAGGCCCGTCATGCGGCGGAGCATGAAGTGGAGCGCGATCGTCGCGTCGGGCAGCACGATGCGCTCGACCGACGAGTTGCTGATGTCGCGCTCGTGCCAGAGCGCCAGGTTCTCCATCGCCGCCTGCGAATGGCTGCGCACCACGCGAGCGAGGCCCGTCACCGTCTCGAAGCGCCACGGGTTTCGCTTGTGCGGCATCGCGGACGAGCCCTTCTGCGCCTTCCCGAACTCCTCCTCGACCTCGCGCACCTCGGTGCGCGCGAGGTGGCGGAACTCGACGGCCATCTGCTCGAGCGTCGAGGCGGCGATCGAGAGCGCGGCCACGAAGGCCGCGTGCCGGTCGCGCTGCACGACCTGGCTCGCAGCGGGCTCGAAGCCGATGCGCAGGCGGGCGCACACGGCTTCCTCCACCGTCGGGTCGAGGTGCGCGAAGGTGCCGACCGCGCCCGAGATCTTTCCGACCGCGGCCTCGTCGAGCGCGCGCGCGATGCGCGCGCGGGCCCGGCGCACGGCCTTCCAGAAGATCAGGAACTTGAGGCCGAACGTCGTCGGCTCGGCGTGCACGCCGTGCGTGCGGCCGACGCACGGCTCGTGCTTGAACTCGAGCGCGCGCGCCCGCAGCGCGTCGGAGAGCGCGTCGCACTCGGCGAGCAGCAGTGCACCCGCGTCGCGGATCTGCAGCGCGAGCGCCGTGTCCAGCACGTCGCTCGACGTCATCCCGTAGTGCACCCAGCGGGACTCGGGGCCGACGTGCTCCGCGACGTTCGTCGTGAACGCGATCACGTCGTGGCGGACCTCGGCCTCGATCTCCTGGATGCGCGCGACGTCGAAGCCGGCGCGCTCGCGGATGGTTCGCGCGCTCTCGGCGGGAACGACGCCGCGCTCGGCGAGCACGTCGACCACCGCGAGCTCGACGTCGAGCCAGCGGCGGTACTTGCCTTCTTCGGACCAGATCGCCGCCATCTCGGGCAGCGAATAACGATCGATCATGCTTGCGGCCTGCGCGCGCGTGGGCGGTAGGGGGAGCGGCCCGTGCCGGACGCGGGCTAGAGGCCGACTCGCAGGGTCAGGTACAGATAGCCGAGCAGCATATAGTACATGATGGGGATCGCGAGCAGGGGCGAGTCGATGCGGTCGAGCACGCCGCCCATGCCGGGCAGCAGCCCGCCCGCGTCCTTGCGCGCCGCGTCGCGCTTGAGCATCGACTCGAGCAGGTCGCCGACGATGCCCGCGACCGAGAGCGCGAACGCGAAGGGCAGCACGAGCCGCCACTCGAAGGCGGCGGAGAGCGCGGGCCACTGCCAGTCGAAGAGCGCCTTCGCCGCCGTCCCGATCACGCAGCCCGCGATCACGCCGCCGAGCGCGCCCTCGACCGTCTTCCCGGGGCTGATCTTGGGAGCGAGCTTGCGCCGACCGTAGGCGCGCCCCGCGAAGTAGGCCCCGGCGTCGCACCCGACGACGACCGACAGCACGAACATCATGAAGAAGATGCCCGAGTCCGGGTGGAGGCCGAGCAGCAGCAGCTCGTCGAAGCCGTACTTCGCGTTCGCGACGTCGAAGAAGTTGCGCAGCACGATCGCGTGCGCGAGCAGCCACGCCACGTAGAAGACGCCGAAGAACGTGCCCGAGATGGACGCGAGCGACTCCTGGATCTGCGCCTTGCGCAGCTGCGCCACCATCAGCCCGAGCAGCGACGCCGTCAGCAGGATGGTCGCGTGGTACTCGTTGCCGACGTAGGCGACGACGCACAGCGCGGCTCCGAACGCGACGCCGAGCACGTCGAGCGGCAGCGCGCCCTTGTCCTCGATCAGCCGGTAGAACTCGCGCTGCCCGATGGCGACGAACAGCATCACCGTCGCGAGATAGGCGAGCCCGCCGAGCACGACGATGTAGAGCACGAGCGGGATGAGCACGGCGGCGGTGAGCAGCCGCCGCGCGAGCTCGCTCATGCCGCGCTTCGCCGGCTCGGCCGGGAGGGGCGTCGCCGGCTTCGGGTGATAGGGCTCGCGCGCCGCCGGGCGCCGCGCGGTGCCCCGCCCGCCCTCGAGCGGCAGCTCGGGAGAGGGCCGCTCCTCGCGCCCGCCCGCGACGGCTTCGTCGGACTCGCTCACCGGCCCCCCACCCGCGACGGTTCCACCGCCGCGCGAACGTAGCAGCGCGCGCCGCTCAGCTGCCGCGGCCCGTGTGGCCGAAGCCGCCCTCGCCGCGCGGCGTCGCGTCGAGCTCCTCGACCTCCTCGAAGGCGACGCGCACGACCGGCGCCACGACGAGCTGCGCGATCCGGTCGCCGCGCGCGAGCGCGAACACGTCGCGCCCCGCGTTCCACAGGATCACCTGGAGCTCGCCGCGATAGTCCGCGTCGATCGTGCCGGGTGTGTTCGGGAGCGCGATGCCGTGGCGAAGGGCGAGGCCGCTGCGCGGGCGCACCTGCGCCTCGAAGCCCTCGGGCAGCGCGATCGCGAAGCCCGTCGGCACGAGCACGCGATCGCCGGGAGCGAGCTTCCACTCGCTCCCGGCCGGGATCGCCGCACACAGGTCGCAGCCCGCCGCGCCCGCGGTCGCGGGAGCGGGAAGGGGCAGGCCCGCGCCGTGCGGGAGGCGCCGGATGCGCACGCCGACCGCCGCAGCCATCGAGCGGCCCCGTCCCGCGCGACTCGCCGCTCAGGCCTCGCCGGCGCCGTTCTCGGCGTCGGCGAGCGCCTCCTTGCGCGACAGCCGGATGCGGCCGGAGGGGTCGATGTCGATGCACTTCACGAGCACCTCGTCGCCCTCCTCCACCACGTCCGTCACGCGCTCGACGCGGCCCACGGCGAGGTGGCTGATGTGGATCAGCCCGTCCGTGCCCGGGAAGATCTCGGCGAAGGCGCCGAAGTCCGTGATGCGCTTGACCTTGGCCATGTAGAGGCGCCCGATCTCGGCCTCCTGCGTCAGCTCCTCGACCATCGCCTGCGCGCGCGAGACGCTCTCGGCATCCGGCCCGAAGATCTGGCAGCGGCCCGAGTCCTCGATGTCGATCTTGGCGCCCGTCGTCTCCTGGATCGCGCGGATCACCTTGCCGCCTGGCCCGATGACGTCGCGGATGCGATCGGGCTTGATCCAGATCACCTCCATGCGCGGCGCGAACTCGTGCAGCGCGGTGCGCGGCGCGAGGTCGCCGAGCTCGCCGGCCGTGTCCTTCCGCATGCAGTCGAGGATGTGCATGCGGCCCTCGCGCGCCTGCGCGAGCGCGCGCCGCATCACGTCCCAGTCGACCTCCGGGATCTTGATGTCCATCTGCAGCGCGGTGATGCCCTCGGGCGTCCCGGCGACCTTGAAGTCCATGTCGCCGAGGTGGTCCTCGTCGCCGAGGATGTCCGAGAGGATCGCGACGCGGCTCCCGTCCTGGATGAGCCCCATCGCGATGCCCGCCACGGGCGCCGTGATCGGCACGCCCGCGTCGAGCAGCGACAGGCACCCACCGCAGATCGTCGCCATCGACGACGAGCCGTTCGACTCGAGCGTCTCCGACACGATCCGGATCGTGTACGGGAAGTCCTCGTGCGGCGGCATCACGGCCGACAGCGCGCGCTCGGCCAGGTTGCCGTGGCCGACCTCGCGCCGTCCCGGGCCGCGGTTCGGGCGCGCCTCGCCCACCGAGAAGCCCGGGAAGTTGTAGTGCAGGAAGAAGTTCTTCTTGTAGCGGCGCAGCATGGCGTCGATCGTCTGCTCGTCGCCGCCGCTGCCGAGCGTCGTCGAGACCATCGCCTGCGTCTCGCCGCGCGTGAACAGCGCGACGCCGTGCGGCCGCGGGACGACGCGCACCTCGCACGCGATCGGCCGGATCTCGTCGCTCTTGCGACCGTCGATGCGGACGCCGTCGCCGAGCACGCGCTCGCGCATCAGCTCGCTGCGCAGGTCGTGCAGGATCTCCTTCACGTCCCCTTCGAGCTGCGCGAGGCCCTGGCGGCGCGCCTCGACCGCCTCGAGGCTGTCGAGCGCCACCTTCTCCTGGCGGTAGCTCGAGACGAAGCCGGCGACGACCTCCTTCTCGATCGCCGAGATGGCCGAATAGCGTTCGTGCTTGTCCTTGATGCGGACCGCCTCGTCGAGGCGCTCGGCCGCCTGGCGGCGGACGTCCGCCGCGAGCGCGCTCGTGTCGCGCACCGCCGCGAGCGGGAGCTTCGGCTTGCCGGCCTTGCTACGGAGCTCGTCGATCGCCTCGATGATGGGCTGGATGCCGCGGTGGCCCCACTCGAGCGCCGCGAGCATCTCGGCCTCCGGCACGATCTGCGCCTCGCCCTCGACCATCACGAGCGCGCCGCGGTTGCCCGCGACGATGATCTCGAGGTCGCTCTCCTCGAGCTGCTCGGGCGTCGGGTTCGCGACGAACTCGCCGCCGACGCGACCGACGCGCAGCGCGGCGATCGGCCCCTCGAACGGGATCTCCGAGATGTGCAGCGCCGCCGACGCGCCGACGAAGGCCGCGACGTCCGGGCTCGCGTCCTCGCTCGCCGACAGCACGGTGCACGTGATCTGCGTGTCGTTGCGATAGCCGCTCGGGAAGAGCGGGCGGATGGAGCGGTCGATGAAGCGCGAGACGAGCACCTCGCGATCCGAGAGCCGCGCCTCGCGGCGGAAGAACGAGCCGGGGATCTTGCCCGACGCGGCGTACTTCTCGATGAAGTCGACCGTCAGCGGGAAGAAGTCGATGCCCGGGCGCGGCGCGGCGTGCGTCGCCGTGACGAGCACGACCGTGTCGCCGTACGTGACGAGCGCGCTTCCCTGGGCCTGCTTGGCGATCTTCCCGGTGGAGATCGTCATGGTGGTGCCGCCGACTTCCAGCGACACCGACGTGGGTTCGAACCAATAAGGCATGTACGTGATTCCTCTCCTCCCCGTTCGCGTCGCGACGGAGGGAGCTCGTTGGGACACCCGGAGCTGCGTGGGGGATGGGAGGAATGCGGGACTGCTCATGAGCGGAGCGTCGTCGGAGGGTCGCGCGCTCGGCGCATGACCACTCCCGCATTCCAGCGGCGAAGTCCACCGCCGGCGCGAGCGCGCGGCGGAGGAGGAAGGGTGCGCCGGACTCTCCGGCGCGGGCCCACACCTCCTGCGGGCCCGTTCGATCGTCGCGAATCCCCGACCGCTCTCCGTCGCCGGGGCGAGCCCCGGCGCCGCTTCGCCGAGCGGATCGGTCGCACGCACCTGCGTGCAAGCTTCTGGCTTCGGGTTCCTGTTTTCGTTTCTGGCGGCCGGACTGTACCCGAGCCCGCGCGCGCGCGCAGCGTGCGCGGCGAAGGGCGGGAGATCCGGGGGGCCGCGGGAGGCGCGGCGCCTAGCGACGGAGGCCGAGCTCGTCGATCAGCTGGCGGTAGCGGCCGGCGTCCTTGCCCGCGAGGTAGTCGAGCAGGCGGCGGCGGCGGCTCACGAGCTTGAGCAGCCCGCGGCGCGAGTGGTGATCCTTCGCGTGCGTCCGGAAGTGCTCCTGGAGCTCGGTGATCCGCTGCGTGAGGAGCGCGACCTGGACCTCGGGCGAGCCCGTGTCCGTCTCGTGCTTGCGGTGCTTCTCGATCGTCGTGGCCTTCGCTTCGCCGCTGATCAACGCTCGCCCCTGCCCGGATCGCCATGCCCGAAGGATCGGGATCGGAATCGGAGGATGGATTGGAGGGGCGGGACGGCCGCGCGCCGATGCGCCGCGACGATCCGGCCCCCGAAGAGCGGCGGATTCTTGCAGAGCGCCCCGGGCGCCGCAACGGCCGGGCGCGCTCCGCCCGGCCCGCCCTCAGCCCTCGCCCGCCAGGACTCGCAGCGGCCACAGCCGCCGGTCGGGTCGCAGCTCGAGGATGGCCAGCAGCTCGCCCCGCGTGTCGAAGGCCACGACGCGGTCGCCGGGCGCGATGCGGAGCACGGTCCCGGGCGCGATGTCCGCCCCGTGGAGGAGGCGCCGCTCGCCCTCGGCCGAGACGCGCAGGGTCGGCAGCGACAGCGCCTTCTCGGGCGACACCAGGAGGGTGTCCAGCTCGCCCGCGTCGGCCGCGGCCGCGAGCTGCTCCGTCGTGACGGCGTCGGCCACCGTGAAGGGGCCGCTCCGCGTGCGGCGCAGGCTCCGCAGGTGCGCGCCGCACCCGAGCACGCGCCCGACGTCGGCCGCGAGCGTGCGCACGTACGTGCCGGCCGAGCACTCGACGAGCAGCTCGAACTCGTGCGCATCGCCGTCGAAGCGCACGAGCTCGAGCCGGTGGATGGTCACGCGCTTCGGCTCGCGCTCGACCTCCTCGCCCTTGCGCGCGAGCTTGTGCAGCGGCACGCCGCCCTTCTTCACCGCGCTGAACATCGGCGGAATCTGGTCGATCGGCCCGACGAAGCGCGCGAGCGCCGCGCGCACCGCGGCCTCGTCCGGGAACGGACCGTCGTGGCGGCGCACCACCTCGCCGTCGGCGTCGAGCGTGTCCGTCTCGACGCCGAGCGCGACGACGCCGACGTAGCCCTTGTCCGTGTCCGCGACGTACGGCACGAGCTTCGTCGCGGCGCGCACCGCGAGCGGGAGCACGCCGGTCGCCTGCGGGTCGAGCGTGCCGAGATGCCCGACGCGCCGCGTGCCGAGCCAGCGGCGCGCCTGGTCGACGACGTCGTGCGACGTCACGCCCGCCGGCTTGTCGACCACGAGGAAGCCCGCGGGCCCCGGTCGCTCGTTGCGTCGTCGCCTATTCGCCATCGTTCACCCTGCGGATCAGGTCGAGCGTGCGCGCGCCGAGCTCGAGCGACGCGTCGCGCCGGAACTCGAGCGCCGGCACGCGTCGCAGGTCGACCTCCTGCGAGAGCCGGCGGCGCAGGAAGGCGGCGGCGTGCGCCAGCGCCTCGCCCGCGCCGTCGATGCGCTCGGCCGAGGCGGCGTCGTCGGGCCCCTCCGCCTTGCGATCGAACGCGCTCCAGTACACGAGCGCCTGCGAGAGGTCGGGCGCGACGTCGACGCGCGTGAGCGTGATGGTGAGCGGCGCGAGCCGCGGGTCGGCGAGCTCCTCGCGCAGCAGCTGCGCGAGCACGGCGCGCAGCTGCTCGCCGATGCGCTCGGTGCGCCGCGTCACTCGCGTCCTCCTGCTCCGCCGCCGTCGCCGTCGTCGTCTTCGTCGTCGCGGCCGCCGCCGACGGCGACGCCGAACATCGCGCGGACGGCCGCGTCGTCGTCCTCGTCCCAGTCGTCGTGCCCGCCGCGGCCGCCGCCCGACGGCTCCTCGGGCAGCTCGACGATCTGCACCTCCGCCGCGACGACCTCGGCGAGGTGGAGATCCTCGATGAACGAGACCGCCTTCTCGAGCTCGCTGCGCACGATGCGCTCGGCCGAGCCGGCGATCGCGAGCGCGATCACCGCGCGCTGCCAGGTGTCCTGGCCCCCGACCTCCGCGACCGATGCGTTGAACCGGTTGCGCACGCGGCGCTTCACGGACTGCACGACGCCGCGCTTGCTCTTGAGCGACTGCGAGTCGTGGACGTGCAGCTCGACGAGCGCGGCGCCGAGGATCATCGCGCGCTCACAGCTCGGGGGCGTGCTCCTCGAGCTCGTAGGCCTCGATCACGTCGCCGACCTTGATGTCGTTGTAGCCCTCGATGCCGATGCCGCACTCGAAGCCCGTCTGCACCTCGCGCGCGTCGTCCTTGAAGCGGCGCAGCGAGCCGATCTTCCCGTCGTAGATCTGCACGCCGTCGCGCACGAGCCGCGCCTTCGCGTTGCGGCGCATGAGGCCCTCGGTGACGTACGAGCCGGCGATCGTGCCGATCTTCGGAATGGTGAACGGCTGCCGGACCTCGGCGCGACCGAGCATCACCTCCTTGATCGTCGGCGGGAGCAGGCCGGCCATCGCGGCCCGCACCTCGTCGAGGAGCTCGTAGATGATCTGGTAGACGCGCACGTCGACGCCCTGCGACTCGGCCGCGCGGCGCGCGGCGGTGTCGGGCCGCACGTTGAAGCCGACGATGATCGCGCCGCTCGCCTTCGCGAGGTTCACGTCGCTCTCGCCCGGCGCACCGACGCCGGACGCGATCACCTTGAGCTTCACGCGCTCCGTCGAGAGCTTCTCGAGCGCGTCGCGCACGGCCTCGCAGGTGCCGTGGACGTCGGCCTTCAGCACGACGGCGAGCTCCTTCGTCTCGTCGTCGCCCTGCTGCGCGAAGAAGTCCTCGAGGCTCACGATGGGGCGCGTCTGCGTGCCGGCCGCGGCGCCGCGCGCCTGGTCGAGGCGGTGCTCGATCACCTGCTTCGCGGCGCGCTCGTTCTCGACGACGTCGAGCCGCGCGCCGGCCTCGGGCACACCCGAGAGGCCCTGGAGCTGCACCGGCACCGACGGGCCGGCCTCGTTCACGCGGTCGCCGCGATCGTTCTCCATCATGCGGACGCGGCCCCACTCCGTGCCGACGACGACGATGTCGCCACGCGAGAGCGTGCCGTCCTGCACGAGCACGGTCGCCACCGGACCGCGCCCCTTGTCGAGCTCGGCCTCGAGCACGACGCCGCGCGCGCGCCGCGTCGGGTCGGACGTGAGCTCGAGCACCTCGGACTGGATCGCGATCATCTCGAGCAGCTGGTCGAGCCCCTCGCCCTTCAGCGCCGAGACGTTCACGCAGATGACGTCGCCGCCGAACTCCTCGGGGATGAGGTCGTGCTCCATCAGCTTGCGGCGCGTGAGCTGCGGGTCGGCACCCGGGAGGTCGCACTTGTTCACCGCCACGACGATCGGGCAGCCGGCGGCCTTCGCGTGCTGGATGGCCTCGACCGTCTGCGGCATCACGCCCTCGCTCGCGGCGACGACGAGGATCACGATGTCCGTGACCTGCGCGCCGCGCGCGCGCATCTCGGTGAACGCCGCGTGGCCGGGCGTGTCGATGAACGTGAGGACCTTGTCGCCCGCCTGCGCCTGGTAGGCGCCGATGTGCTGCGTGATCCCACCGGCCTCGCCGGAGACGACGGACGTCTTGCGGATCGCGTCGAGCAGCGACGTCTTGCCGTGGTCGACGTGGCCCATCACCGTGATCACCGGCGGACGCGGCACGCGCTCGCCCGCGTCCTCGTCGCTCGCGACCGGTGCGACGTCGATGAACTCCTCTTCCTTGAAGCCCGTGTCCTGGACCTCGAAGTCGAGGTCGACCGCGAGCAGCTCGACGGTGCCGACGTCGATCGTCTGGTTGACCGACACCATCTTGCCCGCGGCCATCAGCTTGCCCTGGAGCTGCGCGGCCTTCGCGCCCAGCTGCTTGGCGAGCTCGGCGACCGAGATCTCGCCGGGCACGCGCACGATGCGCTTCTGCTCGGCGGCGGGCTTCGCGGCCGCGCGCGCGGCGGGCGCGTCGCGGCGCTTGCGCCGCGGGCTCTGCAGCGTGCGGGTGTCGACCGGCGGCGGCGGGCGCCGCACGGTGCCGCGGCTCGTCACCTGCCGCGCGATCTGCTCCTGCTCGCGCAGGTTCACGACCTCGCGCACGCGCTTGCGCTGCTTGCCGCGCTTCGCGTCGTCCGGCGCGGACGTGGCGGGCGCGGGGCGCGGACCGACGGGGCCGTCGTCGTCGCGCGGCGCCACGCGGGGCGCATCGGGCGCGGACTCCGGCTCGGCGGCAGCGGGCTGCACCTCGGGCTCGGCGGCCGCGGCCGCCTCCTCGAGCTCCGGCTCCGGTTCGGGCTCGGCGACGAGCGGCTCCGCGGTCGCGGCCGGCGCGACCTCGGCGACGGGCTCCGGCTCGGGCGCCGGCGCCTCCTCCTCGACCACCTTCTTGCGGCGCCGGATGATCGCGCCACCCGACCCGGCGACGACGCGCGTCTCCTTGAAGTCGGACTTCGAGGCGCCGCCGAGCTTCTCGCGCAGCTCGGCTTCCTGGTCCGGCTCGAGCGCGGCCATCGCGTTCTTGAGCTCGACGCCGACCGCGGCCGCCTTCTCGACGATGTCGTTGCGGTCGATTCCGAGCTCTTCCGCGAGCTTGTAGGCTCTGATCTTCGCCATACGCCTTCTTGCGTGTCCGCCCGGCGCTCGCGGCGCCCTCGGTTCGGTTCCCGGACTCAGCGCGACTCGGTCGCCCCGTCTCCGCTCTCGCCGCCCGCCCCCTCGGCGGCCGGCGCGGCCGCAGCCTCGTTCGCGACCTCGCTCGCGACTGCGGCCGCCGCGGCGGCGAACGCGGCCTTCTCCGCCGCCTCCGCCTCGAGCCGCGCGCGCTCCTCTTCCTCGCGCTTCTGCACCGCGAGCTCGGCGGCGCGCGCCTTCACGCGCGCGACACCGGCCGGGTCGATGCCGGGCAGCGAGAGCAGGAGCTCCGACGGGCACTCCGCGAGGTCCTCGAGCGACGTCACGCCCTGCTGCAGCAGCAGCTCGGCCTCGGGCTCGCCCCAGCCGTCGACGACCGACACGGCCTCGGCGAGCCAGCCCGCGATCTCGCGCATCTTCGACTCGCTCTTGATGTCGATGCGCCAGCCGGTGAGCTGCACGGCGAGCCGCACGTTCTGGCCGCGGCGGCCGATCGCCAGCGAGAGCTGGTCGTCCGGCACGATCACGTCCATCGAGCCGTTCGCCTCGTCGATGATGACCTTCGACACCTGCGCGGGCGAGAGCGCGCTGCAGACATAACGAGCCGGGTCGGGGCTCCACGGCACGATGTCGATGCGCTCGCCGCGCAGCTCCTGCACGACGGCCTGCACGCGGCTGCCCTTCATGCCGACGCACGCGCCGACCGGGTCGACGTCGTGGTCGCGCGACGCGACCGCGATCTTCGAGCGACCGCCGGGCTCGCGCGCGGCCGACTCGATCGTCACGATCTTCTCGTACATCTCGGGCACTTCCTGCTCGAACAGCTTCGTCAGCATCTCGATGCAGGCGCGCGACAGCACGATCTGCGGGCCCTTCGTCGCCTTGTTGACGTCGACGACGTAGGCGCGGATGCGGTCGCCCGGCCGGTACGTCTCGCGCGGCACCTGCTCCTTCGGCGGCAGGATCGCCTCGGCCCGGCCGAGGTCGACGATCAGCGAGCCCTTCTCGAAGCGGCGGACGATGCCGTTCACGACCTCGCCCTTGCGATCGATGTACTCGCCGTAGACGTTCTCGCGCTCCGCGTCGCGGATGCGCTGGATGATCACCTGCTTCGCGGTCTGCGCGAGGATGCGACCGAAGTCCGACGTATCCATGCGCACGCCGATCTCGTCGCCCTCCTCGGCCTCGGGGTCGAGCTCGTGCGCGGCGCGCAGCGAGATCTGGGTCTCGGGGTCGGTCACGTCCTCGACGACGGTGCGGAACTCGTAGAGCTCGATCTCCGCGGTCTCCTCGTTGAAGCGCGCGTCGATCTCCTTGTCCTGGCCGTAGCGCCGGCGGGCCGCCTGCTTCATCGCTTCTTCGAGCGCCGAGACGATCTCCTCGGCCTCGATGCCCTTGTCCTTCGCGATCTGGTCGATCTCGCGGCGCAGCGTGGAGACCTGCATCTCACTTCCCCTCGGAGTCGGTCGCCGGGCGACGACTCGGGACTTCTCACTCGGTTTTCGCGCGGTCCTTGAAATCCGCGCTCGTGAACTCGTAGACGGTGTTCGCCTTCTCGATCTCGTCGAACGGGACGGCGAACACCGTGCCGTCCACCTCGACCTGCGCCGTCGCGTCCGCGAACCCGATCAGCACCCCTCGATACCGGCGGCGCCCGTCGAGCGGGCGTCGCGTCTGCAGCTTGACGACGCTGCGCGCCGCGGCCGCCGCCTCGAAATCCTTCTCGCGACCGAGCACCCGATCGAGCCCGGGCGACGTGAGCTCGAGCCGGTACGAGCCGCTCATCCAGTCCGCCGCGTCGAGCACCGTGCCGATCTCGCGCGAGAGCTCGGCGAGTGCACCGATCGGAACCCGCCCGTCGCCGCTCTCGCTGTCGACGACGATGCGCAGCAGGCCCGGGTGGCCGCGCTGCACGTCGACGTCGACGAGCTCGCAGCGGTGATCGACGACCACGGGCTCGATCAACGCCTTCAGCTCGGCGGGGATGTCGCGGTACACCTCCTCTTCTCCGTGCGCTCCGTGCGCTCCGTGCGCTCCGCGCGCGTGCGCGCTCCCGACCGCTGCACCCTGTCGCGCGGCGCGCGCGCGCCGGCGACCCGTCTTCCGTCTCTGCTCGGGAGCGTCCCCCGAAAACAAAAAAAGCGGACGAGGGCGCCCACTTTCCGAACCGGCTCGGACTCCGGTGCGCGCGATGCCGTTCCGCGCGGCCGGAGCCGGGAGACGCCCCCTCGCCCGCCGGCCGGAGCCGCGCGTGCGCGGATGCGCCATCCACCCGCTAAGGGCGCGCAACTTATAGAAAAGGAGCTCGCGTGGCAAACGCGGTGCGCGAGCCGCGGGCGGCGTCGGCCCGGCCCGGGTCGGCGAGCCCGCCCGCTCAGCGCCGGCGCAGCTCGAGCGTGCCCACCAGGTCGGCCGAGCGCGCGACCCCGCGCTCCGCGCACCAGGCCTCGACGCCGTCGACGATCTCGCCCGCGACGCCCGGGTCCAGGTAGGTCGCGGTGCCGACCTGGACGGCGCTCGCTCCGCACATCAGGAACTTGATCGCGTCCTCGGCGCTGCGGATGCCGCCGATCCCGCAGACCGGGATCGAGACCGCCTGCGCCGCCTGCCACGTCATTCGCAGCGCGATCGGGAGGATGGCGGGGCCCGAGAGCCCGCCGAGCCCGTTCGCGAGCACGGGGCGCCGCGTCTCGACGTCGACGTCGAGCGCCTGGACGGAGTTGATGAGCGACACCGCGTCGGCGCCCTCGCCCTCGGCGACGCGCGCCATCTCGGCGATGCTCGTGACGTTCGGCGAGAGCTTGACCCACAACGGCGCGTCCGTGGCCGCCCGCGCGGCGCGCACGAGCTCGCCGAGCACCCGCGGGCTCTGCCCGAACTCGATCCCGCCCTCCTTCACGTGCGGACAGGAGGCGTTGATCTCGACCGCGACCACCTTGTCCGCCCCGCGCAGCCGCCGGCACACCTCGGCGTAGTCGTCGATCGCGGTGCCGAACGCGCTCGCCACGACGGCCGTGCCGTCCGGCAGCGCGGGCAGCTTCTCGGCGAGGAACGCGTCGACGCCCACGTTCTCGAGGCTGATCGCGTTCAGCATGCCGGCCCGGGCCTCCGCGATCCGCGGCGGCGGGTTCCCGACGCGCGGCGCGATCGTCAGGCTCTTCGCGACGACGGCGCCGAGGCGGCGCGGGTCGAGGAAGGGCGCGAGCTCGCTGCCGTAGCCGAACGTGCCGGAGGCCGTGAGCACCGGGTTGCGCAGCACCACGCGGCCGAGCCGCGCGGTCAGGTCGACGCGCTCCGACGCGCTCCCGCGCGCGCTCACGGCAGGCCGTCCCAGGCGACGTCGTCCGCATCGAATACGGGCCCGCGCCGGCACACGAGCGCGTAGCCGCCCGCGCGCACCGGCGCCGCGCAGCCGAGGCACACGCCGACGCCGCACGCCATGCGGTTCTCGAGCGACACGATGCAGCCGCATCCGTGCGCGGCCGCGACGTCCGCGGCGGCGCGCATCATCGGGGTCGGGCCGCACGCGTAGACGAGCGCGCCGCGCGCAGTGTCCTCGGCGAGCGCCGCGTCGAGAAGCGCCGTGACGAGGCCGCGCGCGCCCGCGCTCCCGTCCTCGGTCGCTATGCGCACGTCGACGCCGAGCGCCTCGAAGTCGGCGACGGCCATCAGGTCGCCCGCGCTGCGCGCGCCGAGCAGCACGGCGACGCGCGCGCCGCTCGCGGCGCGCGCGCGCGACGCGAGCTCGTACAGCGACGCGATGCCCGTTCCGCCGCCGACGAGCAGCGCGGCCTGCCCGGCCTCCGGAAGCGGGAACGGCCGCCCGAGCGGCCCGACGACCCGCACGCGCTCGCCCGGACGCGCGTCGGCGAGCAGCGCCGTCCCACGCCCGTGGACCTTGTAGAGGATCTCGACCTCGCCGCCGCCGGCCCCGGGCTCCGCGCGGTAGATCGCCATGGGGCGCGGCAGCAGCGGGTCGCAGCGCTCGGCGCTCCCGATCGCCCCCGGCGAGACCATCGCGAACTGACCCGGGGCGAAGCCCGCGAAGCCCGGCCACTGCACGCGCAGCCGATGGCTCGCCGCCCCCGCTCCCGCGCCTTCGCGCTCGTTCGCGAGCACGCGCGCGAGCGCGCGCAGCGGCAGCGCCGCGGCGTCGGTGCGACTCGGGAACGGCGAGGACGGGGGATGCGACAACTCGGGCTCCGCGCGTGCGGCGGTCAGGGCGACTCTGCATCCCGGCGGAGCACGAGCGCATCCTCGCCGTCGCGGTAATAGCGTGCCCGCCGACCCGCGACCACGAAGCCGCGCGACGCGTAGAGCGCCGTCGCCGGCGCGTTCGACGCGCGCACCTCGAGCAGCACGTGCGAGCGCCGGCGCGCGGCCTCGGCGAGGAGCGCGTCGACGAGCGCCGCGGCGAGGCCGCGGCGGCGCGCGTCCGGGCGCACCGCCAGCCAGCGCAGCTCGATCTCGCCCGCGCGGCCGGCCGCCGTCGCGCCCGCGGCGGCCGCGGCCAGCACGCGCGCGACGAGGCCCGCGCGCGCGGCGGCGGCCGGGTCGGACTCGCGCGCGATCCACGCGAGCGCCCCGCCGTCCGCGAGCTCCTCCCGGAACGACGGCTCGCTCCAGCCCGGCCAGCCGCCGGGCTGCGCGCGCGCCGCGAGCGCCGCGAGCGCGCGCGCGTCCGTCGCCGTCGCGCGCGCCGGAAGCGCCGGATTCCGCTGCTCTCCCATCCGCTCCGCCCTCCTGCGACGCGCGCTCGCCGCGCCCGCGCCCGCCCGGGCGCACGCGTCCGGCGGCCTTCGCCAACCGCTCGCAATCGCGCGCCCGACGGCCGCGCGCCTGCCGCTCGGTTGCGTCAAGGCGAGCGGCTCTCCCGCCGATGCGCACCCGGACCTCGCGCGCGTCCTCCTCGCCCGCCTTCGCTCCC
The DNA here is from genome assembly GCA_041389495.1 of Myxococcota bacterium. Taxonomy (NCBI): domain Bacteria; kingdom Pseudomonadati; phylum Myxococcota; species Myxococcota bacterium. The sequence goes on along the minus strand of JAWKRT010000005.1, from coordinate 269,174 downwards.
CGGCCCCGCGCCCGGAGCCGGGGCGGCGGCGGCCGACGCCCGACTGCGATCCGGGAGACATGCGTGGCCGACGGGAAGCAGCGATGGCTCGAGGCGTTCACCGCGAACCCCGACGACGACCGCGCCTTCGCCGCGCTCGAAGAGCAGTACTTCCACGACGCCGACTGGGCCGCCCTCGCGGGCCTGTATCGCGCACGCCTGCGCGCGCCGTCCACCCGCAAGGACGCGCAGGCCGCTTCCGCCCTCCACTTCCGGCTCGCCCAGCTGCTCGAAGAGCGGCTCCACGACATCCCGTCCGCGATCGAGACGTACTGGGCCGTGCTGCAGATCGAGCCCGCGCACCACCGCGCCCTGCGCCAGCTGCGCCGCATCCACGCTCGCTCCGAAGACTGGAAGACCGCGCTCGAGATCGCGCAGATCGAGGAGGCGGCCGAGATTCCCGCCTACGATCGCGCCGCTGCGCTCGCCGAGGTCGGCGAGATGTGGCGCGTCGCGCTCGCCGACGCGGAGAACGCCGCGGCCTGCTTCGAGCGCGCGATCGCGATCGACGCTTCGCAGATCGACGCGCTCACGGGGCTCGCGCGCGCGCGCGAGGACCAGGGCCGCAACGCCGAGGCGGCGCGCGCCTGGCAGCGCGTGGTCGACCACCAGCGCGGGCCCGACCGCGCCGTCGCGCTCGTGCGCCTCGGTCGTCTGCTCGGCGGCGCCCTCGGCGACGCGGACCGCGCGAGCGAGTGCTACCGCCGCGCGCTCACCGACGACCCCCGCTCGCGCGAAGCGGTCGAGGCCCTCGTCGAGCACGCGGAGCGCAGCGAGCAGTGGCCGCTGCTCGTCGACCTGCTCGAGCGTCGCTTCGACCTCACCGCCGGCGCGCGCCGCCGCACCGACATCGCGCTGTCGGCGGCGCGCATCCAGCTCGAGCGCCTCGACAACCCCGCGCACGCGCGGCTGGGGCTCGCGCGCGCGCGCGAGCTCTCGCCCGACGACGCGCGCGTCCACCTCACGGCGGCCGCGGTCGAGCGGCGCGCCGGAAACGCCACCGCGCTGCTGCGCGCGCTCGAGGCCGCGATCGCCGCGAGCGCGGACGACGAAGCCGGGCCGCCGCTCGACGCGCTCGTCGAGGCCGCGCGTCTGCACGCCGCGAACGACGACGACGAACGCGCGATCGAGTACCTGCGCGCGGCCTCCGCGCGCGACGCCAGCGACCCCGACGTCGCGCGCGAGCTCGACCGCTGTCTCGCGCGCCTGTGCCGCGACGCCGACCGCGTCGACGTCCTCGAGCAGCGCGCGTCGCTCGCCGCGACGCCGCGCGAGCGCGCCGAGCTGCTGGCCGAGGCGGCGCAGCTCTCCGAGGACGTGCTCGAGGACGCCGACGCCGCGACCGCCGTCTGGGGCCGCGCGTTCGACGCCGACCCCTCGCACGGCGAGGCCGCCGCGCAGTGGATGGCGCGCCTGCGGAAGGCCGAGCGCTGGGACGACGTGCGCGACGCGCTCGAACGCGCCTGCGAGGCGACCGACGGACGCGCGCGCGTCGACCACCTGAACGCGCTCGGCGAGCTCGCGCTCGTGCGCTTCGACGACGCGGAGGGCGCCGCGCGCGCGTTCGAGCTCGCGCTCGCCGACGACCCGATCTCGCCGCGCGCGCTCGAAGGCCTCGCGACCATCGCGGAGACGAGCGGCGACGACGAGTCCATCCTGCGCGCGTACGCGCGCGAAGCGGACGTCACGACCGATCGGCGCCGCCTCGCGACGCTCGTCTGGGAGATCGCGCGCATCCACGAGGCCCACGACCGGCCGGGCGATGCGCTCGCGTGGCTCGCGCGGCTGCGCGAGGCGTGCCCCGACGATCGCGCGTGCCTCGAGGCGATCGTGCGCCTGCACGCGGTGCAGGCCGACGGCGCGCCGACGGCGGCCGAGGTCGAGGCGCTCGAGGCGCTGATCGCCGTGTCGTCGGGCGACGCGCGCGCGAGCGCGTGCAACCGGCTCGCGGAGCGGCTCGCCGCGCTCGGCCGCGACGACGACGCCGCGCAGTGGCTCGAGCGCAGCCTCGAGACCGACCCGCGCCAGCTCGAGCCGACGCAACGGCTGGTCGAGCACTACCGCGCGCGCGGCCGGCACGACCGGCGCGCACGCCTCCAGCGCCGGCTCGCCGACCTGCTCGGCCCGGGCGACGCGCAGCGCGCGTGCCTGCTCGACCTCGCCGACCTGCTCGAGACGCAGCTCGACGACGTCGACGGCGCGGCCGTGATCCTCTGGCAGGTCGCGGGCGCGAGCGATGCCGACGACGCGACGCGCGAGCGGCTCGCGAGCCTGCTCGAGCGCGCGGGGCGCCACGAGGAGCTCGCGCAGCTGCTCTTCGAGCGCCGCCGCGCGCTGCTCGCGAGCGGAGAGCCGCAGGCGCTCGCGGCCGCGCTCGACCTCGAGCTCGAGCGCGCGCGCCTGCTCACGCAGTCGCTCGGCCGCCACGAGGAGGCGGCGAGCGCGTTCCGCAGCGTGCTCGAGAGCGATCCCGACAGCGAGGCCGCCGCACAGGGCCTCGAGGCCGCCCTGCGCGCCGATCGCGACGTCGCCGGGCTCGGTGCGCTGCTGCTCGAGCGCGCCGCGCGCGCGCGCGCAGCGGGCGACACCGCGCGCGCCGTGCGCCTCGAGTTCGAGCGGGCCGCATTGTTCGAGGACGCCGACGACGCGAGCGAGCGGGCGCGCGAGGCCTACGCGCAGCTCGCGGACCAGGACGACGACGCGGCGATCGCCACGGACGCCCGCGCGCGCCTCGAAGCGCTGCTCGAGCGCGCCGGCGACTACGGCGCGCTGCGCGCGCTGCTCGAGCGCGCGCTCGAGCGCGCCGACGACGACGCGGCGCGGCGCGTCCTGCACGAGCGCCTCGCCGCCGTGTGCCGCGATCGTCTCTCCGACGTCCCGGGCGCGATCGCGCACCTCGAGGCGGCGGGCGCGATCGAGCCCGCGCGCGCCTCCATCTGGCGCACGCTCGGCCTGCTCTACGACGACCGCGAGCACGCGGAAGACCTGCGGCGCGCGATCGAATGCGAGCTCGCGTGCGACCTCGCCCCGGATCGCATCGCCGCACTCGCCGGACGCGCCGGCGCGCTCGCGCGCGAAGCGGGCGACGCCGAGGCCGCGCGCGCGCACTACGAGCGACTGCTCGCCGTCGAGCCCGGACACGCCGAGGCCAGCGAGTTCCTGATCGAATGCTATGCGGACCGCGGCGATCACGACCGCCTCGTCGCGCTGCTCGAGGCGCGCATCGCGCGGACGCTCGACTCCGCGCACGCGCGGGGCGAAGCCGCGCGCTCGCAGCGCACGTCGCTGCGCCTGCGACTCGCCGCATTGCATGCCGACGCACTCGGCGATCTTCCCGCGGCGATCGACGTGCTGCGCGCCGCCGTCGACGAGCTCGGCCCCGACCCGATCGTGGCGTCGCCCCTCGCCGACGTGCTCCAGCGCGCGGACGACGGCGCGGCGCTCGCCGCGCTGTGCCGCGCGGTCGTCGACGGTGGCGTCGCGGGGACCGAGCGCGCCGCGTGGCAGCTCCGCCTCGGCGACACGCTGCGCGCCCAGGGCGACGCGGACGGAGCGATCGGCGCGTACGAGGGCGTCGACGGGGCGAGCGCCGAGGCGCGCGCCGCGCGCGCCGCACTCTGCCCGCTCTACCGCGATACCGGCCGACCGGCGCCGCTCGCCGCGCTGCTCGAGACGCGGCTCGCCGAGGGACGCGCCGGCCGCGACGAGCAGATCGCACTGCATCGCGAGCTCGCCGCGCTCCATGCCGATGCGCTCGCGCGCCCTTCCGATGCGCTCGCACACCTGCGCGCGCTCCTCTCCCTGGATCCGACCGACCGCGCGGCGAGCCGCCAGGCGGTCGCGACGGCCGCCGCACTCGGTCGCAGCGAGGACGTCGACGCGCTGCTCGAGATCGCACTCGGCCAGTGCGCCTCGCCCGACGAGCGCGCGGACGTGCTCGTCCAGCGCGCCGAGCTCCTTCGCGACGCGCTCGCGCGCCCCGACGACGCGGCCGCCGCGCTGCGCGACGCGCTGGCCGAGGCGCCGCACCACCTCCGCGCGCGGCGCGCGCTGCGCGACCTGCACGTCGCGGCCGGCCGCTGGCGCGCGGCGCTCGACTCGCTGTTCGTCGAGGCGCGCATCGCGCCGGCCGACGAGCGGCGCGGGCTGCTCGAGCAGGGAGCGGAGCTCGCGCGCGAACGCGTGTCGATCGACGCCACGCTGCCGTGGCTCGAACGACTGCGCGCCGACGACCCCCGCGATGCCCACACGCTCGAACGCATCGCAGACGTGCACCGGCACGCGGGACGCCCGGAGGCGCTGCTGCGCGTCGTCGAGCAGCAGATCGCGATCGCCGCGTCGGCCCCGGCGCGCGCGCGGCTGCACGCCGAGCGCGCGCGCGTGCTCGAGCGCGACCTCGGCGCACCCGGCCGCGCACTCGGCGCGCTCGAGGCCGCGCACGCGTCCGACCCGAGCGACGCCGCCGTGCTGCGCGAGCTCGCTCGGCTCCGCGGTGCACTCGGACGCCCGCGCGCGCAGGTCGAGGCACTCGAGGCCCTCTGCGAGGTCGCACCCGCGAGCGAGCGGGCGGCCCTCCACGACGAAGCGGCCGCGCTGTGCGCCGGAGAGCTCGCCGACCCGGCGCGCGCCGCGCTCCACCTCGAGCGCGCGCTCGCGCAGCTCGAAGGCGACGCGCCCGCGGATCGGCGCGCCGCACTGCTGCGCGCGCTCGCCGACGCGCGGCGCAGCGAAGGGCGCGTCGGCGCATGGGCTCGCGCGAGCGAGCGCGAGCTCGAGCTCGTCGCCGACGACGCCGCGCGCAGCCTCGCCGTGCACCAGCAGCTCGCGCGCGCCTACGAGCACGAGCTCGGTGCGAGCGAGCGCGCACTCGCGCACTGGGACGCCGTGATCGAGCGGCTCGCCGGCGCGTCCGGCGCCGCCGCGGAAGCGCATGCGGACGCACTCGACGAGGCCGAGGAGGCCGGCCTGCGCCTCGCCGAGCGGCTCCACGACCCGGTCGGTCTCGAGCGACGCCTCGCGCGCTGGCTCGACCGCCACGAGGACGACGCGGCGCGCGCGCTCGCGCTGGCGCGCATCCGCAGCGAGGTCTTCCACGCCCCCGGCGCGGCGGCCGAGGCGCACCGGCGCGCGCTCGCCGCCGATCCCGAGTCGCTCGAGGCCCTGCGCGGGCTCCGCGACTGCGCCGAGCGGCTCGGCCGCGCCGACGAGGTCGCCGCGACGCTCGACCGCGAGCTCGCACTGCGCCCCGACGCACCGCCCGCGGAGCGCGGCGGCCTGTTCCGACGGCTCGGCGACGTGTGTGCGGAGCGGCTCGGCGACGCCGAGCGCGCCGCCAAGGCGTACCGCGCCGCCATCGCGCTCGACGCGGCCGACCTCGCGTCGCTGCGCGCGCTCGAGCGGATCTGCGAGGCGCGCGAGGAGTTCGACGAGGCGCTCGACCTCTACGAGCGCGAGTGCGCCGCGCTCGGCGAGCGCGAGCCCGCACGCCGCTGCGAGGCGTGGCTGCGCGCGGGAGCGATCGCGCGCGACTTCGCCAACGACCCTGCGCGCGCCCTCGCCGCCTACGACGCCGCTGCCTCGATCTCTGCGCTCGCGCCCGGCGACCACCTCGCGTGGGCCGCGCTCGTCCGCGTCTCGGGCGACCTCGCGCGCTACTGCGAGACGTTCGCTTCGTGGTGCGACCGTCCGGACGGCGGCGCACGCGCCGTCGACCACCTGCGCCTCGCCGACCAGCTCACCGAGCTCTCGCGCACCGACGACGCGCTCGAGCGCACGCGGCGCGCGACCGCGTGCGAGCCCGGCTCGCGCGACGCATGGGATGCGCTCGCCCGGCGCGAGGACGGCGCGCAGCGGCGCGCAGCGGCGACCGAAGCGCTCGAGCGCGCGGCCGCGCTCTCGCAGGGCAGCGAGGCCTGCTCGCGCTGGGTGGCCGCCGCGCTCGAGATCGAGCCGGAGGACGCGGCGCGCGCGCGCGCGCTGCTGCGTTCGGCCGTCGCGGCCGACCCGGGCGCGCCGTGGGCCCACGCGCATCTCGCGCGCACCGCCGAGAGCGTCGGCGACCTCGACGAAGCCCTTGCCGCAGCGGGACGCGCGCTCGAGGGCGCGGGCGCGCGCGGCGACGACGACGCGGGACACCTCGACGACGCGCTCCGGCTCGAAGCCGCGCTCGTCGGCGGCCGCGCCGCGGCGGCGCGCGAGAGCTGGGAATCGGCCGCGGTCTTCTTCGGAGCGGCACTCGAGATCGACCCGGACTCGGCGGACGCGCTCGACGGCGCCGCCTCCGTCCTCTGGTCGACGGGCGACGTGCCCGGAGCGCGCGAGCTGCTCGAGCGGCGACTCGCGCTCGACGCGCCCGACCCGCAGCGCGCGCTCCATCTCGCGATCGTCGGCGAAGCGCTCGAGCTCGCGGGGCGCGACGGCGACGCCGTCGAGCGCTACCGCGAGGCGCTCGCGATCGACCCGGCGCTCGCCACCGCGCGCGAGGGGCGCATCCGCGCCCTGCTGCGCGCCGGCGACGCGTCGGCCTGCGTCGCCGAGATCGAGGCGCTCGCGGATGCGGCGCGCGAGCCCGCGGAGGCCGCGCGCGCACACGCGCGCGCCGCCTCTGTGCTCCTCGACGCGACGGGCGACCGCGACGCGGCGCGCGCGCACCTCGAGCTCGCGTGCGAGCTCGACCCCGGCGCGGCCGAGGCCCGCGCCGCGCTCGCCGAGCTGCGCGCGGAGGCCGGCGACACGGACGCCGCGCTCGCGCTCGCCGACGAGGCGCGCGCGGCGGCGGACGGCGACGTGCCGATGCTCGCGCGCATCGCGCGGCTCCGCGCGGAGCTGCTCGAAGCGCGCGGTCGACGCGGCGATGCGGCGGAGGCCTGGGCCGAGCGCGCGCGGCTCGAGCCGCGGGACGTCGCGGCCGCACTCGCGCACGCCCGGCTCGAGCGCGCGGCCGGCCGCTGGCGCGACGCCGCCGACGCGCTCGCGCGCTTCGCGGTCGCGCATCCCCATCCCGACGATCTCGAGCTCGCGCGGGTCCACGAGGAGCGGGCGCGCCTGCTCGCGGGGCCGCTCGAGGACGTCGACGAGGCGATCTCCGCCTACGAGGCCGCACTCGCACTCGACCCGGAGCGCAGCGAGGCGCGCGCCAAGCTCGCGTCGCTGCTCGCGCTGATCCCGTCGCGGCGGCGCGACGCGGTCGCCGCGCACCGCGAGATCCTGCGGCGCGCGCCGACACACGCCGGCTCGCTCCGCTCGCTGCGCCGCATGGCCGAGCATGCGAACGCGGAGGCGTGCGCGCTCTCCGGGCTCGCGATCGCGCGCGCGCTCGGCATCGCGACGCCCGAGGAGCGCGAGCGCGCCTCGGTCGGGCTGCGCACCGCGCTCGCGCGCGACGCGCGACTCGACGACCCGCTGCGCGAGTCGCTGCGCCGGGCCGTCCACGAGGCGAGCGATGCGCTGGCGGCGGTCGCCGCGCGGCGCGCGGACGCGCGCGCCGCGGCCCCGGAGACCGACGGGACGAGCCCGCTCGCGCGCGCGATCGCGACCGCGCTCGGCGAGATCGCCTCCCCCGCCGTCGACCGGCTCGACGACGCCGCCCTCGCGGCCGCGCTGACGGCACTCGCCGCACTCGCTCTCGACCCCGCGAGCCCGCACGCCGACGGCGACATGGCGACGGCGCTCGACGCCGAGCTCGGACGCCGCGCCCTGCGGCGCGTGCGCAAGCAGCTCGAGGGCGCATCGCTCGAGGCGATCGCCGCCATCGACGCGGCCGCGTTCCGCGCCGATCTCGTCGCGCTCGCCGGCGCGATCGCGGTCGACCGCAACGGCGGCGATCTCCGCGCGGCGCTCGTCGCGCTCGTGCAGCGCACGCGTCCCGAGGCACGGCCCGCGGACGGCGACGACCTGACCCACCTCGTCGACGCGGACGCCGCCGCATCGCGGCTGCTCGCGCGCGTGACCGGTGCCTGGTGCGAACGAATGACCCGGGAGATCTGAGGAGAGGGCCGATGGCACGCAATTCGATCGACTCGAGCCGGCGCTTCCGACGCCGCACGGTGCGACTGCTCGTCGACTACATGGCGCCCGACGGCGTGCGCTGCGAGTACGCGACCACGCTCGGCGCGGGCGGACTGTTCATCGAGACCGAGGAGCCGGTGCGCGCGGACTCGCTGCTCAAGCTCCGCTTCCGCCTGTCGGACCAGCACGAGCTGCACGAGATCGAGGGGCGCGTCGTGTGGGTGCGGCGCACCGACGAAGGCGGCCGCCCGCACGCACCCGGCATGGGCGTCCAGTTCACGGACAGCGTCGGCTGCAGCGCGCTCGCGCGCGAGCTCGAGGACCTCGACCTCTAGTCGACCGCGAGCTCCGCCCCCGCGCGCGTTCCTCAGCCACTCGCGTCCGTCTGCGCGCCGATCGCCGCGACGAGGCGCTGGTGGAGCGCGTGACCGCCGCGCTCGACCTCGATCGCGGCGTCGAGCGGCCGCCCGAGCAGGGCGAGATCGCCGACGAGGTCGAGGGCCTTGTGGCGCACGGGCTCGTCGGGGACGCGCAGCCCGCCCGGCGTGATCACGCCCTTCGCGTCGAAGACGACCGCGTTCGCGAGATCGCCACCGAGCGCGAGACCCGCGCTGCGCAGGGCCTCGACCTCCTCGACGAATCCGAACGTGCGCGCGGGCGCGAGCGCCCGCGCGAAGAGCTCGGCGTCGATCGGCCCGAGCGCGAGCTCCTGGCGTCCGATCGCGGGATGCGGGAAGTCGATCGCGTAGCGCACGTGGAGTCCGTCGGCGGGGAGCGCGCGAATGCGGCGCGTGCCGTCCTCGATCTCGATCGGCCGCGCGAGACGCAGCCGCACGCGCTCCGCGTCCTGCGCGACGCGACCGGCGCGTTCGAGGAGCGCGACGAAGGGCGCTGCGCTCCCGTCGGCGGCCGGCACCTCGGGCCCGTCGAGCTCGACGCGCGCGTTGTCGATGCCGAGCGCGAAGAGCGCGGCGAGCAGGTGCTCGACCGTGGCGACACTCGCCTCGCCGCAGCGCAGCGTCGTCGCGCGGCGCACCGAGCCGAGCGCGCTCGAGCGCGCGGGGATCTCGGCCGAGTCGAGGTCGGTCCGGACGAACACGACGCCCGCGTCCGCGGGCGCCGGGGCCACGCGCATCGCGACGACGCGGCCGCCGTGGAGACCGACGCCGACGAAGCGCGCCTCTCCGGCGAGCGTGTGCTGTCGCTGCATGGCGGCCCCCGCTGCGGAGCGCGCGACGAGCGCGCTCGCGCGCGGGATCCTACTCCGCGGGGAGTCCGAGGCGGGGATTCAGGACGCGAGCGACGCCTTCACGGCGTCGAGGATCTCGGTCGCGCTCTGGAAGCGCGCATCGGCGTCCTTGGCGAGGCAGCGATCGATGATCCGCGCGAGCGCCTCCGGCACCTCGGGCCGGATCGACCGGACGTCGGGCGCGGGCGTGTGGACGTGGTGGTAGGGGATGTTGCCCTCCTTGAACGGCACGCTCCCCGTGACGAGCTCGAACGCCGTGACACCGAGCGAGTAGATGTCGGTGCGGTGGTCGACGTTCTTCCCGAGCGTCTGCTCGGGACTCATGTAGTACGGCGTTCCCGAGACGACGGTCGTGTGGTTGCGCACCTCCTCGACGACCTTCGCGAGGCCGAAGTCCATGATCTTGGCCTTCTTGTCGCGCGTCCACATCGCGTTCGCCGTCTTGATGTCGCGGTGCACGACCTTCTTCTCGTGCGCGTATGCGAGCGCCTCGCAGATCTGGACCAGGACGTGGAGGACGCCGGCGGGCGAGATCGCCCCGCGTCGCCGCAGGATCTCCTTGAGCGTCGTGCCGTCCACGTACTCCATCGCGATGTAGTAGCGGCCGTCCTGCTCGCCCGTGTCGTAGATGGTCACGATGTTCGGGTGGTTGAGCTTCGCGGCGGCCTTCGCCTCGCGGAAGAAGTTCCGGAGCGCCTGCGGGTTCTCGCGCAGCGAGTCGGGGAGCACCTTGAACGCGACGAGGCGATCGAGCGCCGTGTCGCGCGCCTTGTAGACGATGCCCATCCCGCCGCGGCCGAGCTCGCCGACGATCTCGTAGCGGCCGGACTGCGAGCTCACGGCGACGGTCGGCGCGCTGGTCGTGCCCTGCGACGTGAGCGCGGGCTCGTGGTCCTGCACGGCCGGGCGCAGCCGCACCACGCGCTGCTCGACGTCGCGATGGTGGTAGTCGATGCCCATGATCTTCTCGTAGATCTCGAGCGCCTCGACCGGTGCGTGGTTCGCCTCGAAGAGCGTCGCGAGCGTGTAGAACATCGGGAGCGTGTCGCGATCGAGCTCGGCGTCGCCGATCGCCTGACGGAGCTGCTTGATCGCGAGCGAGAGCTGCCCGCGCGCGCGGAAGATGTCGGCGAGGAGCGCGGACGCGGTCGCGAAGCCCTCGCCGGTCACCTGCTGGAGGACGGTGATGGCCTCGTCGTCCATGCCCTCGCGGTGGTAGGCCTGGCCCGCCTCGAGCAGGCGCCCGGCCTTCTCGAGCAGCGCGGCCTCGCGCTCGCCCTGTCCCGAGAGCGCACAGCACTCCGCGGCCTGCGCATAGCTTCCCGCGCGCTCGTACTCGTCCGCGGCGCGCACGCGGTCGCCGGCGAGGTGGAACATCTCGGCGGCCTGGGCGTGCTCCTGCTGCCGCGCATAGCACTCGCCCGCCTCGGCGAACGCCTCGAGCTGTCGGTAGAGGTCGCCGGCCGCCATGTGGTCGTGCGCGGAGGCGAGGTGTTCGGCGGCGGTGCGCAGATCGCCCTGGCTCCGGAAGTGCTCGCCGAGCAGCCGCTCGGCCTCCGCGGTCTCGCCGAGTGCCTGCAGCGCACCGGCGGCCTTCTCGAGGTCGCCCGCGTCCTTGAAGAGCTCGGAGGCGCGTCCGTACTCGCCGAGCTGCATGGCGATCGCGGCGGCCTCGGCCTCGCAGCGGCCTCGTTCGAGCACCGCGAGCGCGCGCTCGGGCGCCTGCGCGCGCAGGAAGAGCTTGCCGGCCTGACGGACGAGCTTGAGCAGCTCGGCCTGCTTCGCCGGATCCTGCGCGCCTCCCTTGAGCGTCTCGTCGGTGAAGACCTGGTCGAGGCACTCCGCGGCCTCGAGCCAGAGCTGGCACTTCACATAACATTGCGCGGCGTGCCGGAGGAACTCGACCTCGCGGTAGAGCTCCGCGGCCCGCCGGAAGTCGCCCGCCTTCTCGAACATCTCGGCGGCCGTGCTCTTGCCGTCCACCTCGAGATAGCAGTCGGCGGCGCGCGCGAACTCGCCCTGCTGCGCGAAGATCGTCGCGGCCGAGGCGAAATCCTCGGCCTCGACGTAGAGCTCGGCCGCCTCGAGGAAGCGGTTCTGGTCGTGGCGGATCTCGGCGGCGCGCGTCGGCTCGCCCGCCTTCAGGAAGAGCTCGGCCGCCTTGTCGAAGTCGTCGCACGAGAAGAGGATCTCGGCGGCGTCGTGGTACTGGCCCTTGCGCGCGAGCGCGTGTGCCTGCTTCAGCGACTTCTTGACGAGCCGGCGGTCGAGCTTCGACGCCCCGCCCGTCGAGCCCTGCTCCGACGCGTCGGGGTCGCCGCGCTCCCTGCGCCGGCGCAGGGCGACCGCGAACAGCGCGAGCGCGAGTCCGCCGGCGCCGTACGCGACGGGGGCGGAGCCGAGCGTGTCGAGGGTGCGGGACGCGAGCGCGCGATCGCCGCTCACCTTCGCGATCGCGTCGCGAACGGAGCGCGTCGCTCCCGCGTCCGGCGCGTGGAGGACGGCGAGGCCCGCCGCAGCCGTGACGCCGAGGGAGACCGCGAGCGCGAACGCGGCAATGCGAGCCACCAACCCCACGGATTCGTTCCACCTCGCGCCCGGGTTCCCGGCCTCCATCGGTCGGCCCGCCGGCCGCGTTGAGTCGCGCGAGCCGCGTCGGTCGCCGTCGGTCGAACGCGGCTCTCGCGTAGAATCGGCCGCCGTGCAGCTGGAGTGGCCCCTCGCGCGCGGCGCCCGCGGCGTCCGGCGCCGGAGCCCCGCGATGCGGGGTGCCGCGGGTGCGGCCGCTCGCGCGGCCCTCGCGCTCGCGACGGCCGCCGCCGCACTCGCGCACGAGGCCGATGCGGCGCCCGACGTGCCGGATTCCGCTCCCTTCGACCTCCTCGAGCTCCGCGTGCCCGGCCGCGCCGTCCAGGCGTGGAGCCTGGCACCGTCCGTCTCGTGCCCGTCGCCGCTCGCGCGCACGCTGCTCGTCCTGTCCGTGGACGGCGTCCCGCCGCGCGAGCGCCGCCGCGCGAACGGCTTCGCCTGCCTGCCGGCGGCGAACGGCGGCTCGCCCGCGTCGGAGGGCGGCGCCGAGACGGCGGAACGGGCGCCGATCGTGCCCTCCTTCACGCTGCCCATCCCGCGCGACATCGTCGGCGTCGACAGCGCCGACGCCCGACCGGACTGGCCCGGCGACGAGCTGCTCCTCGTCGCGGGCGACGGCCTCCGCGTGCTCGCCACCGACGGCTCGGGGGCCGTGCAGCGCATCGCGGGGAGCGGCCCGCTGCCGCTCCCCGCGCGCACGCGCGCGGTGTCTCGCATGCCGGTCGCCGGCCGCTGGAACGGGCGCGACGAGCTCTCCGTCCTGCTCCCGACCGCGGGCGGCGTGCGCTGGCTGCGCCTGCGGGACGGCGCGCGGGTCGAGCTCGCCCTCCCGATCGAGAGCGACTACCGCAACGCGACCGCGGAGCCGCCCGCCGACGCCCCCGAGCTCACGACGGCGACGCTCGCGTGGCCCGCGCTCGCGATGGCGGACGACGACGGCGACGGACGCGACGACCTGTTCGCGCTGTGGCGGTTCGGCGCGTGGGTCTTCCGCACGACCGGCGACGGCCCGACCGGGTTCGCGCCCGCGCCGGGCGGCGTCCTCGGGCCGACGCGCCGCGCCGAGTTCAAGCCCTTCAGCGACGAAGAGGAGATCCGGCACGCGGCCTCCGACGTGCAGATCTTCGCGCGCGACCTCGACCGCGACGGGCGCGCCGATCTCGTCGTCGACCGCACGATGGGCGGGATGCTGAAGAGCTGGGCGTCGACCGAGGTGCACCGCAACGGCGGCGCCGGCGCCGAGACGGGCGACGCGCACGTCGCGCGCCTCGAGACCCAGGGCGCGATCGCCGGCGTCGACGTGCTCGACCTCGACGGGGACGCTCGCAGCGAGATCTTCCGCACGCTGCTCGCCTTCAACGCGCGCCAGCTGCTGCGCTTCGTGGCGACGGGCCGCGCGCGCGTGGACTTCTCGGTGCTCGCACTCGACGCCGGCGCGGACGACGGCTTGCGCGAGACGTGGCGGGACAGTGTCTCGCTCGAGCTCGATTGGACGACGGGGCGCATCGCGGGTGTCTTCCCCGACCTGCGCGGCGACTGGAACGGCGACGGGCGCGCCGACCTCGTGCTGCCCGACGGCGCACGCCGCATCGCGATCCGGCTCGGCGAGGACGGCGAGCACGGGGCCGCGTTCGGCGGCACGGCGGCCGTCCAGCCGTTCCCCCTCGATGCCGCGTCGATCGAGGCCGCGGACCTCGACGGCGACGCGCTCGACGACCTCGTCGCGTTCGATCCGCGCAGCCCCGACGGGCGCGTCTTCGTGCTCCGCAACCGCGGAGTCCTTCCCGGAACGCCGACCGCGCCCGTCCTGCGCGCGGCCGAGCCCGACGAGCCTCGTTAGTCGAGGGCGCGCCGTCGACGCGCACGCGGTCTCAGAGGAGGCGCCGCTGCGCGCCCGGCGTCTCGGGCGCCGCGACGCCGAAGTGCTCACGCGCGCGGCGCGTCGCGACGCGGCCGCGGGGCGTGCGATCGAGGAAGCCCTGGTGGATGAGGTAGGGCTCGACGACGTCCTCGATCGTTCCGCGGTCCTCGCCGACGGCGGCGGCGAGCGTGTCGAGCCCGACCGGCCCGCCGTCGAACTTCTCGAGCAGCGTCAGCATGAAGCTGCGGTCGAGGGCGTCGAGCCCCGCCTCGTCCACGTCGAGACGCTCGAGCGCGTGGCGCGCGGTCGCGAGCGAGACGCGGCCGTCGGCCGCGCCGTCGACGGACGCGAAGTCGCGCACGCGGCGCAGCAGGCGGTTCGCGATCCGCGGCGTGCCGCGGCAGCGCGACGCGATCTCACCCGCGGCGTCGGCGTCGACGTCGACGCCGAGGATGCGACCCGAGCGGCGCACGATCTCGGCGAGATCGTCGACCGGGTAGTACTCGAGCCGCGCGCTCCATCCGAAGCGGTCGCGCAGCGGCGACGTGAGCAGACCGGCGCGCGTCGTCGCACCGACGAGCGTGAAGCGGGGGAGATCGAGGCGGAAGGATCGCGCAGCGGGCCCCTCGCCGATCATGAGGTCGAGCTGGAAGTCCTCCATCGCGGGGTAGAGGATCTCCTCGACCGCGGCCGAGAGGCGGTGGATCTCGTCGATGAACAGCACGTCGCCGGGCTCGAGGTTCGAGAGCAGCGCGGCGAGGTCGCCCGGTCGCTCGACGACCGGGCCGCTCGTCGCGCGGAACTGCGCACCGAGCTCGTTCGCGACGATGCGGGCGAGCGACGTCTTGCCGAGCCCGGGCGGTCCGTGGAAGAGCACGTGGTCGAGGGCTTCGCCGCGCGCGCGCGCCGCCTTCACGAAGACGGCGAGGTTCTCGCGCAGCCGCCGCTGGCCGACCATGTCGGCGAGCGCGCGCGGGCGCAGCGACTCCTCGAAGTGACGCTCGTCGGCGCGCGGATCGACGCTCGCGTCGCCGCGCAGTCCCTCGCTTCGTTCGCCCATCCCGTCTCCCTCGCGTCTCCCTCGGCGCCTCCCGCCGCGCGCTCGGCCCGCGTGCGCGGGCCGAGTGGCACCTAGCCCGCGAGCCCGCGCAACGCGGCGCGGATCAGCGCCTCCGTCGACGCCCCGTCTCCCGCCTCGGCGCGCGCGGCCGCGACGACCTTCTCCGCCTGCGCGCGCGGGTAACCGAGATTCGTGAGCGCCGACAACGCCTCGTCCTCCGCGCTCGCGGCGGGAGCGGCGGCGGCGCCAGCGGACGCGGCGGCCTCCGCACCGCCGAGCGCGAGCTCGGCCGCGCGATCGCGCAGCTCGACGACCATGCGCTCGGCGAGCTTGCGTCCGACGCCGGGGATGCGGCAGAGGGCCGTCACGTCGCTCGCGCGAAGGCTCGCGAGGAGGCGTTCGGGCGGCATGCCGGAGAGCACCGTCTGCGCGAGCCGCGGCCCGACGCGGCTCGCGCGCAGCAGCAGCTCGAAGACGTCGCGCTCCGCGCGCGACGCGAAGCCGAAGAGCTGGATCGCCTCCTCGCGCACGTGCGTGTGCACGTGCATGGCGACCGTCTTGCCCTCGTCGGGCAGCGCGGCGTACGAGTGCAGCGACACGTGGAGCTCGTAGCCGACGCCGGCGACGTCGACGACGATGCGCGTCGGCTCCTTGTCGCGCAGGACTCCCTCGACGCGCGCGATCACGGCGCGCGCCTCGCGCGCCACTGCGACTCGCTCGTCGCGCGCGACGCGCGGCGCCGCCGCCCGCCGACGACACCGAGGCGCGCGAGATCGCCCGCCTGCGCGTGCGCGATGGCCGCCGCGAGCGCGTCGGCGGCGTCGGACTGAGGGCGCGCGTCGAGCGCGAGCAGCCGCCCGACCATCGCCTGGACCTGCACCTTCGACGCCGCACCGGTGCCGACGACCGATTTCTTGATCTCGCGCGGCGCGAGCTCGTGCACGGGGATGCCAGCGGCGCCGAGCGCGGCGAGGACGGCGCCGCGCGCCTGGCCGAGCACGAGCGCGGAGCCCGCGCTCGCCGCCACGAAGACGCGCTCGACGACCGCCGCGTCCGGTGCGTGGGCATCGATGACCCGGCGCACCTCGTCGTGGAGGACGCCGAGGCGATGCGCGAGGGCCGCCGCGCGCGGCGGGCGCAGCGTCCCGTGCGCGACGTGTACGAGGCGCGACCCGTCGCGATCGACGAGGCCGTATCCCGTCGCCACCGAGCCGGGGTCGATTCCCAGGATGCGCATGCGTCTCCCGCGGAGGAAGCGTTGCGGGGGTCGGGCTCGAACGCCGCGGGGAGGAGCGGCGCGCCGCACTGTAGCAGCGTCTTCGCCTTCCGTTCGCTCGCGTCCGTCCGCTCGGGGTGGCCGGCCTCGGCCGCGCGCCTCAGCTCGCGAGCTCGCCGAGCTCCTCGTCGGCGATGTCCGCATTCGCGTAGACCTGCTGGACGTCGTCGAGATCCTCGAGCGCGTCCGAGAGCTTCAGCATCTGCTCGGCGTCCTTGCCCGTCACCGAGACGGTGGTGCTCGGCTCGAGCGCGAGCTCGGCGGCGACGACCTCGAACCCCGCCTCGGCGATGGCGTCGCGCACGGCGCCGAACCCGGTCGGGCTCGTGCTGACGTCGATCGCGTCGTCGCCTTCCTCGACGTCGTCGGCGCCCGCTTCGAGGGCGACCTCCATCAGCCGGTCGCCGTCCGCCCCCTCGCGGGCGACGCTGATGAGCCCCCGGCGCTCGAACAGGTAGGCCACGCATCCCGAGCTCCCGAGGTTGCCCCCGTGCTTCGAGAGCGCGTGGCGGATCTCGCCGGCCGTGCGGTTGCGGTTGTCGGTGAGCGCCTCGATCAGGATGGCGACTCCGCCGGGCCCGTAGCCCTCGTAGACGCACTCCTCGTAGGTCTCGCCGTCGTCGCCGCCGCCGACGCCCTTCGCGATCGCGCGCGCGATGTTGTCCTTGGGCATGTTGGCGGCCTTCGCCTTGTCGACGATGAGGCGCAGCCGGGGGTTGGAATCGATCTCGCCGCCCCCGATGCGGGCCGCGGTCGCGATCTCGCGGATCAGCTTGGTGAAGATCTTCCCGCGCTTCGCATCCGCTGCGCCCTTCTTGCGCTTGATCGTCGACCACTTGGAATGCCCGGACATCGCACGCCCCTCGCACGCGCCGCGCCGTCGGGAGCACCGGACGCGGTGCGGCCCGGCGCGAGCGGGGCGGGAACCTGACGCGTCGCCGAATGCGCCGCAAGCGGGCCGCGGCGTTCAGGCCTGCGCACGAAGTGCCGATAGCCCCGTCGGCGCCGGGGTCGCACCCCGGAGGGTCGCGCCTGCGCTCGGCATCGACGGCGCGCCCGACCTCGCCACGCGACGCGCGCGCGACACGGGGGAGGAGTGATGTCGGAGCTGGCTGTCGGAATCGACCTCGGCACGAGCAATTCGTGCGTCGCGGTCGCGCGCGGCGGCGAGGTCGAGGTGCTCGCCAACGCCTACGGCGAGCGCACGACCGCGAGCGTCGTCGCCTTCCACGACGACGGCATGATCGAGGTCGGCAACCGCGCCAAGGCCAACATCATCCACGACCCCGAGAACACGATCTACTCCGCGAAGCGCCTGATCGGGCGGTACTTCTTCTCCGAGGAAGTGAAGAAGGCGCAGGCGGTCTGCTCGTACGAGATCGTCGAGGGCCCGTCGCACACCGTGCGCGTGATGGCGCGCGAGGAGGAGTTCTCGCTCCCCGAAGTCTCGGCGATGGTGCTGCGCGAGATGAAGCAGATCGCCGAGCAGCGGCTCGGTCACGAGGTCACGAAGGCCGTCATCACGGTGCCGGCCTACTTCAACGACAACCAGCGCCAGGCGACGAAGGACGCCGGCAAGATCGCCGGGCTCGAGGTGCTCCGCATCCTGAACGAGCCCACCGCGGCCGCGCTCGCCTACGGCTTCGGCAAGGGGCTCAACCAGCGCGTCGCGGTCTACGACCTCGGCGGCGGCACCTTCGACGTGTCGGTGCTCGAGATCGGCAAGGACATCTTCGAGGTCCTGTCGACCTGCGGCGACACCTTCCTCGGCGGCGACGACTTCGACGACCGGCTGATCGACCTGCTCGCCGACGAGTTCGTCGCCAAGGAGGGCATCAACCTCCGCCAGGACCCGTTCGCGTTCGAGAAGATCAAGGTCGCGGCCGAGAACGCGAAGAAGGCCTTCTCGCGCGACGATCACGTCGAGATCCGCATCCCCGACATCGCCGTGGGCGAGGACGGCGTCCCGCGCTCGCTCGAGCGCACGATGACGCAGGCCGAGTACGCCGCGCTCGTGCAGGACCTCGTGATGCGGACCTTCAAGGTCTGCGACGAGGCCATGCAGCAGGCCGACCTGACGACGCGCGACCTCGACGGCGTGATCCTGGTCGGCGGCCCGACGCGGCTCCCGATCATCCGCCAGGCGGTCGCGGACTACTTCCAGCAGGTGCCGAAGGACGACGTGGACCCGGACGAGGTCGTCGCCTGCGGCGCCGCCATCCACGCGGCGTCGTTGACCGGCACCACCGCGACCGCGACGAACGACGACGCGTTCCTGCTCGACGTCACGCCGCTCGACCTGCGCATCGGCGTCGCGGGCGGGCTCGCCGAGCCCGTGATCGAGCGCAACACGCCGGTCCCCATCGAGCAGACGCGGCGCTTCACGACGACGCGCGACTTCCAGGAGTCGGTGCAGATCAAGGTCTACCAGGGCGGCGAGCGCCAGGCCGACGCGAACGAGATGCTCGGCCAGTTCGAGTTCTCGGGCTTCAAGAAGGCGCGCCGCGGCGACGTCGCGATCGACGTCACCTTCGAGATCAACGCGGACGGCATCGTGAACGTCACCGCGTTCGACCCCGACACCGAGCAGCGCGCGTCGACCCGCATCACGCTTTCGTCGGGCCTCTCGGACGCCGAGCTCGACGCGATCATCGAGAACGACAAGACCGCGCGCGTGCAGACGGCCGCGGCTCCGGGCGCGGCCGCCGCCGCCCTGCCCGCGGCCGAGGATGCGGACCTCGCGACGCTCGACGCCGCGAGCGACATCCTCGAGATCGAAGACGCGTCGCGCGCACCCGCGCTCGAGCCGGCGCCGCCCGTCGAGCCGCCGCCGGCACTCGCGCGCGAGTCCGCTGTCGCGGGCGAGCCCGAGGTCGTCGTTCCGCCGGCCGCGGCGCTCCGCGGCCCGACGACCGCCGAGGCCGCACTCGAGGACGTCGTCTCGCGCGACAACCAGATCGACTTCGGTGCGGAGGGCGACCTCGAGGTCGACGACGGACCGGTCGAGCTCGAGGTCGACGACGAGCCGCTCGCGAGGGCCGCGGCCCCTCCCGCCGCGACCGCTCCCGCCGCCCCGGTCGCCGATCTCGCCACGCCGCCCGCCGACGACGAGCTCGGGCTCGACGCCGGCGACGACGCCGACCTCGACATCGACGAGGAGGAGCTCCTCGAGCTCGCCGACGTCGTGGTCGACGAGGCGCCGACGCAGCCGCGTCTCCCGGAAGAGCCCGCGACCGAGATCGCGCTCGGCGGCGACGCCGCGATCGAGATCGACACCGCACCGGTGTCGAAGGAAGACCTCTTCGACACGGGCAACGTCGACCTGTCCGCAGGCGACGACGGGGAGCGCTAGGCCGTGGCCCTCGCGCCCCTCGAGATCCGCGCGCTCGCGAAGATCCTCGACGAGCTCGACTACTACCAGATCCTCGAGCTCGAGCGCGGCGCGTCGTCGGGCGACATCAAGAAGGCCTACTACCGCAGCTCGCGCGTCTTCCATCCCGACAGCAACCGCACGCTCGACGACGACCTCCGCCAGGAGTGCGAGCGCATCAGCAAGCGCGTGACCGAGGCCTACTGCGTGCTGCGCGACCCGCGACGACGCAAGGCCTACGACGACCGCGACGCGGAGTCGATGCGCATGCAGCTCGCGCACGCGGAGGCCGAGCACAAGCGCGCACACACCGAGGAGCGCAAGGGCCGGACGCCGCAGGGCCGCCAGTACTTCCAGAAGGCGCAGCAGGACCTCGCGCGCGGCGACGCCAAGTCGGCCGTGCGCAATCTCCAGATGGCGCTGACCTTCGAGCCGCAGAACGCGGGCTTCAAGGCGCAGCTCGAGGAGATCCGCGCCCGGGCGTGACGCACCGTGCGCGGCCTCGCCCGCGCACGCGTCGCTCGGCGAAGCGAGCGCAGGCGGGTATGCTGCCGCCCGTGCCGCATCGACGCCGCTCGCCCTCGACACGCACCGCCCTCCCCCTCCTCCTCGCCTCGCTCGCCGCGTGCGCGATCGCGGCCTGCGAGCCGTCTCCGCCGAGCGCGGCGTCTGCCGGCTCCGGCGACGACGCGCCCGCGGCGAGCGCGACGGCCGCGCCCGCGAGCCCCGCCGCGACACCCGCGGCGGCGGAGCGCGCCGAGCGCCCCCTGCCCGACTTCGGCGGCACGACGCTCGACGGCCGGCCGCTCACGGTGCGATCGCTCCTCGGCCGCGGCCGGATCGTGCTGTTCTTCTTCAATCCGGAGGTCGAGGCCGTCCGCCCGGTCGCGAGCGCGATCGCCGCGATCGCGGGGGACCAGACGCGCCACAACTTCGAGCTGGTCGGGGTCGCCGTGGGCAGCTCGCGCGAGAAGGCGCGCGCGTTCGCCGACGAGATCGGCCTGCGATTCCCGATCCTCGACGACTCGAACGCCGACATCACGCAGCGCCTCGGGCTCCGCTCGCCGGTGCTCGTGCTCTCGGTGGATGCCGACGGCTACATGGGCTTCGGCATGACGTCGTTCCCGACCGATGCGCCCGACGCGCCCCACCACATCGAGAAGATGCTGCGCGAGCGACTGCGCCTACCCGAAGCGCGCGAGCCGGCCGCAGCGAACCTGCTCGCGCGCCCCGAGGCGCCCGTGTTCACCGCGCCGCTCCTCGACGGGGGCGAGTTCCGCCTCGCCGAGCACCGCGGCACGCCGATCGTGCTCGTGTTCTTCCTGCACACGTGCCCGCACTGCCACCACGCTCTCGAGTTCCTGAAGGCCGAGCTCCCGAAGATCGAGGAGTCGAAGCGCCCCGTGCTCTACGGAGTGTCCGTGGTGGATGCGCCCGGCCCCGTGCGCGCCGCACTCCGCGAGGCGAAGCTCGACTTCTTCCCGGTGCTGCGCGACCCGGACGACGCCGTCCGCACCGCCTACGGAACGTTCTCCGGCGTTCCCGACATCGTGCTGATCGACCGCGACGGCCGCATCGCACACCGCACGCAGGGCTGGACGGATCGCGACGAGCCGATGATGCGCATGCAGCTCGCGAAGATCGCCGGCACGAAGGTGCCCATGCTGCTCTCGCGCACCGGGTACACGGGCAACGACGTGTGCGGCGTGTGCCACGAGCTCGAGGCGCGCACGTGGGAGCTGACGAAGCACGCCCGCGCGTTCGACACGCTCGTCACGCACGGCGCCGACCACGACGCCGAGTGCGTGAGCTGCCACGTCGTCGGCTTCGGCGCTCCGGGCGGCTTCGACATGCAGGCGCCGGTCGCGCATCTCGAAGACGTCGGCTGCGAGACGTGCCACGGGCGCGGCGGCCCCCACCTCTCGCCCGATCACGTCGCGAGCGGCGGCTACGAGGCCGTCTGCACGACCTGCCACAACCCGACCCACTCGCTCGGCTTCGACTTCGCGACGTTCCGACCGAGGATCTCGCACACGGCCATCGCCGCGCTCGCGCCGGAGGAGCGTGCGCGCCTCGCGCGCGACACCGGCGGGCCGCGCGACGTGCTCCCGAAGGCGGCGGCGATCGTCGGCTCCGACGCGTGCAAGGGATGTCACGAAGCGGAGTTCGC
The DNA here is from genome assembly GCA_041389495.1 of Myxococcota bacterium. Taxonomy (NCBI): domain Bacteria; kingdom Pseudomonadati; phylum Myxococcota; species Myxococcota bacterium. Next base: position 247,553 of record JAWKRT010000005.1, on the reverse strand, counting down.
GACCTGGTCGGCGAGCCCGCACGCGCGCGCGATCGACTCGCTCGCCGCGCAGGGCCGCGGCGAGGATTCCGCCTGCCAGAAGTGCCACGTCACGGGCGCCGGTCGCGACGGCGGCTTCCCGCTCGGCGAGGCGCCGTCCGGCCATCCGGACCTCGCGCGCGTCGGCTGCGAGTCCTGCCACGGAGGCGGCGGCAACCACGTCGCGCCAGAGGCGCCGAAGCGCGGAACGATCGTCAGCCTCGGCGACAAGTGCGACTCCTGCGTGATCCTCCAGATCTGCGGCAGCTGTCACGACGCCGCGAACGATCCGAAGTTCGAGTTCAGCGTCGAGGAGCACATCGAGCGCCAGCGCCACGGGACGATCGAGGCGGGCACGGGCAAGCCGCTCTCGACGTCGGCGCTCGACGGACACCTGCAGGGCGGCGCGGCGCGCGCGCTCGCCGCGCTGCGCTAGCGGGGCCGCGCGTGGAGCCCGACCTGCGCGCAGAGGCGCTCGCGCTGGTGGCCGCGGGTCGCGCCTGGGCCGAGGAGTGGCAGGAGGAGGGCGTCGAGGAGCTCGACGCCACACTCGTCGAGGCGGCGCGCGCGGCGCTCGCCGCTTCCGGTGCAGCCCCGTCGGCCGCGAGCGGGCGCGCCGCGAGCCTCGGACCCGCGACGACGCCCCCCGCGCGCCGCGCGGCCGCGCCTCCGCCGCCCGCCGATCCGACGCGAGCGCGGCCGAGTGCGACGGCCGCGAGCCCCGCGCGCGCGGTCGACGCATCGAGCCTCGAGGCCGTTCGCGCCGCGCTCGGCGACTGCAGGCGCTGCGCGCTCTGCGAGGGCCGCACGCACATCGTCTTCGGCGACGGCGCGCCCGACGCGTCGATCCTGTTCGTGGGCGAGGGGCCCGGACAGACGGAGGACGAGCGCGGCCTCCCGTTCGTCGGCCGCGCGGGCGAGCTGCTGACCCAGATGATCGAGAAGGGGCTCGGCGTGCCGCGCACCTCGGTCTACATCTGCAACATCGTGAAGTGTCGGCCGCCGAACAATCGCACGCCGCTGCCGAACGAGGTCGCAGCGTGCAAGCCGTTCCTCGACGGACAGATCGACGCCGTCGCCCCGCGCGTGATCGTCGCGCTCGGCAAGCCGGCGACGAGCCTGCTGCTCGGGCGCGACGTCTCGATCACGCGCGTGCGGGGGACGTGGCAGGAGTACCGCGGCATTCCCGTGATGCCGACGTTCCACCCGGCCTTCGTCCTGCGGCAGTACACGCCGGAGAACCGGCGCCACGTCTGGAACGACCTGCGCGCGGCGCTCGACCGCGCGCAGGGTCGTTAGTCGCTCAGGGCCGCTCGGGCACCTCGGCGGTCTGCTTCGCGCGGAACGCATCGAGCTTGCGCCGCACGTCGGCATCCCGGCCCGCGAGGATCTGCCCGGCGAAGATTCCCGCGTTCTTCGCGCCCGCCTTCCCGACTGCGAACGTGGCCACCGGGATGCCGCCCGGCATCTGGACCGTGGAGAGGAGCGCATCCATCCCGTTCAGGGCAGAGCCGTCGAGCGGCACCCCGAGCACGGGGAGATGGGTCAGCGCGGCAGTCACGCCCGCGAGGTGCGCGGCCATGCCCGCCCCGCAGATGAAGACCTCGATCCCGCGCTCCTCCGCCGTCGTCACGAAATCGTGGTGACGCTGCGGCGTGCGATGCGCCGAGATCACGCGCACGTCGCACGCGACGCCGAGCGTCGCCAGCGCGTCGGCCGCCGGCTTCATCTTGTCCCAGTCGTTGGCGCTGCCCATCAGGATCGCCACGCGCGCGCGCGCGTCGTCGGATGCCGTCACCGAATGCCTCCCGTCGATTCGCGGGCGTCCCGCTCGCCGACGCCGGCGAGCGCACCCCCGCGCGTGTGTCGGGCGCGGAGCGTCGGGGGATAGCGCGATCGAGGCGGCCGCGGAAGCCTCGCGCGAGCGGCTAGACTGCGCCGCCCATGGCCATCTCCGCAGCCACCTCCGTGTGCGCGATCGTGCTCCACCCGGCCGGACACACGCGCTCGCCGGCGATGCACAACACCGCCTTCGCGGCGATGGGGATCGACGCCGTCTACGTCGCCTTCGACGTGCCGCCGGCGGCGCTCGACGGCGCGATCGCGGGCGCGCGCGCGCTCGGGATCCGCCAGCTCGCCGTCTCGCTGCCCCACAAGGAAGCGGTGCTGCCGCTGCTCGACGACGTCGACGAGACCGCGCGCGCGATCGGCGCGGTCAACACGGTGACGCGCGTCGACGGGCGCCTCGTCGGGTCGAACACCGACTGGCTCGGCGCCGTGCGCGCGCTCGAACGCGCGACCTCACTCGCCGGGGCCGAGGCCGTGGTGCTCGGCGCGGGCGGCACCGCGCGCGCCGCGACGTTCGGCCTGCTCGAGCGCGGAGCGCGCGTCACGGTGCTGAACCGGACGCCCGCGAAGGCGGAGGCGCTCGCACGCGATCTCGGCGCGCACGACGCCGGCCCGCTCGCCTCGCTCGCGGGACGCGAGTTCGGCGTGCTCGTGAACACGACGAGCGTGGGTCTCGGGAGCGACGCATCGCCCGTTCCGGCCGGGGCGCACCGGCGTGGCTCCGTCGTGATGGACGCCGTCTACCAGCCCGCGCGCACGCGGCTCCTCGCCGACGCGGAGGCGGCCGGCGCGATCGCCGTCGGGGGCAAGTGGATGCTCGTGCTGCAGGCGGCCGAGCAGATCCGCCTGTGGACGGGCCGCGATGCGCCGCTCGACGCGATGGCCGAGGCGTTCGACCGGGCCGGGACCGGGTGAGCGATCGGAGGCGAGGCTAGGCCTCGTAGCCCCACTTCTCCTTGTTCGCGGAGATCTGCTCGGGAGACGGCGGGTCGGCGTCCTCGCGCTCGGGGACCACGAAGTCGTTGCGGAACTCGACGATGCGCGCGTTCTCCGCGACGTCCTCGGCAAAGACGTCCGGCACCTGCTCGTCCTCGAAGATCGCCTCCCAGGGGCACTCCGGCTCGCACACGCCGCAGTTGATGCACTCCTCGGGATCGATGTAGAGCTGGTTCTCGAAGCCGTCGGCGTCGCCCTTGTTCTTGTGCTGGACGATGCAGTCGACGGGGCAGACCTCGACGCATGCCATGTCGATGCAGTCGCGGCACAGGCGGGTGATCACCCAGGTCATCGAAGCCTCCTAGTAACCCTGCAGGTGGTTCGCAGCGCGCTCCCGGGACGCACTGCGCGAGAAGCGGTTGGTGTGGAGTCGTGCGAGGCCGTGCGGCCCGGCCCCGCGGCGGCGGCGGCGGCGCGCCTTCGCCCGATCGGCGCGGCTACTTGAGCTTGGCTTCCTTGTAGACCACGTGCTTGCGCGCGACCGGATCGTACTTCTTGAACTCGAGCTTGTGAGGCGTGTTCGTCTTGTTCTTGCTCGTCGTGTAGAAGTGGCCGGTGCCCTCGCTCGACTCGAGCTTGATCTTCTCGCGCTTGCCCTTCTTCGCCATGACCGGCTCTCTCTCTTCTTCGCTGCGCGCGACCGACCGAGGCGGCGGAGGGCGTCTCGCCCGTCGCTCGCGCCGCGGCCGCGCGTGTTACCCGTGGCTGGGCGTGGGGACGACGTTGCCGCTTCGAACGAACACCCGCACGCGGGCGCCGTCGCGCTCCTCGATGCGCACGCGCGACGGCTTGCCGTCCTTCGGATCGACGAGCATCACGTTCGAGATGTCGACGAAGCCTTCCTGCTCGAGCACGCCGCCCTGTCGCGCGCCCTTGCGCCCGGGCTTGAGGTGGCGCTTCTGCATGCGCACCCCCTCGACGCGAACCCGCCCGCGGAGGGCGTCGACGGCGAGAACGCGACCCTGCTTCCGCCGCGGCGGGTCGCCCTTCTCCCAGTCGCCGCCCGTGATGACCTGGACCAGGTCGCCCTTCCTGATGCGCTGCATTCCATCTGCCTCCGAGGAGGCGCAATGTATGCAAGAGCGCGGCGGCCAATTCAATACCTCCCGGGGGGATCGGGGCGCTTTTTTCGCGCGCTGCCGCCGACTTCCGCGCGCGCGGCCGGCACGCTCGCGGCGCTCCCGAAGCCGCCGCGAGCTTCGATACCCTCGCCCGCCGCGCGGGCCACCGGCACGCGTGCTCGCACGGCGCACCCCGCGCCCGCGGAGCGGAAGCCTCGGGGAAGGCAGCCGGACGGAAGGCCGCCGGAGGTGGGAATGAGGGTTGCCGCTCGCGTCGCGCTCGGCGCGGTGTGTCTCGGTGTCGCGTCCTTCGCGGCGTGCCAGTGGGTCCTGCCCGAGCGCTTCGCGGTCAACGCGCCGATGCTCAACACGCTCTTCGGGATCGGCGGCGGCGTACCCCCCGCCGCGGTGGTCGACGAGCGGTTCCGCGCGCCGGCCGGCTTCCAGGTCTCGCTGTACGCGGCGGTCCCGCGCGCGCGCCTGCTCCACTTCACGCCGGCGGGCGACCTGCTCGTCTCGGCGCCGCGCACGAACCAGGTCTGGCTGCTCGAGCGCGACCGCGACGGCGACGGACGGCCCGACGCCGTGCGCGCACTCGACCTCGAGCTCGACCGGCCGCACGGTCTCGCTGTCTTCGAGGGCGCGCTCTACGTCGCCGAGGGCACGCGCATTCGGCACGTCGACTTCGACGTCGACCGCGGCGTCGCGACGGGCGCGATGACGACCCTCGTCGACGGGCTGCCCGACGGCGGCAATCACTGGACGCGCACGCTCGGCATCGGGCCCGACCGCGGCCTGTACGTCACCGTCGGCTCGAGCTGCAACGTGTGCGAAGAAGAGGACGAGCGCCGCGCCGCGATGCTCCGCTACGAGCTCGACGGCAGCGGGTACGAGCTCTACGCGACGGGCCTGCGCAACGCCGTCGACTTCGGCTGGCATCCGGCGACGGGCGCGCTCTACGCCACCGACAACGGCCGCGACCTCCTCGGCGACGACTTCCCACCCTGCGAGCTCGACCGCATCGTGCGCGGCGGCTTCTACGGCTGGCCCTACGTCAACGGCGACGGCGTCGCGGACCCCGACTTCGGCGGCGCCCGCCCCGACCTCGCGGCCCGCGCCATTCCGCCGGCCCACGCGTTCCGCGCGCACAACGCCCCGCTCGGGATCGGCTTCGCCCACGGCGCGTCGACGCCGCCGGGCTACGCGGGCGCGGCGTTCGTCGCGCTCCACGGCTCCTGGAATCGCACGCGCAAGGACGGGTACCGCGTCGTCTCGCTCCACTGGCGCGACGACGGGACGATCGAGGAGCGCCCGTTCCTCGACGGCTTCGAGGCGGGCGGCGAAGTGATCGGCCGGCCCGTCGATGCCGAGCCGGGCCCCGACGGCGCCGTCTACGTGAGTGACGACTACGCCGGCGCCGTCTGGCGCGTCGCGCCCGACGACCGCGCCGCGCGCGCCGCGCCGGCGGGCGACGCGCCTCGGGCGCTCGACGCGTCGGCGGCCGGGACGGCGACCCGCGCGCTCGCGGCGCTCGGCACCGCGGAACGGGCCGAGCTCTCGGCGCGCGGCGCCGCGCTCTACGAGCGCCACGCGTGCGCGAGCTGTCACGAGGCGGAACGCGCCGCTCCGGGCGTCGTGTCCGTGCCGCTGCACGACCTCTCGACGCGCTACGACATCGACGCGCTCGCGGCCTCGTTCGAGAGCCCCACGCCGCCGATGCCCGTCTTCGACCTCGATGCGAGCGAGCGACGCGCGCTCGCCGTGTACCTGCTCTCGCGGGAGACCGCGGAGCCGGGCCGCCCGGGGGATGCTCGTTAGGTCGTGCCGGAGACGGTGACGCCTCGCGCGCTCACGCGTGTGCGTGCCGGTGCACGAGCACGCCGTCGTCGCGCCACGAGGTCACGCAGAGCCCCTTCGCCTCGAGCACGTCGAGCGCGCCGATCACCATCAGCATGCGGTTGCGCATCTCGCGCACCGGATCGGCCTTCGGGAACAGCGCGCGCCAGATCTCCCAGGCCGTCGCGTCCTGCCCGAGCGCATCGAGATTGCGCAGGCCGCGCTCGATGCGCTGGATGCGCACGTCGTAGAACAGCAGCGCGTCGTCGATCGCGCGCGATGGGCGTCGCAGCGTACCGCCGTGCGCGGGGAGGATCGTGCGCGGGTCGAGCGCGCGGAGGCGCCGCAGCGACGAGAGATAGGCCGGCAGGCCGCGGAAGCGCTGGCGTCGGCGCAGCGGATCGCTCGCATCGGGGTGCGCGCTCGTGAAGTACGTCGTCGTCGACGGGACGGCGTTGCCCATCACGGTATCGCCGGTGAGCAGAGTGCCGGACTCCGGCTCCTCGAGCACGACGTGCCCGATGGTGTGGCCGGGCGCGTGGTGCACGCGCAGCTCGAACCCCTTGAACGCGACCGCGTCGCCGTCGCGCAGCACGCGGTCGACGCGCGTCGGCGCGCACAGCGCGGGCGACTCGGCGATCACGCTCCGCACCCAGCTCTCCTGGAGCCGTCGCGTGTCGTCGTCGACGCCGTAGACGCGGAAGAGCTCCTCGTTCTCGTGGATACGCTCGTCGCGCTCCTCGCTGAAGCCCTCGATCATCGCGACCTCGTCCTCGTGCGCGCCGACCTCGACGTCGCCTCCGAGCTCGCGCAGGAGCTGCGCCTGGCCCAGGTGGTCGGCGTGGTAGTGCGTGAGGACGACGCGCCGCACCTCGTCGAGGCCGCGCCCGAGCGCGTCGAACGCACTCTCCAGGGCCGCGCGCGAGGGCGCGCTGCGCACACCCGTATCGATGAGCGTGAGAGGGTCGCCGTCGACGACGTAGATCTGGACGGGGCCGACCTCCCAGGGAGTCGGCAGGACGATGCGATGGAGCGACGGGAGCGAAGGAACCGGTGCCCGCTCGAGGCCGAACGTGGTTCCGGCTCGAGGAGTCCGGACCGCCATGGCGGCACGATAGCGAGGCCGCCGGCGTCCGGGCAGCGGGGGCCGCGGCACGATGCGACCGCCGCGGCACGATGCGACGGCCGCGAGCGCGGGACGGGTACGCGGCTCGCTCCCTCCCCCCGATGGGTACAATCGCGCGCGTGCCCGGCTCCTCCGCGTCCAGGACGCGCGCCCGCGCAGGGCGCGCCGGTCTCAGCACGCTGCTCGTCGCGAGCGCGCTCGGCGCGCTGTTCGCGACCGCTCCCGCGGCCGCGCGCTCACGGCTCGCGGTCTCGGCGCCGCTGCGGTTCGGGGAGTTCGACGCGATCACGTACGCAGAGGACGGCCGACCGATCGGCCACGCCCATCTGTCGATCTCGAAGGACCCGGATGGCCGCGTCCGCATGAAGTCGCGCACCGCGATCGACGGAGGTGCGCGCAACGAGGCGAACGCGGAGTTCACCGTCGGGGGCGACGGGCGGACGTTGCGGCTGATCGCGCAGCACATCGAGTCGTTCGACGAGGAGGGCGCATCGCGCGGTGCGATCGTCATCGATCACGAGCGCGGAACGGGGCGCTGCGAGCGGAATCGCACGGGGGACAGCGCGACCATCGCCCTCCCCGAGAGCGATCGCGTCGCGAACGCCGTGCTCAATCTGCTGTTCGCGCCGATCGCGCGCGACGGCCTCGAGCGGCTCGAGTTCCAGCTCTTCCTGTGCCGCGGCGGGCCGCGCATCATCGACTTCGCGGCGTCGATGGCGCCGCGTGTCGACGCCGGTGGCGACCACCGCGTGGTCGACATCGAATACCGTCCCGATCTCGGCCCGCTGCTCCGCTGGCTTCCCGACGCCGTGCTGCCCGAGCTGCACTTCTGGCTCGACGCGGACGGCAACTACCTCGCGCACCGCATCCCGCTGTACACCGAGGGACCGGAGGTGCTCGTGATCCGCTCCGACCTCTCGCCCGCCTCGCTCGCCCCGCGATCGGGCGACTGAGCCTTCGGCGTCCGCGCTCAGTCGGCCGCGCGCGCGGCCGCGGACGGCGCCACCGCGAAGGGCAGCCCGTCGACCACCTGGAGGCGCGAACCTCCGACGCCGACGACGTGGCGGCCGAGCATCGCGACGCGTTCGACCGCCTGCGTGTCGAGCACGTCGACCACGCGATCGAGCGTCGGAGCCAGCACCTGGACCCCGCGATCACCCGCGAGGAAGACGCGCGATCCGACGCGCGCGACGTCGGTCACGCTGCCCACGCGCTTGGGCAGCAGACGCGCGATCGCGCGAGGAGCGCGCGCGTCGCTCGCATCGAGCACCAGTACGCCTCCCTTGCCGGCGACGAAGACCGTGTGCCCGAAGGCGCGGATGCGCTCGGTCGCGAAGTCGCGTCCGAGGCGGAGCTGACTCAGCACCCGACCCTGCGCGAGCAGCTCGGGCGTCGACACGAGCAGCATGTCCTCGTCGGCGGCGAGCAGGAGATCACCCGTGTGTGCGATCGCGAGGATCGCCTGACGGAGCACGCGTCGCGGCGGAGACGCGAAGCTCGCGGGCGCGACGAGCAGTCCCTTCGCCCCGCCGAGCCAGACCTGCTCGCCCATCGGCTCGAGCGACGTCAGCGACCCGATGTCGCCGCGCGACCAGCGCGTCGTCGCCCGGGGCTCCGCGCCGGCGAGCGCGACCACCTCGAGCCCGTCCTCGCCGAAGATGGCGACGCGATCTCCGAGCAGCGCGACACCTTCGAAGTGCTCGAAGCTCGCCTTGCGGTCATAGCGCGCGAGCGACACGGGCTCGGCGGGATCCGCGAGCAGCACCACCTCGAACGAGCCGTCCTCGAAGAGTGCGACCGCGCGATCGCCGCGGGCGTCGACGGCCGCCGCGCGCGCACCCATGTCGATCGGCGCGCGCACCGCGGCGCGCGACGACCAGGTCGCGAGAGGCAGGAAGAACTCGTCCCAGAAGCGCGGCCCCGCACTCCCGAACAGCACCGACGTTCCCGCCAGGTGCTCGCGAGACTCGACGCGCATCGCGAAGTCGCGCGTCCAGGCGACCTCGTCTCCGACGCCCAACGAGACGGTCGTCGTGACCTGCACACCGGGCTTCTCGATGACGGAGCCCGTGACCGTCGTCGCGACGTTCTGCTCGCGGTGGCGAACGGTCAGCAGCGCATCGACACCCGCGGACTTCGCCTGCGCGGCAGAAGCGAGCAGGACGAGCTGCGCCGGTGCGACGGAGTACGCCTCCTTGGCCGCGTCGCGGAAGGCTTCGACGACCCGCGCCGCCTCGGGCGCGTCCGCCGGGAGCTCGACGAGGAGGCCGACCCGTCGGATCGGCGCGACGCGCGCGCGAGCCTCCACCGCGGCCACGGTCCGGCGCGCCTCGGCCGCGAAGTCGCTCTCGGGATGTCGATCGGCAAACTCGCTCAGCGCCGATGCGCTCGGCGCGGAAGCGATCCGGCCGAGGTAGATGGCATTGCCCTCCGCGCGCGGGGCGAGGGCGCTCGACGGGAACTCCGAAGCGAACTCCTGATACGCCTGCGCACTTCCGGTCGCGCGCGCCGCCTCGAACGTCACCTGTTCGAGCTGCTCCTGCAGCGCGCTTGCGAGTCCGCTCTGCGGGTACCGGGTCTGGAACTCCCGGAAGGTCGCGAGCGTGGGAGCGCGCCGCAGTGCGAGGAAGTCGAGGTGCTCACGGGCGGCGTCGGTGTAGTCGGAATCCGGGTACTCGCGCAGGAAGCGGTGGTAGCCAGCCGCCGAATCTTCGGCGAGCGCAGCCTTCCAGGCGCGGCCGGCCGCGCAGCCGCCGGCGAGGAGCGCGAGCGAGGCGAGCGCGAAGAACGTGCGCGCCGAGACCGCGAGAGGCGTGGTGGAGCGGGAGATGGCGAGTCCTCCTCGCGCGGCACGACCGCCGCGCGACCGATCGGATCTGCGGGCCGGATCGGCCCCTCTCCTCGCCGGCTTGAGGCGCAGGCAGGTGGTCAAGTGACTGGAATCACGCGCAATTGGATCGGCGGCCCGGACAGGCGCCTCGGGGACGGAGCTCCGCGTGCCGCGAGCCCCCTCGAGGCCTCGGGCCGCTCGCACCGAGCGGAGCGGCCGATGCCTCGCCGCACCTCGGCCGGCCGGGGCGGGGTCGCCCGCCGCGCTCAGGACGCGTCCGGCAACGCCAGCAGGATCGAGGTGTTCACGCCACCGAACGCGAAGTTGTTCGTCATGGCGACCGAGACGGCCAGGTCGCGCGGGGCGCCGCGCACGTAGTCGAGGTCACCGCAGCGCGGGTCGACCCGCTCGAGGCCGCGCGTCGGCGCGACCCAGCCCTCGCGGAGCATCTCGATCGTGATCCAGGCCTCGATCGAGCCACAGGCGCCGAGCGCGTGGCCGAGGTGACCCTTGAGCGAGCTCACGGGAACCGTGTTGCCGAAGACGGCAGCCGTCGCCCGACTCTCGGCGATGTCGCCGACGTCCGTCCCGGTCGCGTGCGCGTTCACGTACCCGACGTCGGAGGGCGCGAGCCGCGCGTCGTCGAGCGCGAGCCGCATCACGCGCTCCATGCCCGCCGCGTCGGGGTTCGTCATGTGGCGGCCATCGCAGTTCGTCGCGAAGCCGAGGATCTCGGCGTGGATGCGCGCCCCGCGCGCGAGCGCGTGCTCGCGCTCCTCGAGCACGAACGTGCAGGCGCCCTCGGAGCACACGAGGCCGTCGCGATCGACGTCGAACGGCCGAGGCGTACGGTCCGGCTCGTCGTTGCGCGTCGACGCGGCGAAGAGGATGTCGAAGATCGCGACGTCGATGAGGCCGAGCTCCTCGGCGCCCCCGGCGAGCATCACCGTCTGCTGGCCGTGCTTGATCGCCTCGTAGCCGTAGCCGATGCCCTGGCTCGCGGACGTGCAGGCCGAGCACGTCGGCAGGACGCGCCCGCGCACCTCGAAGAACTGCGCGATGTTCGCCGCGCACGTGTGGCTCATGAAGCGGATGTATTCGTTCGCGCCGATTCCGCTCAGCGTGTGACGCGCGTGGAAGCGCTCCGCCCAGGCCGCGAGCGCGGCCGGGCTCCCGGCCGTGGAACCGAATGCGATGCCCGTCGAGCCATCGCTGACGAGCGGGCTCCCGAGCAGCCCCGCGTCGAGCAGCGCGCACTCGGTCGCGCGGACCGCCATCGCGGAGTCGCGCCCCATGGTGCGCGTCTTCTTGCGCGACCAGCTCGCGGGAAGCTCGAAGCCGACGACGGGTGCGGAGAGCCGCGTCTGGAGTCCGTCGAGCGCGCCGTAGGCGGCGTTCGCCGACACCCCCGACCGACCGGACCGCAACGCTGCGCGCACGCCCGACCAGTCCTGCCCGAGCGAGCAGATCGCACCCGTTCCCGTGACGACGACGCGCTTCACGAGGCCTCCGCCCGCGCTTCCCACACGTCGTAGAAGTTGAACCACTGGCGCGGCGCCCGCACGCAGTAGTGCTCGAGCCGGCTCACGTAGCCGCGCGCGAGCTTCTCGACGAGCTCGGGCCGGCGCGCGCGCGGCACGGGAGAGTACGGGTCCGCGAGCATCTCGACGTGGACGGCGTAGCGCCGCCGACCGTCGCGCAACGCGAGGACGAGGAGCGCGGGCGCGCCGAAGAGAAGCGGCAGCTCGAACGGCGCGATGGGGAACGGCGCAGGAGCGCCGAGGAACTCGATCCATCGCGCGCGATGGCGGTCGTTCGGCTCGACCCGATCCGCCAGGATTGCGACGTGCTCCGCGCGATCGAGGCACGCCTTGATGCGCAGCGCCGTCGTCGCCGCGTCGTCGTCGGCGGCGATCACGCGAAGCTCGGCGCCGGGCCCGAGCTCACGGAAGATCGCGTTGATCTTCGCGGCGTGCCGCGTGTACATCAGCACGTTGACGGGGACGCCGTCCGCGACCGAGAGCACGCGAAGCGCGTCGAAGCTGCCGAGATGAGCCCCGTAGAGGATGGCGCCGCGCCCTTCGGCGTGGAGCCGGTCGAAGTGCTCGCGCCCGCTGAAGGCGAACTCGAAATCCTCCTCGCGGCCGCCCCAGAGCCCGATCCGGTCGGCGATCGACAGCGCGAACTCGCGATAGTGGAGGAAGCTCTGCCAGAGCCCGGGCTCGCGAGCTTCGGAGGGGGATTCCCCGACGCCGGTATCGGAACGCGCGGCGATGCGGGCGAGGAACCGGCGCGAGGCAGCTCGGCCGGTGGGATCGGTCGCGAAGAAGTACGCGACGACGGCATACACGAGCGGGAGCGTGAGCACGGGCCCGAGAGCCCGGTAGCACGCCACCGTCAGCCTCAGGCCCCACATCGAGCCGCGTTCGCGAATCCGCGTCCAGTCGCGGCCCGGACGGCCGTCGCCCATCGCTCTACCCGGCGGCCCCACCCGCCCGCGAGCGCGCGATGACGTCGACGACGTCGGCGAGCGTCTCGAAGCGCTCCATGTCGTCGGTGGTGAATCGGTAGCCGAGCTCCTCCTCCACCGCGATCGCGAGGTCGACGGCATCGATGCTGTCGAGGTCGAGGTCCTCGAGCGTGGAGGTGGGCAGCACCCGCTGCGCGTCGAGGTCGAACTCCCGAGCCATGATCTTCCGGATCAGGTCGAGGATGTGCTCCGCCGTCATCGGGCTCGCCTGCGTCATGCCGAACGCCCCAGTTCCTTCTCGAAGTGGGCTCGGTAGCGAGCGGTCAGCTTCCGAGCCGCGCGTCCGCGCGACGCCTCGGCCGTCTCGC
>JAWKRT010000005.1:0-230000 GCA_041389495.1 Myxococcota bacterium | reverse complement strand
TCCCCCTCGCGGGTTGGCGACCCTCTGTACCGACCATTGTAGCACGTGAGTAGCCCTGGGCATAAGGGCCATGAGGACTTGACGTCATCCCCACCTTCCTCCGGTTTAACACCGGCAGTCTCATTAGAGTGCCCAGCCGAGCTGATGGCAACTAACGATAGGGGTTGCGCTCGTTGCGGGACTTAACCCAACACCTCACGACACGAGCTGACGACAGCCATGCAGCACCTGTCTCAGAGTTCCCGAAGGCACCCCCGCCTTTCAGCGAGGTTCTCTGGATGTCAAGCCCAGGTAAGGTTCTGCGCGTTGCTTCGAATTAAACCACATGCTCCACCGCTTGTGCGGGCCCCCGTCAATTCCTTTGAGTTTTAGCCTTGCGGCCGTACTTCCCAGGCGGAGTGCTTATCGCGTTAGCTTGGTCAGCGCAGGGGTCAATACCCGCACCGACGAGCACTCACCGTTTACGGCGTGGACTACCAGGGTATCTAATCCTGTTTGCTACCCACGCTTTCGGGTCTGAGCGTCAGTCATCGTCCAGAAGGCCGCCTTCGCCACTGGTGTTCCTCCCGATATCTACGAATTTCACCTCTACACCGGGAATTCCGCCTTCCTCTCCGAGACTCTAGTGAAGCAGTATCGAATGCAGTTCCGGGGTTGGGCCCCGGGATTTCACATTTGACTTACTCCACCGCCTGCACCCGCTTTACGCCCAATGATTCCGAACAACGCTTGCGCCCTCCGTATTACCGCGGCTGCTGGCACGGAGTTAGCCGGCGCTTCCTTTGGAGGTACCGTCAGACTCCAAAGCTATTCGCAATGGAGCTTTCTTCCCTCCTGACAGAGGTTTACGACCCGAAGGCCTTCATCCCTCACGCGGCGTTGCTGTCTCAGGCTTGCGCCCATTGGACAAAATTCCCGACTGCTGCCTCCCGTAGGAGTCTGGGCCGTGTCTCAGTCCCAGTGTGGCTGATCATCCTCTCAGACCAGCTACCCATCGGAGCCTTGGTAGGCCATTACCCCACCAACTAGCTAATGGGACGCGGGCTCATCCCCAGGCGATAGCTTCCAAGGAGAGGCCATCTTTTTCCACGTCGTCCGGAGACGTCGTGGTCTCATCCGGTATTAGCACCAGTTTCCCGGAGTTATTCCAGACCTGAGGGCAGATTACCCACGTGTTACTCACCCGTGCGCCACTGTACTCATCACCGAAGTGACTTTCTCGTTCGACTTGCATGTCTTAAGCACGCCGCCAGCGTTCGTTCTGAGCCAGGATCAAACTCTCCAGTTCAAACCTGTTTCGAGCCCGCACCGAAGTGCGAGCTCGGTGTTTCGGGGCCGGATTCGCGCAACAGGCCGATGCGCGAATCGCGGTTGATGTACACAGAACTCGGCTCCGCCCGAACCGCAGTGCCCCCGAAGGCCCGCGACTCGTTTGGAACCAGAACGCTATTCAGTTTTCAAAGACCGAACGAAGCCGAGAACGAGCCTGTTTCGAGCTCACCCGGCAAGCGTCTCATGCGGCGCCGCTTGGTTCCTCTCGGAGAGAGGCAGTCGGCCGCGCCATCCCGTCGGACACACAATCATTTCGACAGGGCGGCGGAATCTAAAGGAGCTTGCGGGACGGGTCAAGGGCATTTTCGCGCCCTCGATGACCGATTTTTCCGCGTGGCTCCGACCGCCGGGCCGCCCTCTCACTCGGCCCTCAGTCGAGCCAAACTCGAGCGTAGCGCCGCTTGCCGGCTCTCAGCAGGTAGGGCCCGGGCCCCAGCCGCGCGTGGGCGTCCCGTTGTGGCTCACCGTCGACGTGGACGGCGCCCTGCTGGACGAGCCGCCGCGCGTCGCTCCGGCTCGACGCGAGACCGACCGCCTCGAGCACCTCGAGGAGCCCCAGGTCCGGACCGCCGCCGAGCGGGAGACGCGTCTCGGGAACGTCCTCGGGCACGCCTCGCGACTGAACGACCCGACGGAAGTGCTCGCGCGCGTCCACTGCCGCGTCGCGGCCGTGCAACCTCTCCACGACACGGCCCGCGAGAGCCTGCTTGAGCTCCATCGGCGCACCCCGCCCCGCGCGCTGCTCCGCCGCGCCGGCTTCCACCTCCGGCCACTCGCCTAACGAGAGGATGCCGACGTAGTCGAGCATGCACTCGTCGGAGATGCTCATGATCTTGCCGAAGACATCTGCGGGCTCGTCCGTGATGCCCACACAGTTGCCGAGGCTCTTCGACATCTTCTCCTTGCCATCGGTCCCGACGAGGAGCGGAAACGTGAGCACCGCCTGTGTGCGCTGTCCGTAGTGGCGTTGCAGATCCCGCCCCATGAGCAGGTTGAACGTCTGATCGGTTCCGCCGAGCTCGACGTCGGCTTCGAGCGCGACCGAGTCGTATCCCTGCACGAACGGGTACAGGAACTCGTGCACGGAGATAGGCTCTCCGGCCGCATAGCGCTTTGCGAAGTCGTCCCGCTCGAGCAGGCGCGCCACCGTCTGCGTCGAGCAGAGGCGGATGAAGTCCGTGGGAGTCAGCCGATCCATCCACTCGCTGTTGAACCGCACCTCGGCGCGCTCGACGTCGAGGAGGCGCGCCACCTGGTCCACGTAGGTGCGCGCGTTCTCGGCGACCTGCTCGCTCGACAGCGCGGGCCGCGTCTTCTTCCGTCCCGACGGATCGCCGATCCGCGCAGTGAAGTCGCCGATCAGGAAGATCGGCAGGTGCCCCAGCTCCTGGAACGTGCGCAGCTTTCGGAGCACGACCGTGTGGCCGAGGTGGAGGTCCGGCGACGACGGATCCATGCCGAGCTTGACGCGGAGCGGACGATTCTCGGTCACGGACTCGGCCAGCCGCTCGCGCAGCTCGTCCTCGCCGTAGATCTCGACGCACCCGCGCCGGATCTCCGCCATCTGCCGCTCGACCTCGGCCTTCACACCGCCGCTCATGCCCGTCCGCTCTCCTCGCCGCACCGGTCGCCGATGGCCTGCGCGCCGGCCGCGATCACGCAGCCTCGCTCCGTCGCGACGGCGCGCACGCGCACGTCCCACGCCGCCATCGGCACCGCGTCGACGAGCTGCGCAGCGTAGGCCAGCCCACAGGTGAACGGGACCGGATCGCGGCCGAGGAGCCGATCGTAGAATCCGCCGCCGCGGCCCAGGCGCCCGCCCGCGGCGTCGAAGGCCAGCCCCGGCACGATCACGAGCCCGACCTCGTCGAGCGTGTACGTCCGCGCGCCTGGCGGTGGCGACGGAACACCGAGCTCGCCGATCACGAACTCGTCCCAGGCATCGATCGGCGCGAGCTCGATGTGCGCGGACGGGCCGTGCGCGTCGCGGACGATCCGAGGGAAGAGAGTGCGCTTGTCGGCCGCGCGCGCCCGCTCGAAGAGCGGGCGCGTCGCGATCTCGCGCCCGATCGACGCGAACAGCGCGATCGTCTCCGCGCGCTCGAAGGCCGGCAGCGATGCCACCGAGCCCGCTGCCGCGAGACCCGCTTCGACGCGGGCGACCGAGCCCGGCGCGGGAAGCGCGCGCGCGCGCATCGCGAGCCGCAGCTCGCGCTTCGCGCGTGCGACGGAGTCCATGGCCCGCCCGTCGTCAGCGAGGAGCGCCACTCGACGGCACGGCCGCCTCTACCCGCTCGATGAGCGCGCGGAGCGCCTCGGGCGGCGGCGCGGCGGCGCGCTCGCCTCGGAGCTCGACCAGCTCGCGCGCGATGTTGAGCGCCGTGAGGAGCGCGATCTCGAGCGAGTCGACGGCACCCGTCCGCGTGCGGATGCGCTCCATCGTTTCGTCGACGTAGCGCGCGACGCGTTGCAGTGCGTCCTCGTCCGCGTCACTGCGGATCCGGTACTCGTTGCCCGAGATCCGCACCGCGATCGAACGTCTGGCCGCGCTCACGACGGCATCGCTCCCGCGGTCGGCCGCGACGGCGAGGCCGCATCGCTGTCACCGGAGCCCTCTTCGGTGCGGTCGAGCATCTCGTCGAGCTGCTCGAGGCGCGCCACCAGCGCGTCGATCCGCTCGACGGCCGCCCCGCGGCGCGCGGAAGCGGTCGCCAGCTCCGCTTCGAGAGCCGCGATGCGCGCATCGCGCACGGCCAACTCGTCGTGGAGCGCGGCAACCTGGAGCTCGAGCCCATCGCGGTGGTCGATGAGGGACTCGACCGCGCGAGCCAATCTCGCGAGATCGAAGGCGTCGCCGCTGCGCGATGTGGTCACGCGCCCCTCCGCACGCCGGTGCTCCCCGGCGGATCGTCGCGCCGACCGTCGACGAAGCGACATCATCCGGCGCGTGCGCGGTGGCGTCAAGCACGACGACCGCTGCTGCGAACGCAGCAACGCGCTCGATACTCAAACTGCGTTCGGAACCAGCTCGCGCGGTGCGCGCTCCGCGACGGCGCGCCTAGTAGACAGCGTTGCGCGACTGGAGCCGCGTGCTCCCCATCAGGAAGGCATCGACCTGCCGCGCGCACTCCCGCCCTTCCCACTGCGCCCATACGACGAGGGATTGGCCACGGCGCGCATCACCGGCGACGAAGACGCCCGGCTCGCTCGTCCCGAACGTGCGGGTGTCGGCGGCGACGTTGCCGCGCGGGTCGAGATCGACGCCGAGCCCCGCGAGCAGTCCCTCGCGCACGGGATGGACGAAGCCCATCGCGAGCAGCACGAGATCGGCCGGGAACACGTGCTCGCTCCCCGGCACCTCGCGCATCGACGACATGATCGGGCGATCGAGCTCGTCGCGGTCGAACGCCACCTCGATCGCGTGCAGCGCGGTGACGCGCCCGTCCCGGCCCTCGAGCCGCGTGGTCTGGATGGCGTAGATCCGCTCGCCGCCTTCGACGTGCGAGCTCGAGACGTTGAAGTAGTACTTCTTCGCCAGCGGCCACGGCTCGGAGGCGTGGCGCCCCTTCGGCGGCGTCGGAAGGAGCTCGAGCGACGTGACCGACTTCGCGCCCTGGCGGTGCGACGTGCCGATGCAGTCCGAGCCGGTGTCGCCGCCGCCGATCACGACGACGTGCTTGTCCGTCGCGAGGATCGCCTCCGACGCGGGCACCTCGTCGCCGGCGACACGCCGGTTCTGCTGCGGCAGGAACTCCATCGCGAAGTGCACGCCGTCGAGGCTGCGGCCCTCGACCGGGAGGTCGCGCGGCTTCTCGCAGCCGAGCGCGAGCACGATCGCGTCGAAGCTCTTGCGCAGCTCGGGCACGGACAGGTCGACGCCCACGTGGACGCCCGTCTGGAAGACGACGCCCTCGGCGCGCATCTGCTCGACGCGCCGATCGATGAGCACCTTCTCGAGCTTGAAGTCGGGGATGCCGTAGCGGAGCAGCCCGCCGACGCGATCGTTCTTCTCGAACACCGTGACGGAGTGGCCGGCACGGGCCAGCTGCTGGGCGGCCGCGAGCCCGGACGGCCCCGAGCCGACGACCGCCACCGAGCGACCGGTCCGGCGAGCCGGGAGCACGGGCTGGATCCAACCCTCGTCCCACCCGCGCCGCACGAGCTCCCACTCGACCTGCTTGATCGCGACCGGATCCTGGTTGATCCCCAGCACGCACGCCTGCTCGCAGGGAGCGGGGCACACCATCCCGGTGAACTCCGGGAAGTTGTTCGTCGAGTGCAGCCGCGCGAGCGCGTCCTCCCACTTGTCGCGGAAGACGAGGTCGTTGAAGTCGGGGATGATGTTCCCGAGCGGGCAGCCGTTGTTGCAGAACGGGATCCCGCAGTCCATGCAGCGCGACGCCTGCGTCTGCAGCACGTCGCGCGGGAAATCCTCCTGCACGCAGCGGTAGTCGTGCAGCCGCTCTTCGACGCTTCGGTAGCGCGTGTTCTCGCGCCCGTGCTTCAGGAAGCCACGCACATCACCCATTGCCGCTCTCCGCCGCGATCCGCTCCGACTGAGCGCGCTTGTAGTCCTGCGGGAAGACCTTCACGAACTTCGGCGCCATCGCGTCCCACTTCCGCAGCACCTCGTCCGCCTTGCGGCTCCGCGTGTACTGGAAGTGCCGCCGCAGCATGCGCTGGATCAGCTCGATGTCCTCGTTCTCGAGCGGGTCGAGCTCGACCGTGACGGGGTTCACGCGACTCGCGAAGCGCCCGTCCTCGTCGAGCACGTAGGCGATTCCGCCGCTCATGCCCGCCGCGAAGTTGCGGCCCGTCGGCCCGATCACGATCACGCGCCCGCCCGTCATGTACTCGCAGCCGTGGTCGCCGACGCCCTCGACGACCGCGTTGGCACCGCTGTTGCGGACCGCGAAGCGCTCGCCCGCGATGCCCTGGAAGTAGGCTTCGCCACTCGTCGCGCCGTAGAGCACGACGTTGCCCGTGATGATCGACGTCGACGGGTCGAACGTCGCGCCCGCCGGCACGCGGACGACGATGCGGCCGCCGCACAGCCCCTTGCCGCAGTAGTCGTTCGTGTCGCCGTCGACCTCGAACGTGAGGCCGCTCGTGCAGAACGCGCCGAGCGACTGGCCCGCGCTCCCCTTGAAGCGCATCGTGATCGTGTCCTCGGGCAGCCCCTCCGCTCCGTACTTCCGCGACACCTCGGAGCCGAGGATCGTCCCGACGGTGCGGTCCGTGTTCCGGATCGGAAGCTCGATCACCACCTTCTCGCCGCGCTCGAGCGCGGGCCGCGCGCGCTCGAGCAGCTGCATGTCGAGGACGCTCTCGAGCTCGCGTGCGAGCGTCTGCCCGGAATCGTTGTGGATCGAGTGCGGGACGTCCGGCTTGTGGAAGAGGTCCGAGAAGTCGAGGCCCCGGCTCTTCCAGTGCGACGCCGCGCGGTTGACGTCGAGCCGCTCGACGCGCCCGACCATCTCGTCGACGGTGCGGTAGCCGAGCTTCGCCATGTACTCGCGCGCTTCCTGCGCGATGAACAGCAGGTAGCGCACCACGCTCTCCGGCTGCCCGGCGAAGCGCTTGCGCAGCTCGGGATCCTGCGTCGCGATGCCGACGGGGCACGTGTTGAGGTGGCACACGCGCATCAGGATGCAGCCGAGCGCGACGAGCGGTGCGGTCGCGAAGCCGAACTCGTCCGCGCCGAGGAGCGCCGCGATCACGACGTCGCGTCCCGTCTTGAGGCCGCCGTCCGTCTGCACGCGGATGCGCCCGCGCAGATCGTTGAGCACCAGCGTCTGCTGCGTCTCGGCGAGCCCGAGCTCCCACGGGAGGCCCGCGTACTTGATCGACGCCTGCGGCGACGCGCCCGTGCCGCCGTCGTGGCCCGAGATCAGGACGCCGTCCGCCTTCCCCTTCGACACGCCCGCCGCGATCGTCCCCACGCCCGTCTCGGACACGAGCTTCACGCTGACGCGCGCGTAGCGGTTCGCGTTCTTGAGGTCGTAGATCAGCTGCGCGAGGTCCTCGATCGAGTAGATGTCGTGGTGCGGCGGCGGCGAGATGAGGCCGACGCCCGGCGTCGAGTGGCGCACGCGCGCGATCGTCTCGTTGACCTTGTGGCCCGGGAGCTCGCCGCCTTCGCCCGGCTTCGCCCCCTGCGCGATCTTGATCTGCAGCTCGTCCGCGTTCACGAGGTAGTGGCTCGTCACGCCGAAGCGTCCCGACGCGACCTGCTTGATGGCGCTGCGGCGCAGGTCGCCGTTCGCGTCGGGCGTGAAGCGATCCGGGTCCTCGCCGCCCTCGCCCGTGTTCGACTTGCCGCCGAGGCGGTTCATCGCGATCGCGAGCGACTGGTGCGCCTCGAGCGAGATCGAGCCGTAGCTCATCGCGCCCGTGCAGAAGCGCTTCGCGATCTCGCTCGCGGGCTCGACCTCGTCGAGCGGCACGGGCGGGCGGTCTTCCTTGAACGTGAACAGCCCGCGCAACGTGCACGCCGACTCCGCCTCGCCGTCGGCCGCCTTCGAGAACGCCTTGTAGTCCTCGTAGCTGCCGCGCTTCACGGCGATCTGGAGGCGCGAGACCGTGTCCGGGTTGAACGTGTGGCGCTCGCCGCGGGCGCGCCACTGGTACGAGCCGCCCGCGTCGAGCTCCGGATACGCGTAGGCGTCGCCCGGGAAGGCGCGCTCGTGCCGCATCGCGCACTCGCGCGCGATCACGTCGTACGAGACGCCCGACACGCGCGACGCCGTCCCGGCGAAGCAGCGGTCGACGAGCGCGCGGTCGAGCCCGACCGCCTCGAAGATCTGCGCCCCGCGGTAGCTCGCGAGCGTCGAGATGCCCATCTTCGCGAACGTCTTGAGCAGGCCCTTGTCGTTCGCGTAGACGAAGTTGTGGATCGCCTCGTCGCGATCCAGGCCGGCCGCGACGTAGACGCCGTCCTCGACGATCTCCTCGATCGTCTCGATCGCGAGGTACGGGTTCACGGCGGCGGCGCCGTACCCGATCAGCAGCGCGACGTGCGCGACCTCGCGCGCCTCGCCCGTCTCGCACACCAGGCCACAGCTCGTGCGGAGCGCCTTGCGGATCAGGTGGTGGTGGACGGCGCCCGTCGCGAGCAGCATCGGGATCGGCGCGAGGTCCGGCCCGACGCCGCGGTCCGACAGGATCAGGATGTTGGCGCCGTCGCGCACCGCCTGCTCGGCCGCGGCGCACAGCGCGTCGAGCGCACCGCGCAGGCCGTCTCCGCCGTCCGCCACCTTGAACAGGCACGGCAGCGTGACGCTGCGGAAGCCGTCCGCGCGGATCTGTCGCAGCCGCTCGAGCTCCTCGTTCGTGACGACGGGGTGCTCGATCCGGATCATGCGCGCGTGCGCTTCCGTCTCCTCGAGGAGGTTCCGCTCGGCGCCGAGCGTCGAGTAGAGCGCCATCACCGGGCGCTCGTTGATCGAGTCCATCGCGGGGTTCGTGACCTGCGCGAAGAGCTGCTTGAAGTAGTGGTAGAGGAGCCGCGGGCGGTCCGAGAGGCAGGCGAGCGCCTCGTCGTTGCCCATCGAGCCGATCGGCCACTTGCCCTGCTCGGCCATCGGCCCGAGCAGGATCTTCATGTCCTCGATCGTGTACCCGAACGCCTGCTGCAGCGTGAAGCGCTGCTCGGGGTTGCCGTGCTCGACCGGCACCTCGGCCGTCGGGAGGTCCGACAGCACGAGCCGGTTGCGCTCCACCCACTCCCGGTACGGCCGGCGCTCGACGTAGCGACGCTTGATCTCCGCGTCCTCGATGATGCGGCCTTCCTCGAGGTCGATGCAGAAGATCTTGCCCGGGTGGAGCCGCTCCTTCTGCAGCACGCGCTCGGGCTCGATCTCGATCACGCCGACCTCGGACGCCATCACGACGATGTCGTCCTTCGTCACGATGTAGCGGCTCGGGCGCAGGCCGTTGCGGTCGAGCACGGCGCCGATCAGCTTGCCGTCGCTGAAGCCGATGGACGCCGGGCCGTCCCACGGCTCCATCAGGAACGAGTGGTACTCGTAGTAGGCGAGGAGATCGGGATCCATGTCGTCCCGGTTCTCCCACGCCTCCGGGATCATCATCAGGATCGCTTCGGGAAGCTCCCGGCCGGTGAGCACGAGGAACTCGAGCGCGTTGTCGAACTGCGCCGAGTCCGAAGCCCCGTCGCGCATGATCGGGTAGAGCTTGTGGAGGTCGTCGCCGAAGGCGTCCGACGCCATCGTGCCCTCGCGCGCCAGCATCCAGTTGCGGTTGCCGCGGAGGGTGTTGATCTCGCCGTTGTGCGCGAGGTACCGGAACGGATGCGCGAGCGACCACGTCGGCATCGTGTTCGTGCTGTAGCGGGAGTGGACGAGCGCGATCGCGGACACGAGCGCCGGGTCGGCGAGGTCCGGGAAGAAGTCGTGGATCTGCCGCGAGATCAGCATGCCCGTGTAGACGAGCGTGCGGCTCGAGCAGCTCGGCACGTAGAAGAAGTGCTCGTCGCTCGCGTTCGCCTTCTCGACCAGGCGACGGATCACGTACAGCTTGCGCTCGAACGCGAGCTCGCGGACGCCGTCGGCGGCGCCGATGAACAGCTGCTCGATGCGCGGCAGCCCTTCGCGCGCGACCGGACCGATCGCGGCGGGAGAGTTCGGAACCGCGCGCCAGCCCAGCACGCGCTGGCCTTCCTCGCGCACGATGCGCTCGAACTCCGCCTTCTGCGCAGTCGCCGCGCTCTCGTCGAGCGCGAGGAACACCATCGCGCAGGCGTAGGCGCCGGCCTCGGGAAGCTCGATGCCGAGCGCCCGCGTCTCGCGCCGCAGGAACGCGTCGGGCATCTGGATCAGGATGCCGGCGCCGTCGCCCGAATCCGGATCGCAGCCGCACGCGCCGCGATGTTCGAGGTTGCGCAGCGTCTCGAGGCCCATCTCGACGATGTCGTGCGACTTCGCGCCCTTGATGTGCGCGACGAAGCCGACGCCGCACGCGTCGTGCTCGTTCGCCGGGTCGTAGAGGCCCTGCTTGCGCGGAAGACCGAATTCGCTCATTGCGCTCTCACCTGACTCGCACGGGACTCTCGCGCTCCGATCGCGCGGACACTCTTCTCGCGGGCCGCGCCGGGGACGCGACGTGCGGAAGAGCTCCTCTGCGATCGGGATCCGGGCGGGCCGCGCGCCTGCGGCCCTCTCGCCGACCGATCCGCCGATCGACCGGCTCGCGACGACCGCCTGCCGCCGACCGCCCGAGCAGGCTGGGGCGCCGAAGTACGCGAGAGTCCGATGTTTTTCGGACGGATCACCCTAGTCGAAGCGAGCCGCGCTTGTCAACCGATCGGAGCGCGGTGGCCCCGCGGGCCTCACGTGCGTGCCCGATCCTTGAGCAGCGCGCGCATGCGATCCGGGCGGTTCGTGAACAGGCCGTCGACGCCGAGGTCGAGCAGCCGCTCCATCCAGTCGAGCTCGTCGACCGTGTACGGATGGACCGCGAGCCCCTCGCCCTTCGCGCGGCGCATGAACTCCGCGTCGACGAGCCCGAAGAACGGGTTGATCGCCTCGGCGCGGTGCTCGATCGCGCGCTCGAACATGCGTTCGGGGTGCTTCCAGTCGACGAGGACGGCGATGCGCGCCTCCGGCGCCTCGTCGCGCAGCACGCGCAGCACGCCGTCGTAGAAGGAGGAGTAGAGCGTGCGCGCGAGCACACCCCGCGCCCGGGCCGCATCGAGCGCGACGCGTTCCATTCCGCGGTACGCGCGCTCGGTCCCGATCTTGAGCTCGAGGTTGAACGGGATCCGCGCCGCGAACGCATCCAGCACCTCGTCGAGGGTCGGGATGCGCTGGCCCTCGCCGGCGTCGAGCGCGCGCAGCTCGGCCATCGTGTAGTCGCCGACCTCGCCGGGCGCGCCGAGGTGCTCGAGCGTCGCGTCGTGCGAGATCGCCACGACGCCGTCCTTCGTCGTGTGCAGATCGATCTCGATCATGTCCGCGTCCATCTCGACGGCGAGCTCGTAGGCGACGAGCGTGTTCTCGGGCCGATAGGCGGAGGCGCCGCGATGCGCGATGACGAGGGGAGCGCGCGCGCTCACGCGTCGGCCCACGCGAGCGAGCGCTCGACCGCCCGCTTCCAGCCCGCGTAGAGCGCGTCGCGCTCGGCCGCCCCGAGGCGCGGCGCGAACACGCGTTCGACGCTCGCCGTTCCCGCCAGCTCGTCGGCGTCGCGCCAGAAGCCGACGCCGAGGCCCGCGAGCGCGGCGGCGCCGAGCGCCGTCACCTCGAGCACGCCGGGCCGCTCCACCTCGACACCGAGCACGTCGGCCTGGAACTGCATCAGGAAGTCGTTGCGACACGCGCCCCCGTCGACGCGCAGCCGCCCGAGCGCGATGCCCGCGTCGCGCTGCACGCACTCGACGACGTCGCGCGTCTGGTAGGCGATCGACTCGAGCGTCGCGCGCACGACGTGCGCCCGGCTCGTCCCGCGCGTGATGCCGAGCAGCGCGCCGCGCGCGCGCTCGTCCCAGTAGGGTGCGCCGAGGCCGACGAACGCGGGCACGAGGTAGACGCCGCCCGTGTCCGGCACGGACTCGGCGAGCGCCCGCGTCTCCGCCGCTTCGCGCACGAGGCCGAGCCCGTCGCGCAGCCACTGCACGGCCGCACCCGCGACGAAGATGCTGCCCTCGAGCGCGTACTCGACGCGCCCTCCGAGCCCCCAGGCGAGTGTCGTGACGAGGCCCGTCGTCGACGCCGGCGCCTCGGCGCCCGTGTTCATCAGCAGGAAGCAGCCCGTTCCGTACGTGTTCTTGGCGAGGCCCGGCCGCGTGCAGCCCTGCCCGAAGAGCGCCGCCTGCTGGTCGCCCGCGATGCCGGCGATCGGAACCTCCGCGCCCAGCCACGCGGCGTCCGCGGTGCCGAACACGCCGCTCGAGTCGCGCACCTCGGGCAGCATGGCGCGCGGGATGCGCAGCTCCTCGAGCATGCGCGCGTCCCAGTCGAGCGCGCGGATGTCGTAGAGCATCGTGCGCGACGCGTTCGAGTACTCGGTCGCGTGCACGGCGCCGTTCGTGAGCTTCCAGACGAGCCAGCTGTCGACGGTCCCGAAGCACAGCTCGCCGGCTTCGGCGCGCGCCTGTGCGCCCGGCACCGCATCGAGCACGAACCGCACCTTCGTCGCCGAGAAGTAGGCGTCGATCACGAGGCCGGTCGTGCGCGCGACGTGGTCGGCGAGGCCGCGCTCGCGCAGGGCCTCGCAGATCGGCGCCGTCTGTCGCGACTGCCAGACGATCGCGCGGTGGATCGGCTCGCCGGTCGCGCGGTCCCACACGAGCGTCGTCTCGCGCTGGTTCGTGATGCCGATGGCGGCGACGTCGGCCGCGGACGCGCCCGCCTTCGCGAGGACGCCGCGCGCGGCGCGCAGCTGGCTGTCCCAGATCTCGTGCGCGTCGTGCTCGACCCAGCCGGGCTTCGGGAAGTGCTGCGGGAACTCGTGCTGATCGACGGCGACCACCGCGCCCCGCGCGTCGAACAGGATCGCTCGCGACGAGGTCGTCCCCTGATCGAGCGCCATCACGTAGCGGGCCATGCGTCGTCGCTCCCTCCGCCGCGCGCGGCGGGCGCGCGTCTCAGGCGTCCTCGCCGAAGAGCGCCGCAACGAACTCGCCGGCGTCGAAGTCGCGCAGGTCTTCGACGCCCTCGCCGACGCCCACGTACTTCACCGGGATGCCGAAGCGGTCGGCGAGGCCGACGATGACGCCGCCCTTCGCCGTGCCGTCGAGCTTCGTCAGCACGAGGCCCGTCACCTTCGCGACGTCGGTGAAGAGCTCGGCCTGCGAGATCGCGTTCTGCCCGGTGTTCGAGTCGAGCACGAGCAGCGCCTCGTGCGGCGCGTCGGGAAGCTCCCGCGACAGGATGCGGTGGATCTTCCCGAGCTCCTCCATCAACGGCTTCTTCGTCTGGAGCCGGCCGGCCGTGTCGATGATCGCGACGTCGGCCTTGCGCGCGATGGCGGCCTTCACCGTGTCGAATGCGACGGCGGCCGGGTCGCTCCCCTGCTTCGCCGCCACCACGTCGCAGCCCACGCGCTCGCCCCAGACCTGGAGCTGCTCGATCGCCGCGGCCCGGAAGGTGTCGCCCGCGCCGAGCACCACCTTCTTGCCGGCGCGCGCATAGCGACCGGCGAGCTTGCCGATCGTCGTCGTCTTGCCCGAGCCGTTCACGCCGAGCACCAGCACGACGTGCGGCGCACCGCGCGTCGCGAGCGGCGCGCCCTCGGGCTGGACGCGCGCCAGCTTCTCGGCGATCGCCGCGCGCAGCACGCCGCGCACCTCGCTCGCGTCGCGCCCCTTCGCCTTCGCGCGCACCGTCTCGAGCAGCGACTCCGCCGTCGGCACGCCGAGGTCGGCCGTGAACAGCAGCGCCTCGAGCTCCTCGAGCACGTCGTCGTCGACCTTGCGGCCGCCGAGCATCGAGCCGAGCCGGCCGACGAACGCGCCGCTCGTCCGCGCGAGCCGCTCGCGCAGCGGCGCGCGCGGCGCAGCGGCGGGCGCCGCGGCAGCGGGCGCCGGAGCGGGGTGCCGGCGCGGCCGCAGCGGGCGCCGAGCGCGGCAGGCGGCGGCGCCGAGCGCGGCGCAGGCGGCGGCGCGGCGGGCGCGACGGGGGAGCCGGCTCGGGAGCCGGAGCGACCGGAGGTGCGAGCGCGTCCTCGCGCGCGCGCGTCGGCGCAGGCAGCGGCGCGGGCGGAGCCACTGGCGCCGACGGAGCCACCGGCGCGGGCGAAGCCGTCGGCGCGGGTCCTTCGGCGCGGACGGCCGGCGGCGCGGGCGGCGACGGCGGTGCGGTCTGCGTCGGCGATGGGGCCGGCGCGCGATCCGCGGGCCGCGCCGCCGGCGCGCTTCGGCCGCGGCGCCGACTCCACGTCGGGCCGCGGCGCCGGCTCGAGAGCGCGGACCAGCGCGAAGGCCGCGAGCGACAGCGCGACGATCGCGAGGGCCACCGCCTCGGGATGCGACGCGATCCAGGCTGCGAGCTCGTTGCCGGTCATCGGGGGCGGGAGAATACGCGACGCGCGCCGCTACGCTCCCTCGCCGTGTCCGCGCCCGCCGACCCCGCCCACGTGGCGCATGCCGCCGCGCCCGGCCGAGCGCCGCTCGCGAGCGCGGCGCGACGCGCACGGTCCGCGGCGCCGTGGATCGCGCTCGCCGCGGGCGTCGCGTTCGCCGTCGCCTTCGCAGCGACGCGCAACCTCTACGACGACGAGGTCGCGTCGTTCCGCCTCGCGACGCAGGGCTATGCGGATCTCTGGCGCGAGGCGAACGCGCACGACGTGCACCCGCCCGGACAGTACGCGCTCGGGCGGCTCTTCCTCGGCCTCGCCGGCTCGCCGCGGCGCGCGATGCTGGGCCCGATCGCGCTGCTCTACGGGAGCCTCGCGCTCTTCGTCGCCGCGCTGCTGCGCGAGGGCGAGCTCCGCGGCGGCGCGCGCGCGCTGTTCGCGGCGGTCGCCGTGCTGCACCCGCAGGTCGCGATGTGGGGAACGTCGCTGCGCTGGCAGCCGGCGTGGACGGCGCTCGCGCTCGTCTCGCTCGTGCTCGCCCTCGGTCTCGGCCGGCGACGCGCGGCGCACCCGCACGACGACACGACGACGACGATGCGCTCGTCCCGACGCTGCCCGCGCAGGTCGGCGCGGGGCTCGCGCTCGCGGGCATGCTCTACCTCAACTACCTGACGATCCCGTTCGCCGTCGCGCTCGCCGTCGGCGTGGCCCTTCGCTTCGGCATCGCGCCCGCACGCCCGCGGCGCCTCGCGCGCCTCGCCCTCCCCTTCGCGATCGCGGCCTTCGCCTTCGCGCCGCAGCTGTCCCCGATGTGGCACGTGCACATGCAGGCGACGCAGGCGCAGGTCGCGAACCGACTGATGGTGCTCCTCAAGCTCGTGCCCGGCGCGGTCGTCGGCGAGCCACTGCTCCCGTGGCATCCGCTCGCCGTCGTCTTCGGGGTCGCGACGCTGCCGCTGCTCGCACTCCTCGCCTCCGCGCTCGTTCGCCACGCGCGCACGCGCGGGCTCGCGAGCGGCCCGCAGCCCGCGTGGGTCGCGATCGCGGGCGTCTACGCCGCGCTCTTCGCACTCGCGCTCGCGACGGGGCTCGGGCGCAAGCCGCGCAGCTTCGTCGTGCTCGGGCCGCTCTTCGCCTATCTGTTCGCGTTCGCATGGCAGCGCGTCCGGCGCGGCGCGCTGCGCGGCGCGGTCGTCGCGCTCGTCGCCGCGTGGATCGCGACGAGCCTCGCGCACCTGTGGCTTCGCGTCGGCACCTCGAAGACGGGCTTCAACGACCACTACGAGGAGGTCGTCGCGTTCGCGCGCTCGACCGCGCGCGGCCGTCCGGCCGTCTTCTTCACCCACGATCCCGCGCTCGCGTTCGCGCTGCACGAGCACGCGCGCGCGAGCGACGACCCGTGGGTCGCCTGCAGCGTGGCGCCCGACTGGTACCACGGCGTCGACTGCGCGGCCGCGCGCGGCGTGCCGCCGCGTTTCGAGCGCGTCTTCCTCGTCACGGGCTACGTCGGGTCGTTCCTCGCGCAGCGCGCGCAGCTCGCGGCCGCGATCGACGCCGTCGGCCACTCGATCGACGTCGAACGGCGCGGCGAGCTCGGCCGCGACCGCGACGCCGCGATGAAGCGCCGCCTCCCGGGCGCGCTCGCGAAGCTCACGCCCGACTACCGGTTCACGGTGTTCGAGGGGCCGCCGCGACCGGGCTTCGCCCTCGAGCGGCGGGCAGCGGACTACCAGGCGCTGACACCACCGCCGGGAGCCGCGCCGGTGCGCGGGGACGAATGACCGACGCTAGGTGAGGCTCACCGACACGAGCTTGCTCACGCCCTTCTGCTCCATCGTCACGCCGTAGAGCACGTCCGCGACCTCGATCGTGCGCTTGTTGTGCGTGATGACGAGGAACTGCGACGAGACGGCGAGCTCCGTGATGAGCTGGTTGAAGCGGCCGACGTTCGCGTCGTCGAGCGCCGCGTCCACCTCGTCGAGCAGGAAGAACGGCGACGGGCGCACCTGGAAGACGGCGACGAGCAGCGCGAGCGCCGTCATCGTCTTCTCGCCGCCCGACAGCAGGTTCACGTTCTGCAGCCGCTTGCCGGGCGGCATCGCCATGATGTCGATGCCGGCCTCGAGGACGTCCTCCGACTCGGTGAGCTGGAGGCTCGCCTGGCCGCCGCCGAACAGGCGCGGGAAGTTCTCGGCGAAGCGCTTGCTCACCTCCTCGAACGTCTCGCGGAAGCGCTTGCGGCTCGTGCGGTTGATGCGCGCGATCGCCTCGCGCAGCGAGTGGATCGTCGCCTCGAGGTCGGTCTTCTGCTCGGACAGGAAGCGGAAGCGCTCGGCGAGCTCCTCGTGCTCCTCGATCGCGCCGAGGTTCACGTCGCCGAGCGACTGCAGCTGGCCGCGCAGCTGCGCGAGCTCGCGCTCGCGCTCCTCGCGCGGCAGGCCGGCGAGCTGCGCGTTGCGGCGCGCGTCGCGGCGCGCCTGCGCGGCCTCGCTCGCCGTCCCGCGCTCGTCGCCCTCGTCGCCGTCGCCCGCGTCGCCGTCCGCCGCCTCGGCCGCCGCGAGCGCGTCGGCCGCCTCGTCCTCGCCGCCCTCGACGTCGTCGGGACTCGGGGGCGCCCACGTCGCCAGGTCGACGCCCCACTTCTCGCGGACGTGCTCGTCCTGGTGGCGCAGGCGCAGCTCGTTCTCGCGCAGCGCGAGCTCGGCCGCGCTCGCCTCCTCGCGTTGCGCGGACAGCTGCCCGCGCACGTCGCGCACCTCGTCCTCGACGCCGCGCAGCGCGGTGGCGATGCGCTCGTACTCGTCGCGCAGCTCCTCGCTGCGGACGCGCGCGTCCTCCTCGGCCTCGAGCTTCGCGGCCAGCGCCGTCTCCGCGTCCGCGATCGTCGACGCGAGCTTGCCGAAGCGCTCGGTCGCCGCCTCGATCTCGCGCTCGCGCCGCGCGATCCACTCGCCCGTCTCGGCCACGGCGCCCTGCGCGCGCTCGCACGCCGCGCGCAGCCGGTCGCGGTTCTCGACGCGGCTCGCGTGCGCGACGCGCAGCTCGGCGACGCGGCTCTCGTTGCGCGACACGTCGCGCGCGCCCGCGTGGATGCGCAGCCCGAGCGCGTCGAGCGCGCGCTGGCGTTCGGCGCGCTCGCCGCGGCGCGCGTCGAGCTGGCCGCCGAGGCGCGCGAGCTCGTCCTGCAGCGCCTCGCTCTCCGCGATCAGCTCCGCCCGCTCCGCCACGCGCGTCTCGTGCGCGTCGCCGAGCGTCTTCACGCGCTCCTTCGAGCGGTCGAGATCCTTCTCGTGGCTCGTCACGGCGAGCGCCGCGGTGTGGTGGCGGTTGCGCAGGTTCTCGAGCTCCTCGCCGGCGCGCGCGGACTCGCTCTCGGCGGAGGCGAGCGCCGCCTCGGCCGCGGCCACCTCGCCCTCGAGGCGCGCCACCTCCTCGCCGAGCTCGCGCACCTCGCGCACGCGTCCGATCGCGCCGCTCGACGCGGCCGCGCCGCCGCCACCGCGGATCACGCCGCCGCGCTCGAGCACGTCGCCCTGCGGCGTCACGAACGTCGCGGGCACGTCGCCGTGCCCGTAGCGGGCGACGGCCTCGGCGAGATCGGGAACGAGATACACGTCGTCGAGCAGCCGGCGCACCAGGCCCTCGAAGCCCGCGCGCGCGCGCACGCGCGACGCGAGCGGCGCGCCGAGCGGCACGATCCCGGTCGCGAGCCGCTCGCCGTGGCCCGCGGCGACGAACACGCCGCGCCCGGCCTCGTCGCGGCGAAGCGCGGCGAGCGCCTCGACGGCGCCCTCCGCGCGGTCGACCACGATCGCCTCGGCGCGCTCCGCGAGCACGGCCTCGACGGCGCGCTCGACCTCGACGTCGACCTCGAGCAGGTCGCGCACGAGCCCGCGCAGGCCGAAGCGCGCGCGCGCCTCGTCGCCGCCGCCGAGCAGGTGGCGCGCGCCCTCGCCGACGTCCTCGAGGCTGCGGGTCACCTCCTCGAGCGACGCGAGCCGCGCGCGGCGCGCCTCGAGCCGCTCGCGCTTCTCGCGCAGCGCGACGCCGGCGCCGCGCACCGCCGCGTGCGCGGCGTCGTGGCGCTGCATCGCGCGCAGGAGCGACTCCTGGAAGCGGTCGCGCTCGGCGAGCAGGTTGCGCAGGCCCTCCTCGAGCGCGTCCTGGTCGCGCGTCGCCTCGGCCGCCTGCGTCTGCTGCACCTCGAGGTCGCGATCCGCCGTGCGCAGCCGCTGCGCGATCGCGTCGCGCCGATCCTGGATGCCCGCGACGCGATCCTCACCGCGCGCGATCGTCGTCAGCACGTCGACGAACGCCTCGTTCGCGGCGTCGCGCTCGCGCTCGAGCGCGCGCAGCGCCTCGGTCGCCGCGCGCGCCTCGGCCTCGGCGGACGCGATCGCGTCGGCCTCGCCGGCGACCGCGGCCTCGAGCCGCGCGAGCTCGGCCTCGCTCTCCTCCGCCTCCGCGCGCGCCGCGTCGCGCTGCTGCACGAGCTGCCCGATCTCGGCGCGCCGCCCCGCGTTCGCCTCGTCGATGCTCTCGCGCTCGCGGCGCGCGAACTCGATGCGGCCCTCGAGCTCCTTGATCTCGCTGCGCAGCGCATAGAGCGCCTCGCTCCCGCGCGCGACGGCCTTCTCGGCCTCCGTGAGCTGGATGCGCTGGTTCTCGACGGCGAGCTCGCGCTCGGCGAGGTTGGTCTGGAGCGCCGTCACCTGGTCGCGCAGCCGCGCGAGCTGGCCGCTCGCGCGCTCGACGTGGCCGAGCAGCTCCGCGCGTTCGTCCTGCGCGAGCGACAGCTCGACGATGCGCAGCGTCTCCTGCAGCCGCTTGTACTTCGCCGCCTTCTTCGCCTGCCGCTCGAGCGACGCGATCTGGCGGCGGATCTCGCCGAGGACGTCGTTGACGCGCACGAGGTTCTGCTCGGTGGAGGCCATCTTGCTCTCCGCCTCGCGCCGGCGCGCCTTGAACTTCGAGATGCCCGCGGCCTCCTCGATCAGGATGCGCCGCTCCTCGGGCTTCGCAGACACGATCTCCGCGACCTTTCCCTGCTCGACGATCGTGTAGCCCTTGGCGCCGATGCCCGAGTCGCGGAAGAAGTCCTGGATGTCGCGCATCCGACACGCCTGCTTGTTGATGCGGTACTCGGACTCGCCCGAGCGGTACAGGCGGCGCGCGATCTCGATCTCGGGAACGGTCGTGAACGGCTCGGGCGCGGTGC
The DNA here is from genome assembly GCA_041389495.1 of Myxococcota bacterium. NCBI lineage: Bacteria > Pseudomonadati > Myxococcota > Myxococcota bacterium. The sequence goes on along the minus strand of JAWKRT010000005.1, from coordinate 210,418 downwards.
CGTCGCGGTTGTCGAAGGTGAGCACCACCTCGGCCATGCCGATCGGCGGGCGCGTCTCCGAGCCCGCGAAGATCACGTCCTCCATCCCCTTGCCGCGCAGCTTGCGGGGCGACTGCTCGCCCATCACCCAGCGCACGGCGTCCACCACGTTCGACTTCCCGCAGCCGTTCGGGCCGACCACGGCCGTGATGCCGTCGTCGTACGTGAACAGCGTGCGGTCCACGAAGGACTTGAAGCCGTGGAGCTGGAGCGACTTGATGCGCACTCGACGCCTCGACGCTGGCCGGCGCGCGCGGAACGACGACGCGGTGCGACGCACCGCGCGAGCGAAGCCGCGCTGGGGGCCCATCCATGGGTCGAGCGGCCGAAGCGACCCTGGGCTCCCGGTTCCAACGGGGACCGGGCGACCGGACGACGCCGAAGCGCCGCACGGCCTCCTGTGGGGGGGACTCCTAAGTACCACTCCGCCGCGCGGAGGTGCAACAAACGGCTCACGAGACGGCGGTTGATCGGCGCGGGTCGGCGGCGGCGCGGTGACGTCGGCGACACGGCTGCGGTGAGGCCGGGCTCGGGACCGAGCGCTCGCGGGAGACGATGCTCGCGGGAGCCGGTGCGCGCGGGAGCGGGGCGCGGGCCGGCTCCGCGAATGGCTCCCCCGCGTATCGCGCGCCGGGGCCCGGTCGTGGCTCGGGAGCGCGGGGTCCGCTCGAGTTCGCTGCGCCGGCCCGCGCCCCGCTCCCGGTGGGTGCGTGCGCGCGATGCGCGCGGCCGTCGCGGCGCGTCGCGCGCCGGGGCCCGGTCGTGGCTCGGGAGCGCGGGGTCCGCTCGAGTTCGCTGCGCCGGCCCGCACCCCGCCCCGGTGGGTGCGTGCGCGCGATGCGCGCGGTGTCGCGGCGCGTCGCGTGCGCCGGGCCCGGTCGTGGCTCGGGAGCGCGGGGTCCGCTCGAGTTCGCTGCGCCGGCCCGCACCCCGCTCCCGGTGGGTGCGTGCTCGCGATGCGCGCGGCCGTCGCGGCGCGTCGCGCGCCGGGGCCCGGTCGTGGCTCGGGAGCGCGGGGTCCGCTCGAGTTCGCTGCGCCGGCCCGCGCCCGCTCCCGGTGGGTGCGTGCGCGCGATGCGCGCGGCCGTCGCGCGCGCGTCGCGTGCCGGGGCCCGGTCGTGGCTCGGGAGCGCGGGGTCCGCTCGAGTTCGCTGCGCCGGCCCGCGCCCCGCTCCCGGTGGGTGCGTGCGCGCGATGCGCGCGGTCGTCGCGGCGCGTCGCGTGCGGGATCCGGTCTCGTTCGCGGAGCGGGCCCGCGTTCGGCTCCCTGTGGGGGGCTCGCGCGCGCTAGCTTGGCCGGTCATGTCGGTGAGAGTCATCGCGCGCCTCGACGTGAAGGGGCGCAACCTCGTGAAGGGCATCCATCTCGAGGGTCTGCGCGCGCTCGGGCTGCCGGGCGAGTTCGCGCGCCACTACTACGAGCAGGGCATCGACGAGCTCGTGTACATGGACGCGGTCGCGTCGCTCTACGGCCGCAACAGCCTGCTCGACATCGTGAAGGCGACGGCGCGCGAGATCTTCGTGCCGCTCTGCGTCGGCGGCGGCCTGCGCTCGCTCGACGACATCCGCGACGTGCTGCGCGCCGGCGCCGACAAGGTGGCGCTCAACACGCAGGCGATCGCGGAGCCCGAGCTCGTGCGCGCGGCCGCGCAGCGCTTCGGCTCGTCGACGATCGTGGTGTCGATCCAGGCGAAGCAGCGGCGCGACGGCAGCTACGAGTGCTTCACCGACAGCGGCCGCGAGGCGACCGGCCGCGAGGTGCTCGGCTGGGCGAAGGAGGCGGAGTCGCTCGGCGCGGGCGAGCTGCTCGTGACCGCGATCGACCGCGAGGGCACCGGGAGCGGCTACGACCTCGCGCTCGTGCGCGCGCTGGCCGAGTCGCTGTCGATCCCCGTGATCGCGAGCGGCGGCGCGGGCGCGCCGAGCGACGTCGTCGACGCGGTCGTCGACGGTCGCGCCGACGCCGTGTGCGTCGCCGGCCTCCTCCACTACGGCGCGCTGCGCGACCGCGCCGACCTCTCGCCGCCCGAGGGCACGGGGACGGGACACGCGGCCGAGCTGCAGCGGCGCTCGGGCATCGAGGGGAGCTCGGTCGGCGCCGTCAAGGAGGCGCTCGCGGCGCGCGGCATCGAGGTACGACGTTAGGCCGCGCGCGCCGCGGCGCGCCGCTCGCGCGCCGCGACGACGGCGACCGCCAGGAGCGCAGCTCCCATCGCGAGCCAGATGCGCGCGGCGATGCCGCGCCCGCCGGCCTCCCGCGCCGCGACGACGGCGCGGGCGCGCTCGACGCGCGCCGCGAGCGCGCGCTCGCGGTGCTGGTGGCGGTAGAGCTGCCCGAGCAGGTCGAGCGCGGGGGCGAACGTCGGCTGCGCATCGAGCGCGCGCACGAGCAGCGACTCGGCGGTCGCGAGGTCCTGCGCGTCGATCGCCGTCATCGCGAGGTTGTAGAGCGCGACGGGCTGCGCGGCGTCGCGCTCGAGGGCGCGCCGCCACCACGGCGCGGCCCGCCGGCGGTCGCCCGTGCGCGCGTCGATCAGGTTCCCGAGGTTGACGTACGGCTCGACGAAGCGCGGGTCCGCCTCGATCGCGCGCAGGTAGTGCGTCTCGGCCTCGTCCGGGCGCCCCGCCTCGCGCAGGTGCGTCGCGAGGTTGTTGTGCGCGATCGCCGATCGCGGCTGCTGCTCGATCGTGTGCCGCCAGAGCGTCGCGGCGTCGCGGTAGGCGCCGCTCTGCACGAAGGTGAGCGAGCCGAGCGCCGCGACCGCGGCGGCGCCGATCGCGACGCGCGCCGCGCGACCGCCGCGCGGGAGGCGCTCGCTCGCGCGCGCGACGCCGGCCGCGATCAGCGCGATCGGCGCGATGCACGGCAGGTACTGCCAGTGGTCCGCGACGTTCGCGTAGCGCATGCCGTAGAGGTCGAAGACGCCGAGCACCGGGAAGAGGCCGGCGAGGAAGGCGCCGAGCCCGACGGCGACGGGACGCGCGAGCGGGTGGCGGTCGCGCAGCGCGAAGGCCCCGCACGCGAGCCCGACCGTCGCCGCGCCGAGCGCGATCTCGAGCGCGCCGAGCCCGTCGATGCGCCAGCGCGGATAGTTGAAGGCGAGACCCACCGGTGCGACGACCTTCGCGAGATAGAACCACGGGATCCGGATCGCGATCGCGACGCGCTCCGCGAGGCTCGCCGTCACCGCGCCTCCCGCGTCGATGAAGTCCCGCTCGAACACGATGCTCGTGACGCCGGCGACGAGCGACATCGCGAAGAGCGGCGCGAGGCGCGCGCACGTGCGCGCGTCGAAGCGACGGCGCGCGCCAAAGTGGAGCAGCCCGAGCACGACCGGCAGCACGACGGTCGACGTCTTCGCCATCAGCGCGAGCAGATGGAACGCCGCGGTCGCGACGTACCAGCGCGCGCGGCCTCCCGCCGCGAGGCGCCGCCACGCGTCGACCGCGAGCAGGAAGCAGGCCGTCGACAGCAGGTTCTTGCGCTCGGTGATCCACGCGACGCTCTCGACGGTGACCGGATGCACCGCGAACACGAAGCCCGCGAGCAGCGCGCCCGGCACGCCGAGCCCGCGGAGCACGAGGAACACGAGCACCGCGTTCAGCGCGTGCAGCGCGACGTTCGCGACGTGCGTCGCGAACAGGTTCGGGCGCCCCGGCGCGAGCTCGCCGAACAGGTGGCGGTCGAGCCACAGCGAGCCGCGCGTGAGCGGCCAGTAGTTCCAGACCGCCGCCCCGCCCTGCGTCCCGACGAGCCCGGGCCGCGGATCGAGCCAGATGCGCCACCAGCCGTCGGGCGCGGCGATCAGGGGGTCGTGCAGGTAGTGGTCGTCGTCGTCCCAGACGTACCCGTCCCACTTCGCGAAGTCGTAGGCGTAGGCGGGCGCGTAGGCGGCGAACGCGACGGCGACCAGCGCGAGCACGGCCAGCGCGCTGCGCGCCTCGCGATCGACTCGCCGTGCCGTGGCCATGACGGACGAGTCTACGGATCGTCGGGCCGCCTCGACCCGCATGCGGCGCGCGAATCGCGCGGAACGAGGCCGTCCCGCGAATTCGTCACGTTCCCGTCACGCGTTCGCCACGCCTAGCGAGCGGTCGCGGGCCGCCGCGCCGTCACGACCCAGCACGCCGCCGGCAGCCGGACGGCCGTGCCGTCGTAGTACGGAGCCAACGCGACGCGCACGTCCGCCGTCGCCGCGGCGCGCACCGCATCGGTCGCGTCGCGCAGCGCGGCGCCCATCGGCCCCATCTGCACGAGGAACGAGACGGCCTCGTCGAGCGTGCCGCCGCCGCCCACGCGCAGCTCGCGCACGACCGACTCGTGCGCGACGTCTTCGAAGCCCGCGGCGCGGAGCAGCCGTTCGACGCGCGCCGCGTCGGCGAGCGCGAACGGGCCGGGCGCGTCGGGCGGCGGAGGGTCGGCCTTCGGCAGGTGCGCCGCCGCCGCGGCCATCGGCACGCGCATCCACGGGTTGTCGGCGAGCGCCTGCCACGTCGCCCACGCGATGCGGCCGCCCGGACGCAGCGCGCCCAGCAGGTTCGCGAACGCGGCCTGCGGATCGGCGAAGAACATCACGCCGAAGCGCGAGAAGACGAGGTCGAAGCCGGCCGGGAGCGCGCCCTCGGCGTCGCCGCCGAAGCGCGCCGTCTGCGCGTCGGCCTGGTGGAAGCGCGCGTTCGCGAGCCCGGCGTCGCGCGCGCGCTCGCGGGCGCGCGCGAGCATCGGCGCGGAGATGTCGACGCCCTCCACCGCGCCCGACGGCCCGACGCGCCGCGCGAGCTCGAGGCTCGTCTGGCCGCACCCGCAGCCGACGTCGAGCACGCGCTCGCCGGGCGCGGGCGCCGCGCGATCCATGGCCGCCGTTCCGAGCGGCTCGATCTGCGCGTCGATCACCTCGTGCAGGGCGACCCACTTCGCGCCCGACACCTCGTTCCAGTAGGTGATCTGCTGCGCGTTCGGGCCTTCGGCGGCGAGCGGTTGCATGGCGTCCTCGCGAGTGCGCTCGCGCGTGGCTGCGCGTGCGGAAGCAGGGTCGGGGCCGCGGCGCGGGCCGCGCGGCGCCGCACGCTACCCGATCCACCCGCGCCGCTCCGCCGCCCGCGCGTCGGCGCTTTGGCGCTTTGGCGCGTCGACGCGTCCGCGCGCGACCGCGGCGGGTAGACTCGCGGCGATTCCGCTCCCACTCCGGAGGTCGCCCCGTGACGCTCGCCCCCGACGCCGCCCCCGACGCCGGCCCCGAGCGCGCGATCCCGCGCTTCGTCTCGGTCGACGACCACGTCGTCGAGCCGCCCCACGTCTGGCAGCGCTGGCTCCCCGCGCGCTTCCGCGAGCGCGGCCCGCGCGTCGTCGAGTCACCGGTGACGAGCACCTATCGCGACGGACGTCTCGCCTTCGCGCTCGGCGGCGACGGCCCGCCGACCGATGTCTGGCTCTTCGCGGGCGGCGTCTTCCCGATTCCGCAGGTGATGGCGTGCGCGGGCTTCCCGCCCGAGGCGCTCACGATGGACCCGATCCGCTTCGAGGCGATGCGCCCGGGCTGCCACGAGCCGAAGGCGCGGCTCGCCGACATGGACGCGAACCACACCGAAGCCTCGCTCTGCTTCCCGACGATTCCGCGCTTCTGCGGGCAGCTCTTCCACGAGCAGCCCGACCGCGAGCTCGGGCTCGCGTGCGTGCGCGCCTACAACGACTGGATGGTCGACGAGTGGTGCGGCGACTCGGGCGGGCGGCTGATCCCGCTGTGCCTCGTGCCGCTGTGGGACCCGGTCGCCGCCGCCGAGGAGGTGCGCCGCAACGCGGCGCGCGGCGTCCGCGCCGTCACGTTCAGCGAGCTGCCCGCGAACCTCGGCCTGCCGTCGATCCACACGGGCCACTGGGACCCGCTCTTCGCCGCGTGCGAGGAGACGTCGACCGTCGTGTGCATGCACATCGGGTCGGGCTCGAAGATGCCGACGTCGTCGCCCGACGCGCCGCCCGGCGTGACGATCGCGCTCACGTTCGCGAACGCACAGACGTCGCTCGCCGACTGGCTGCTGTCGGGCGTGCTCGCGCGCTTCCCGCGGCTGCGCATCGCGTACAGCGAGAGCCAGATCGGCTGGATCCCCTTCCTCCTCGAACGCGTCGACGCGCTCTTCCACCGCTCGCGCGCCTGGGCGGGCCTCGACCCCGCGATCACCGAGCCGCCGAGCCACTACTTCCGCGGCCGCGTCTACGGGTGCTTCTTCGACGACGCGTTCGGCGTGCGCGCGCGCCGCGACGTGGGCCTCGAGCAGATCACGTTCGAGATCGACTACCCGCACCAGGACTCGACGTGGCCGCACTCCGCCGACCTCGTGCGCACCTTCGCGCGCGACCTCACGGACGACGAGCTGCGGATGATCGTGCGCGACAACGCGCTGCGGATGCTCGGGCGCGAGCCGGGCGCGTGAGCGCGGCGGCGACGCGCGCTCAGGCCGCGACGCGCGCGGCGAACGCGCGATAGATCGCGAGCCCGGGCTCGCCACTGCGCTCCGGGTGGAACTGGAGCCCGGTGACGTTGCCCCGCGCGAGCCCCGAGCAGAAGCGCACGCCCGCGTAGTCGGTCTCGCACAGGACGACGTCGCGGCTCGCCGGCTCGGCGTAGTACGAGTGCATGAAGTACACGTGCGCGCCCGGCGCGACGCCGTCGAGCAGCGAGCCGCGCCACGCGTCGCGGCGATCGTCCGGCGGCGCGATGCGGTTCCAGCCGACCTGCGGAACCTTGGCGCCCGGTCCGTAGCGGCCGTCAGGGCCGAGCACGGGCGACGGGAAGCGCCGCACGCGACCCGCGACGAGGCCGAGGCCTTCGTGGCGCCCGAACTCCTCGCTCTCGCCGAGCAGGAGCTGCATGCCGAGGCAGATGCCGAGCAGCGGCCGCCCGCTCGCGGCGAAGTCGTGCAGCGCGCGCGCGAGGCCGCGCTCCTCGAGCGCGCGCATCGCGTCGCCGAACGCGCCGACGCCGGGCAGCACGAGCGCCGCCGCGTCCGCGACCGCCCCCGCATCGCCGCTCGTCGCCGCCTCGACGCCGACGTGCGCGAGCGCGAGGCGCACGCTCTCGAGGTTGCCGAGCGCGTAGTCGACGACGAGGACGGAGGGGCCGGCGCTCATCCGCGGCCGACGGGCACGCCGTTCTCGCGGCGCAGCGTCAGCGAATGGACGGCCTCGGTCTGCGGCAGCGGGCAGAATCGCGACATCCGCGACTCGGGGTCGAAGACGACGAAGCCCGTGTCGAGCCCGATGTTGAGCGACGCGCCCTTGAGCTTCTCCGGGTAGCGGTGCTCGGTCGAGCCGACGAAGAAGTAGCGGCCGTCGTAGTCGAGCCCGCGCATGAAGCCCGGGAACTTGCCGAGCACGTTCCAGCTGTTGTCGTGCAGCTCGCCGCGCATCGAGTCGACGTAGCAGAGCTTGCCGTCGAAGAGCGCCACGCTGTGCGGCATCCAGAGGCCGGTCACGACCGGGCCGCGGATCTCGCCCGTCCGCTTGTCGAGCTCGAGGATGCCGCCGTCGTAGGCCTCGTGGAGCCAGTTCCCCGAGAACGAGAACATCGAGACGTAGAGCGTGTCGTCGGCTCCCACCCAGCAGTCGTTGACGTGGTGGTTGTCCTTCTTGTTGCGCGCCCACTTGCCGGAGAGGAAGAACTCGTCGACCGGCACGCCGCTCGCCATGTCGTAGACGCCGATCGAGTCGCGTCCGGGCTGGCCGACGAACACGAGCCGGGACGACGGGTCGTAGTGCGCGCCGTGCGGCTCCGAGTTCGGCGGCAGCGGGATCGTACGCGCGACGCGGAACTCCGGGTCGAGCACGACGAGCCCGCGCAGCATGTCGATCGCGAGCAGGTCGTCGCCCATGTAGGAGATGCCGCGGCACTTGCCGGCGTAGAGCTTGCGCACGTCGCCGCTCGCCGTGTCGACCTCGTAGATGCCCCCGCCGCGCGTCGCCGTGGACGCGTGCTCGGGCGAGCTCACGAGCACCTTGCGGGCGAGCGACTTGAGGTCGTCCTTCGCCTTGCGCTCGTTGAGCAGCGGGTTGCAGCAGAACTCCTCGCCCATGACGAACCCGCGCGCGTGCAGCTCGTCGATCACGCTCGCGTAGTTGACCGTGCAGATCACGACGTAGATCGCGTCGCGCGGCTGGCCCTCGAGCCAGCTCGGCGGGTGGACGTCGAAGCCGCAGTAGCGGATGCCGTGGTTGTTCGGGTTGTTGTCGACGATCGCGCCGCGCTCGGGCGCGACGGGCAGCTTCTCGAGCATGCGCTCGATCCAGTTCGACGCGCCCCAGAAGACGACCCGCTTGTCGCGGAGCGTCTCGGCGAGCTCGTCCCACGTCTTCCACTTCGACGATGCCATTCCCGGGCGTCACCCTCGCGCGCGCTGCGCGCTCCCGCCGGATCGCGCGTCGCGCGCGCGCCGGGCCGTCACACGGTGGGATGCGTGAGCACCCACTGGCCGTCGCGATGCTCCCAGAGGTGCGGCGACCGGGCGGCGTCGATCACCTCCCAGTAGCGCTCCTCCGTGATGCCCATGTAGTCGAGCACCTCGGCGAAGTACTTGCCCGGGAACTCGCCGTCGAAGCGCCGGCACAGCGCGACGCCCTCCTCGCGCGTGATGATGCCGTCGCGGATGTCGCGGCAGGCGTCGTTCATCGCGCGCCCCTGCCCGAACTTCACGTACATCGTGTAGTAGTGCTGGCCGTCGATGCGGTCGTCGAGGCTCGCGTACTTCGAGTACGTGCCCTCGCTGCGGCCGTCGGGGTTCGACTCGAAGCCCGCGTTCTCCTTGGCGTAGTAGTACGAGGCCTGCGGCGACCAGTTCGCGTAGTAGCTGAAGTAGTGCACCTCGATGCCGCGGCCGTCCCAGTCCTCGCGCAGCAGCGGGAGGTAGGGGCCCATCTCCTTGTGCGGGATGCCCTCGGCCGGCAGCTCGGCCCACGGGACGCCGCCGAAGAAGAGCGGCTCGGTCGTCGACGTGCGCGTGAAGTGCGACGGGTCCATCAGCGGGCTCGCGTTCTGATCGAACGAGTCGTGGCACTCGGCCTGGTTCTCGCCGTACATGATGAGGTCGACGTCGTACTGGAGCGCCGCGCGCGGCGCGACGTTCTTCTGCCCGATGATGAACGGCTGGAACGGGTTGACGAGGTTCTCGAACGCGAGCCGCGTGAGGTGCGCGTGCACCTTCGCGTTCGGCGTGACCAGCACGTTGTCGAAGCCGGCGCGGATCCAGTTCTGCATGTTGCGCCAGCCGATGTCGGTGTAGATGTGCGGCGCCCACGTCACGGTGAGCGGGTTCATGTCGTACTTCGACTTCAGCATGTGGCTGACGAAGATCGAGTCCTTGCCGCCGCTGCCGGGAACGATCACGTCGTAGCGGCCGTCGCTGCGCCGGTGGCGGTCGCACAGCTCGCGCAGCTCCGCCTCGCGCGCCTCCCAGTCGATCGTGGCCTTGAACTCCGCGTAGCGGCAGGCGTCGCAGACGCCGTCCTTGCCGAAGCCCGACACGCGCGTCGGGGCCGACCTGTCCTTGCGGAACTCGGGCGAGCTCGCGGGCCGCTGGTTGGACATCACGCAGCGCTTGCAGAAGAGGACCTCCTCCGGGAGGCCCCACTTCGTCGCCGTCGGCTTCGTCTCGGGCATGCTCGATCGCGCTCCTCTGCGTCCGGTCGTGTCCGGCTTCGTTCGGCCGCCCCGCGCGGGAGCGCCGACCCTCGACGCGGCTCCACCTCGGGCGAACGCGCGCGCGGGCGCGCGCCGCGCGGGCGGCGGGACCGGGTCGAGGGGGATCCGCGGTAGTTTCCACTTTCGTCCGCGCGCGACCAGCCCCGACCGGTGCGCCCGCCCGCGCCCGGGAGCGAGCGCGCACGCCCCCGCACGGACGCGACCGCCCGGCGGCGCACGGCGTCACGCCCGGACGCGCGCGCGGCTTCGCGCCCGGCGCCGTCCGCCGCCGATCCGTGCTACTCGGAGCCGCGTCGTGGCCCACGATCCCCGCGAGACGCAGTCCGGCGCGCAGCGGCCCACCCTCCTGCTCCCGGTCGAGAACCAGGTGCGCGAGCTCGACGCGAAGCTGCTCTTCGCGCTCGCCGCGGCCGAGCGCGGCTACCCGTGCGTGCTGGGCGCGCGCGCCACGCTGCACCAGGAGGCGGCGCGCCTCCCCCGCGGCGTCTACGTCGCGAAGAGCGCGCGCGCGCTGAGCGAGCGGATGTTCCGCATCTACCGCGGGCTCGGGAGCGAGATCGTCGCATGGGACGAGGAGTCGCTCGTCCGCAATCCGAACGCCGCGTTCTGGTACCGGCGGCGACTGTCCGCCGCCGCCCTCGCGCACGTGCGCGCCTTCTTCGCCTGGGGCGAGGACGACGCCGCACAGATCCGCGCGTTCCCGGGCGGCGGCGTGCCGCCCGTGCACGCGACGGGCAACCCGCGGCTCGACCTCACGCGTCCCGAGCTCCGCGCCACCTTCGCGGACGACGTCGCCGCGCTGCGCGCGCGCCACGGCGACTTCCTGCTCGTGAACACGAACTTCGGGCTCGTGAACCACTACGTCGACGCGATGAGCGGCGCGCCGCCGCTCCCGCCCGGCGAGCACACGCCGGAGGAGCGCGCCGCGGCGGAGGCGCTCGTCGTCTACCGCGGCGCCATGTTCGACGCCTTCCGCGAGATGGTGCCGACGCTCGCGAAGGCCTTCCCCGACCTCGCGATCGTCGTGCGTCCGCACCCGGTCGAGAAGCACGCGCCGTGGGAGGCGATCGCCCGACAGCACGCCAACGTCGCCGTCGCGCAGAAGGGGAACGTGCTGCCCTGGCTGCTCGCCGCGCGCGCGCTCGTGCACAGCGGCTGCACGACCGGCGTCGAGGCCTACGCGCTCGGCGTGCCCGCGCTCGCGTACGAGCCGATCCCCGGCGCCGGCTTCGACAGCGAGCTGCCGAACGCGCTGTCGCGCCGCGTCGCCGACCTCGACGCGCTCGTCGCCGAGGTGCGCGCGGTGCTCGCGGGTGCGCCGAGCGCGGGCGACGCCGAGCGCGACGCCCGCGCGGCCCGCCACATGGCGTCGCTCTCGGGCGAGCTCGCGTGCGACCGCATCCTCGACGTGCTCGACGACCTGTACGCGGCCGGCCGGCCGCTCGCGCCGGCACGCCCGCTCGCGCGCGCCGCGGCGTGGCTGCACGCCGAGGGGCGCGCGGTGTTCAAGCGCGCGCGCGCGCGCATCCCGGGCAACCGCAACAGCGCCGACTATCAACGCCACCGCTTCCCGGGCGTGACCGAGGAGACGCTGCGCGCGAGCGCGGCGCGCTTCGGCGTCCTGCTCGGCCGCTTCGCCGGCGTGACGATCCGCGAGCGCGCCCCGGACGTCTTCGACGTCCGCCCGCCGCGGCGCGCTGCGGAGCGCTGACCGCGTGCCGGGCTCAGCCCTCGCTGCCCCAGAGCCGCTCCCACCACGTGCGCTCGTCGTCCGCCGCGCGCGCGGGCTCGACGCCGTCGACGCGCGGCAGCCGCTCGCGGATCTCGGCGATGTCCCAGCCCGTGAGGTTCGCGAGCCGGCGCGCCTCGTCCTCGAAGCGCTTCGGGAGCCCGCGTCGATAGGCGACGCCCGCGTCGCACGTCGCCTCGCCCGCGAACGCGTGCCGGAGCACGTAGCGCCCCTGGAAGTTCTCGCGGTCGCCCGTCGTCTGGAACACGAGGTCCTCGGGGAACGCGTCGCGGTCGTAGCGCACGTGGAGGCGCGTCACGAAGACGTCGACGGGCGCCCCGAACGGCGGCGGCGCGATGCGCGGCGAGCGCGCGTCCCGCGGCCCGGACTCCCCGCTCGGCGCGGGCACCCAGAAGACGCCGAGGTCGCGCAGCTCCTTCGGCGTCAGCGGGTCGGCCGCGCACGGGTCGCACCACGCCATGTCCCACGCGTACTCGAGGAACACGGCCGCGCCGCGCTCGCGGCGCGTCTGCTCGTCGAACATCGCGCGGTAGAAGCGCGCGAAGTCGTCCTTCACGAACGGCGGGATCTCGTCGCCGGTCGGGAGCTTCACCGTGCGGTAGTTCGTCGTCTCGACGCGCCCCTTGCGCGTGAGCGCGTAGACGAACAGCTCCTGCGGGCCCTCGGCGTTCACCGTGCCGAGCCGGATCGGCAGCATGAACTTCGGCGACTCGTAGGCGACCTGCAGCGGGCGCAGGCTCTGGAAGCCGAGCTTCGCCTGCTCCTCGAGGTTCACCTTCGCGACGAAGAACTTCATGCCCTGCTTGAGATAGCTGCCGAGCACGGGCGCCGCGCCGTCGGGGATGCGATAGCCGTTCTCGCGCAGCCACGTCTCGAGGCCCGCGCTCTCCTTCGCCGAGAGGATCAGGATGTCGTACTCGCCGACCGTGTACGACGCCTCGATCGCCACGCCGAGCGACTTCGCCCGCTCGCTCGCCTGCGTGAAGCGACTCGCGCCGTCCGCGGCCTCGGCCCGCATCGCCGCCATCGGGTAGACCGGCGCGCACGGATCCCCGTCGAAGTACTCGACGAGACGCGGCGACGTGTACGCGTCGAGGTGCTCGACGACGGCCTTGTCGCCGACGTGGATCTGCCCTTCCGCGAGCACGGTCGGCACCGGGACGACGACCGCGAACTCGCGCGGGTCGCCCCGGAAGTCGTTGACCATCGTGACGACCGTGCGGTCCTCGTCGCGCACGAGCACCACCTGCGAGGCGCGGTTGAAGATCTTCGTGTCGGCCTTCGCGACGTAGAAGCCGCAGAACGCGTCGGACGACGCGGTCACCGCGAGCGAGAGCCACGCCGCCGCGGCGGCGACGCCGAGCGATCGGAAGAGCGCGTTGCGGATCATCGGATGCCTCCTGGAAGGTTCGCGGGAGAGCCGGGACGCCACGCGTGGCGCGGCGCGGGGACGAGCGCGTCGAGCAGCGGCACGAGCGGCGCGCACGCGACGAGCGAGAGGAGCAGACCGTTCGGCCGGAAGAGGCCGTACTGCACGAAGAGCGCGCCCGCCGCGACCGCGGCCGCGAACGCGATGCGCCCGGCGCGCGCGTCGGGCGTCGTGCGCGGATCCGAGATCATGAAGAACGCGAACAGCACGAGCGCGCCCGTCTGCAGCGCGTGGAGCGGAATGGCGAGCGGGTCGCCGAGCCACGCGGCCCGCGCGAAGAGACCGCCCGCATAGCAGGCGAGGAAGGCGACGGTCACGTCGCTCCGCCGCGCGCGGTGCACGACGGCGACACCGGCGCTCGCCATCGCGAACGCCGCCCACGCGGCCTGCCCCCACTGGCCCGGCGACACCCACACGTCGTCGCTCGCGACGAGCCCGACGACGAGGCCGAAGGCCGTCGGGTTGAAGACGTGCCTGCCGCGCACGCGCAGCACGGCCTTGCTGCCGACGGAGACGGCGGCGATGGCCGCGGCGGTCGTCGCGCTCCCCGTGCGCAGCAGCAGGCAGAGCGACAGCGACGAGATCAGCGCGCTGCGCGGATCGAAGCGCTCGCCGCGCGCGCGCGCGACGAGGAGCTGCGCGGCCTGCGCCGCGGCGAGGATCGCGGCCGCGTTCGCCGGCCGCACGTCGAGGTCGAGCCACGCGACGCCGGCGGCGAGCAGCGTCGCGAGCACCGCGATCTGCGCGTGGCGAGGATCGCCGGCGACCCGTCCCGGTGCGCGACGCGCGGACGACGCGCGCGCCCGGCGGGCGCCGTGCGCGGCGGAAGGGGCCTCGAGGGCGTGCGACGGGGGCGCGTGCGCGGTCAGGGCGGACCTCGATCGGCGTCGGGAGACCCGGGCGTGGACGCCCTCCGGTGCGGGATGGTTCCCGCGCGAGCCCGGGAAGCCGTCCTTCGCCCGCCTAACGCGCCGCCGGCTCGCGCTCGAGGAGGCGCTCGATCAGCTTGCGGTCGAACGCCTCGGGCGCGACCTCGAGGTACCGGACGAGCAGCTCGCGCGCGCGCTCCGCGTCCCCGGCCCGGCGGAGGGCGAGCCCGAGATCGCGCAGCGCGTCGGGGTGCGAGGGGTCGAGCTCGAGCGCGTGCTCCCACGCCTCGCTCACCGCCGGCGCCGCGCGGCGCGCGTCGTCCCGGCGCGCGGCGACGCACCCCTTCGCATGGAAGGCGTCGGCGCTCGCGGGAGCGACCGCGGTCCAGCGCTCGACGGCCTCCCACGCGGCGTCGAGCCGGTTCGCTCCGAGCTCGACGTCGACGGCCTCGCGCAGCACCGGCGCGAGCACGCTCTCGTACGCCCGCCGACCTCGCGGATCGGCCGCGTCCGCCTCTTCCGCCGCGCCTGCGCGCTCGAGCGACGCGGCGAGCGCGCGCACTTCGCGCACGCGCTCCGGCATCGCCGGATGGCTCTCCCACGCGAGCACGACGCCGCCGCGCATCGGCTCGCCCTCCTGCAGCCGATGCAGCATCGCCGCCATCTCGCGCGCGTCGTACCCGGCTGCCGACATCCAGGCGACGGCGCGCGCGTCGGCGGCCCGTTCGGAGTCGCGCGAGAGCGTCATGCGATGCACGGTCGACGTCGTGACGGCGCGATAGGCGTCCTCGCGCGAGTCGTCGCGAGCGACGAAGTGCGCGAGCTCGTGGCCGAGCAGGCCGGCGAGCTGCGCCTCGTTCTCGAGCGCCGCGAGCAGGCTCGTCGTGAGGTAGATGCGACCGGCGGCATCGACGAACGCATTGCGGAACGGCGCCCGGAGCACGAACGGCGCGACCGAGGGCGCCGCCTCGGGCAGCGAGAGTCCCGCCCCCGCCTCGAGCCGGCCGACCACCGAGACGAGATAGGCGTCGAGCCGCGCGTCGACGAAGAGCAGATCCGCTTCGGCGACCTTCGCATGCGCCGCGTCGCTGCGCTCGCGCAGCGCGATCTCGCTCCGGGCTTCCGCCTCGCCCGTCCCCGGGACGGCATCCCAACCCGCCACCTCGGGAACGGGCGGCGGGGGCGGCGGCGAGACGCATGCCGCGACGGCGAAGGCACCGACCATCGCGACCGCGGCTCCCGCGCGACGCGCGCCCGTCACGGGGTCATCGCCGACGACCGCCCGGCACGCCGCGCTCGAGGAGCAGCTCGGCATCGAGCCCGAGCGCGAGCACGAGTGCCAGGCCGACGTCCTTCGGGTTCGACAGCCAGGCATCCTCGGGCTTGAGATCCTGGTCGACGAGGACGGCGAGGCTCACGAGCGGCTCGACGCCCGCGCTCCGGAACGCGACGAGCTCGCCGCGCAGGTCCGTCACCTCGACCCAGAGCGAGAGGGCGGGAACCCACCCCCACTCGTTCACACCGGCGAAGACGTTGCGGACGACGCGCCCGGGCGACGAGACCTGCATCGTCCTGCCGTCCACGCGCGCGCTGCCGTTGCGGAACGGCGCGGCGACCTGCACGATGCGCGCCTCGACGCGGAAGTCGCAACCGAGCTCGTCGCGCAGATCCGCCGCGACGCCGTCGAGGAAGGCGTCCCACACCTCGGGCAGACGCTCGCCGGTCGCCGTGTCGATGTACGGCGGCCGCGCTTCGACGAGCGCCTCGAGGCGCGGCGCGACCTCGCTCGGACGACGCACCGCGAACGACGACGCTTCGAGGTACTCCACGAGCGCGTCCTCGAGCCGAGCGCGCCGCGGATCGTCGGCTTCACCGGTGGGGATCGCGACGGACTCGAGGCAGAGGCGCGCGCCGCTCGCGAAGACCGGTTCGTCCCCTGCGAGCGCGCCGACGGCGGGAGCCACGAGCAGCAGCCCTGCGATCGCGAACGCCGACGGAGCGCGGCAACGAGGCATCCCGCGTACTGTATCATGCGCGGGCCTAACGACGGGGAAGCCTGTGGACGGAGGCGGAACGCGAACGCAAGCCGCGCCGCGTGCGCGACGGACGCGCGCCGCGCCCAGGCTTGCTAGGTGCGGCGCGGCCCTCGCCCTGGCGGCGTGGACGATCGCCTGCCAGGGCGCCGGCGGCTACGACCCCCTCCGCATACCCGAGCAGGAGCTGCGCGCGCGGGTACGCCGCATCGCCCTCGCATCGCTGCGGGCGCCGAACGGGCTCGTCGACCGCGCCGCCGTGCAGGAGCGGGTCCACGCCCTGATCGCGTCCGACCTCACCGGGAGCGGCTTCGAAGTCGTCGGCGCCGACGCGATGGAGACCGCGTGGCGGGAGGCTGCCGAGGCCGTCGGCGGGCTCTACGACCCGAAGACGGGTGAGGCCGACGGCGACAAGTGGGACGCGGTGCGCGAGGCCACCTACCGCGAGCTCGCCGCGGTCCACCGCGCCGACGCGGTGCTCTACACGACCCTGGCCGTCGAGATCCGCCGGCTCGACGGGCGCGAGGCGCCGGTCTGCGGGCGCTGGGACACGCTCTACTGGCCGGCTTCGTGGAGCATCGGCGAGTCCGCCACGCTCGTCGTCAACGCGTGTCTCGACCTCGAGATCGTCGACCTCGACGGACGGGTGCTCTACTCGATCCGCAACGGCGGCGACAACCTCGAGACCTTCCTGCAGCAGACCCGGTCGCGACGCCCGGTCGAGGAGCGCTTCGCCGATCCGCAGCGGTTGCGGCGACTCGTCTCCGGTCTCCTCGGAAGGCTCACCGGGGCCGAGTGACGCCGCGCGCATCGCGGGGTTGGGGATCGCGCTCCCGCATCGCCCCGGCGACGAGCTCCGCGAGGATCTCGTTCCCGCGCGGGCCGAAGTGACAGCAGCTGTCGACGTAGAGCGTCTCGGGGTGCGCCTCGAAGGCGCGCGTCGCATCGACGAACTCGACGCCGCTCGCGGCGAGCTCGCGGCCGGCGCGCTGCAGCAGCGGGTGGAAGTCCCGCGCGTCGTCGCGGTAGAGCATCGTCGCGTCGGCGACGAGGGCCCGCTCCGACTCGGAGAGCGGCTTGGTGTCGGGCACGTGCGGGTTCGGCTGCAGCACGTGGACGTAGCGGAAGCCGAACGTGCGCGAGAGGGCGTGCAGGCCGAGCGACGATCGCGCCCAGATGCCGACGAGGTGTTCGGCGAGCTCGACGCGGCTCGCGTACTCCCGGTACGGGCCGATCGGAGCTCCGTCGGCGCGCGCGCGCGCCGCGGCGGCGAAGTCGGCATGCGCGCGCGCGACCTGCGCGTCGAGCCGGCGCGCGCGCACGAGCGCGACGAGGCGCGCGAGCCCCGAGAAGCGGAGCGCGCCCGACGGCGCCTCGAGCAGCGCGTCGAGCCGATGCTCGAGGCGCTCGATCTCGGCGATGCGGCGCAGCATCGCGGCGTCGGGGAGCGGCGCCGTCTGCTGCTTCCAGTAGCGCGGGAAGATGGCGGCGACGCCGTGGCTCACGAGGTCGATGCGCGGCAGCGCGATCTCGTTGAAGCCGTCGATCTCGAGCAGCACGTCGATCTGCGCGCCGTCGGCGAGCAGGTAGGCGATCGCGGTGAGCGGCTGCGGCTGCTTCCACCCCGAGAGGCCGAGGCGCACCCACTCGACGCGCTTGCCCGCATAGCGAGGGTCGCGCGCGAGTGCGCTCTCGAACGCGGCCGTGCCCTCGAGGCCGAAGCGCTCGGCCACCGAGCCCCCCGCGACCGCGACCACCACGCGATCGGGAGCGCGCTCGCGAAGCGGCCCGGCGGTGTCGACGAAGCCGTAGGCGTTGACCGCGAGGCCCGGCACGGCGTCGCCGAACTCGACGGGCGAGCCCGGCGCCGCGACGTAGCCGGCGTACGGGTGCACGGCCCAGTAGCGGCGCCGCTCCGCGCGCTGCGCGCGCGCCGCGGCGTCGAGCGCCTCCGCCCCCGCGGCGTCGCCGCCCGCGTCCTCGGCCTGCGCGCCGTCTCGGCGGCCCGCCGCTTCGCCACCCCGGGCCTCGGCCGAAGACGGCGCCGCGGCGCCCGCCGCTTCCTCGCGCAGCGCGGCGAGCGCGATCCAGGAGAGCGCCTCCACGATCGCGACCGCGAGCACGAGGCCGACGACCGCGAAGAGCGCGCGGCGCGCGCGGCTCACGCCGCGGGCTCCTGCGCCTCGACCTGCAGCTCGTAGAGCTCCCGATACCGGCCGCCGCTGCGCAGCAGCTCGCGGTGCGAGCCCTGCTCCACGATGCGGCCGCGATCGAGCACGTAGATGCGATCGACGTCCTCGATGGTGGAGAGCCGGTGCGCGATCGCGATCGCGGTGCGCCCCTCCATCAGCACGTGGATGCCGCGCTGCACGAGCGCCTCGGTCTCCGTGTCGATCGAGCTCGTCGCCTCGTCGAGCACGAGGATGTCCGCGCCGTGCGCGAGCGCGCGCGCGAACGACAGCAGCTGGCGCTGACCGGCGGAGAAGTTCGTGCCGCGCTCGCGCACGGGCGTGTCGTAGCCGTGCGGCAGGCGCTCGATGAAGCGGTCGGCCCGCACGGCCGCGGCCGCGCGCCGGATCGCGTCCGGCGGGACGTCCGCGCGCCCGAGCCCGATGTTCTCCGCGACCGTGCCGCTGAACAGGAACACGTCCTGCAGCACCGTCGCCACGCGACGGCGCAGCTCCGCCTGCGGCATGCGGCGCACGTCGACGCCGTCGATCCGCACCGCGCCGCGCTGCACCTCGTA
Source organism: Myxococcota bacterium (assembly GCA_041389495.1). Classification (NCBI taxonomy): domain Bacteria; kingdom Pseudomonadati; phylum Myxococcota; species Myxococcota bacterium. The sequence goes on along the minus strand of JAWKRT010000005.1, from coordinate 191,863 downwards.
GAGGCGCGTCAGCAGACCGATGATCGTCGACTTGCCCGCGCCGGTGGCGCCGACGAGCGCGACCTTCTCGCCGGGCGCGACGCGGAACGAGACGCCGCGCAGCACCCAGGCCCCCGCCGCCGCGTCCGCGTCGTCGTAGGCGAACCACACGTCGTCGAACTCGACCTCGCCGCGCCGCGCGGCGGGCACGACGACGTCGTCGGGCGCGGGGTCCTCGATCGCGACCCGCGTGTCGACGAGCTGGAAGATGCGCTCGGCGCTCGCCATCGCCGACTGCATCACCGAGTACTTCGCGGACAGGTCGCGCAGCGGCATGAAGAAGCGCCGCATGAGATCGATGAAGAAGTACAGGACGCCGGGCGACGCGATCCCCGTGCCCGCCCACAGGATGATCGCGATCGTGATCTGGCTCGCGGCCTCGACCGTCGCGAACAGGAGCGCGTCGTAGTGGATGGAGCGGCGCCAGGCGTCGCGGTGGCCGGCGTTCATCGCGTCGAAGTCGCGCAGGTTGCGCTCCTCGCGCGAGAAGAGCTGCACGACCTTCATGCCCGTCACCGTCTCCTGGATGTGGGCATTGATGCGCGCGATGCGGACGCGCACGTCGCGGAAGGCCTCGCGCACCTTCCAGCGGAAGATCGACGCACCGATCGCCAGCACGGGAACGACCAGGAACGACTTCCACGCGAGCGTCGGCGACTCGAGCCACAGCACGATGCCGAAGCCCGCCATCTTCGCGACGTCGGTGACGAGCGCGACGATGCCGGCCGAGAACATCTCGGAGATGTTCTCGACGTCGTTCGTCGTGCGCGTGACGAGGCGCCCGACCGGGTAGTCGTCGAAGAAGCCCATGTGGAGCTTCTGGATGCGGTCGAACACGACGCGGCGCAGGTCGCGCATCGCGTTCTGGCCCGTCATCGTCATCAGCACCATGTGCAGGTACTGCATGAGCCCGAGCGAGATCGCGAAGAACAGGTAGAGAACGGCGAGCCACGCGAGGGGCGGGATGCCGAAGGGCGCGTCGAGCATCGCCTCGATCGGCCCCGCGAGCCCGACGGCCTCGATCGTGCGATCGAGCCCGCTCGGTGCGTGCTCGACGACGCCGTAGCGCGACACGAAGCCGTCGACGCCGCGCTTCACGAGGAACGGCTGGGCGACCTCGACCGCGAACATCGGGACGACGAGCGCGAGCGTCGCGACCACCTGGCCGCGATAGGGCCGCACGTACGCCCACAGCCGGCGCAGCAGGCGCACGTCGTAGGCGCGGCCGAGCGACTCCTCCTCGTGGAGCGCGACGCTCACGCGCGCGCCTCCCGGCCGCCGTCCGCGCGCGCGGACGCGCCGGGCGCGGGCTCGGCCGCCTCCTCCGCCTGCTCGCGCGCGAGGCGCGCGTAGAGTCCGCCGCGCGCGAGCAGCTGCTCGTGCGTGCCGCGCTCGACGATCTCGCCGTCGTCGAGCACGGCGATCTGGTCGCACGCGCGCACGGAGCTCACGCGGCTCGCGACGACGATCACCGTGCGGCCGCGGAAGACCTCGCGCAGCCCTTCCTGGATCGCCGCCTCGGTCGCCGCGTCGACCGCCGACAGCGTGTCGTCGAGGATCAGGATGCGCGGCTGCAGGAGCAGCGCGCGCGCGAGCGCGGTGCGCTGGCGCTGGCCGCCCGAGAGCATCACGCCGCGCTCGCCGACGAGCGTGTCGTAGCCCTCCGGCAGCTCGGCCACGTCCTTCGCGAGCTGCGCGCGGCGCGCCGCCTCCTCGACGCGCTCGCGCGGCGCGTCCGGGTCGCCGTAGGCGACGTTGTCCGAAAGCGACATCGAGAACAGGAACGAGTCCTGCGGCACGGCCGCGATGCCGCGGCGCAGCGTCGCGACCGGGATGCGGTTCACGTCGACGCCGTCGAGGAAGAGCTGGCCGTCCGGCACCTCGTAGAGACGCGGCACGAGCGCGGCGAGGGTCGTCTTGCCCGACCCCACCGTCCCGACGACGCCGAGCGACGTGCCCGCCGGCACGTGCAGGTCGACGCCGCGCAGCGCCTCCGCCCTGCCCGCGTCCTCGCCCGGGAGGTCGTAGGAGAACGTCAGGCCGCGGAACTCGATCTCGCCGCGCAGCTCGCGCACGTCGTCGACCTCGCGGTCGCGGATCGACGGGTCGATCGAGAGCACCTCGTCGATGCGCTGCATGGCGGCCGCGCCGCGCTGGAGCATCGAGACCGTCCAGCCCAGGATGAACGTCGGGAACGACAGCTGGTAGACGAACATCGTGAACTCGAAGAACTGCCCGACGGCGAGGCCGCCGCGTTCGACGAGCCGCCCGCCCACGAGCAGCACGACGAACATCGCGAACGCCGGCAGCAGCATCATCACCGCCTGCATGCCCGCGTTCACGTGCACGAGCCCGAGCTGCCGGCGGTAGAGCTCGCGGTTCTTCGCGTCGAAGCGCCGCGCCTGCTCGTCCTCCATCGCGTAGGACTTCACGACCGCGATGCCGGAGACGGCCTCCTGCACCTGGTTCGACATCTCGCCGAGCCCCTCCTGCACGAGCAGGTTGCGGGCGAACATGCGCGAGCCGAAGTAGCGCGCGATGAACACGAAGCTCGGGAACGGGACGAGCACGAGCACGGCGAGCAGCGGGTCGCGCGTCGCCATGATCCCGATCGTGCCCGCGAACTGGACGGGCGCCGACAGCGTCGTGAGGAGCCCCGGGCCGAGCAGCAGGCGCACCGAGTTCAGGTCGTTGACGCAGCGGCTCATGATGTCGCCGGTGCGCCAGCGCGCGTAGAAGGACTGCGGCAGCCGCTGCAGGTGCGCGAACAGGTCGTTGCGCATCTCGTACTCGACCTCGCGCGCGGCGTCGAAGACGAGCACGCGCGAGAAGTACCGCAGCGTCGCCGCGACGACGGCCGCCGCGAACAGCCACAGCGCGCGCGTCCGCACGACGCCCTCGCCGAGGCCCGCGATCGCCGCGTCGATGACGCGGCCCGTGAGCACCGGGATGGCGAGGAAGCACGCCATGTAGGCGAGCGTCGCGCCGGCCCAGACCGAGTAGTAGACGGGATGGCGGCGCACGTAGCGGAACAGGCGCCGGACGGCGTGACGGACCGAGCCGTCGCTCGCCTCGGCGACCGCGCCGCCGGCGCCGTGCGCGGGGGCCGCGGCGCTCATCGCCCGAGCCACCGCGCGAGCGGCGCGCGCGGCGCGCCGAGCGCCCAGCCCGCGAGCGCGACCGCGTGCGCCGCGACCGTGCGCGCCGCGCCGCGCTCGAGGTAGCGGCGCGGCGAGGTCTCGACGCACTCGCGCAGCAGCGCGACGCGCCCGCACCCCCGCAGCCGCCACACGAGGTCGACGTCCTCGAAGAGCGGCGCCTGCGGAATGCCGCCGATCGTGCGCAGCGCGCTGCGGCGCGCGAAGAGCGCCTGGTCGCCGAACGGGAGGCCGAGCCAGCGCGCGCGAGCGTTCCCCGCGCGCGCGATGCGCGCGAGCGCGCGCGTCTGCGCGGGCGTGGCGCCGGTGCGCTCGAAGCCGAGCGCGAACGCACCCGCCGCGCAGCGCGCGTCGTCGAGCGCGCGCGCGACCGCGGCGCGCCATCCGCGCGGCAGCAGCGTGTCGGCGTGGAGGAACAGCACGACCTCTCCCGTTGCGGCCTCGAGCCCCGCCTGGAGCTGCCGCGCTCGCCCGGGCGCACACTCGATCACGCGCGCGCCCCCCGCGCGCGCGAGCTCGCGCGTCGCGTCGCGACTCCCCCCGTCGACGACGACGACGTCGAGCGCCGGCGACGCCGCGCGCGGCGTCGACGCAGGGTCGCCGCCGCCCGGCGACTCCGGCGGACGCGCGGGCCCGACGCCCGACGCGCCATCTGACACGCCATCCGACACGTCACCGGAATCGCCGGCGAGCACGCGCTCGAGGACCGTGCCGATCGCGAGGTGCTCGTCCTTCGCCGGGATCACCACCGCGATCGCCACGCGCGCAATCTAGGCCCCCGCCGGCGAATGCGCGACGAAAAGCCGGCGGCGGCGGGGCATCCTCCGCGCCGGGCGCCGTGTCGTTCGGCGCGGGCGCGCAGTCGCAGCGGGGCGGGCACTTCGCTACCCATCCGGCCCGATCCTCCCCCGGAAGGTTCCATGAGCAGCGACGATCCGAGCGCGAAGGCCTCGCGCACTCCGAGCGCGCCCGCGTACGCCGCGGCGGGCGTCGACCTCGACCACGACGAGGGCTTCATCGACGAGGTGAAGGAGATCGCGCGCGGCACCTTCCGGCCGGAGGTGCTGTCGTCGATCGGCGGCTTCGCGGGGCTCTTCAAGGCGCCCGACCGCTACGCGGATCCGATCTTCGTCGCCGCGACCGACGGCGTCGGCACGAAGCTCCGGCTCGCCGCGAAGATCGGCCGCTACGACACCATCGGCATCGACTGCGTCGCGATGGTCGTGAACGACCTCGTCGTCCAGGGCGCCGAGCCCGTGATCTTCCTCGACTACATCGCGATGGGTCGTCTCGACACGAAGATCGCGGCCGACGCGCTGCGCGGGCTCGCCGAGGGCTGCAAGCGCGCGGGCTGCGCGCTGCTCGGCGGCGAGACCGCGACGATGCCCGGCATGTACGGCGAGGGCGATCTCGAGCTCGTCGGCTTCAGCGTCGGCGTCGTCGACCGCGACAAGGTGATCGACGGCTCGACCGTCCGCGAGGGCGACGCGCTCGTCGGCATCGCGTCGAGCGGCTTCCACAGCAACGGCTACTCGCTCGTGCGCCGCGTGCTCGACGAGGGCCTCGCGGCCGGGAAGTTCGAGCTGTTCGGCGAGCTCGAGGGCACCAACCAGACGCTCGCGAGCGCGCTGCTCGCGCCGACGCGCATCTACGTGAAGCCCGTGCTCAACGTCATCCGCGACTTCACCGTGAACGGCATCGTGCACATCACCGGCGGCGGGTTCGACGGCAACGTCCACCGCATCCTCCCGAAGGGCGTGCGCGCGCGCATCGACCCGACGGCCTGGCCGCGCCCCGGCGTCTTCGGGTGGATCCAGCGCCACGGCGAGATCCCCGAGGCCGAGATGCTGCGCGTGTTCAACTGCGGCATCGGCATGGTGCTCGCGGTGCCGCGCGACCAGGCCGAGGACGTCGCGGAGCGCCTGCGCGCGCAGGGCGAGCGCGCCTACCGGATCGGAACGGTCGAGCGGCGCAAGGAAGGCGAGCCGCCGCTCCTCCTCGACCCGGGGTTCGCGGCGGACGCGGGCGGCGCGGCCGGCCCGGGCGAGGGATGAGCGCGCTGCGCTCCATCGCGATCGACGCGCGCCACCGAGCGCGCCGCTGGGATGCGATCGTGCTCGGGAGCGGCGTACCCGCGCTCGTCGCGGCCGCGCGCATCGGCCTCCACGGACACCGCGTGCTCGTCGTCGGCGAGGAGGCCGCGGCGAAGCTCGCCGCGCCGCTGCGCGAGCCCTTCCTGCTCGCCGGCGCGCAGAACGGCGGCGCGCTCGAGGCGACGCTGCGCGAGCTCAAGCTGCCGCTGATCGATCGCCGCCGCTTCCAGCCCGACGCTCTCGCCTACCAGGTCGTCGGCCCCGAGCTGCGGCTCGACGTCGGCGGGCTCGCGCACGGCGCGGACGAGCTCGTCGCGTGGGGGCTCGCGAAGCCCGAGGAGGCGCGCGCGCTCGTCGACGCGCTCGCGCAGGCCGGCGAGCTCGAGCGCCAGCACCTGCTCGCGTCGCCCGTCGTCCGCAGCGGCGGGCTGCGCGCGCTCGCGCGCGGCGCCGCACCGGCCCCCGCCACCGCACCGCGCGGAGCGCGCGGCCTCCCGCCGGAGGTCGCGAACGCGCCGGCCGCGCTCGGCCGCGTGTTCGCCGCGCAGGTGCGCGCGCTCGCCGGCCACGCGAGCGGCGGGCCCTCCGGCGAGGCGTGCGCGCGCGTGCTCGGCGACGCGCAGGCCGGCGGCGCCTGCGTCGAGCCCGGGTCGCCGGGCCTGCTCGACGTGCTCCGCCGCCGCGTCGAGAGCCTCTACGGCGAGCTCCGCAGCGTGCGCGGCGCCGCCTTCGAGCTCGTGAACGCGAACGGCCTGCCGGGCCTCGCGCTGCGCGAATCGGGCGAGGTGTGGCTCGGCAAGGCGCTCGTCGTCGCCGTGTCGCCGAGCGCGCTCGCGGCCGCGATCGCGGCCGACGCCGCGTCGCGCGCCGGCGGCCGCGCGGACGATGCGAGCGCCGCCGCGCCGATCGCGCGCGCGCTCGGCGCGCGCGCTCCGGGCGCCGCGCGGCGGCTCGTCCTGCACTACCGCGCGCCGGCCGCCGGGCTGCCGGAGGGCATGGGCGCGCGCGTCGTCCTGCTGACGCGCCCCGACGCGAAGGATCCGCAGGACGGCGTCGCGAGCCTCGCCGTGCACGCGCCGGGCCCGCGCGCCGAGCGCGTCGACCTCGTCGTCCGCACGCTCCCCGCCGCCGACGAGACGCCCGCCGACGCGGCCGCGCGCGTCGAGGCCGCGCTGCGCGAGCTCATGCCGTTCGCGGCCGCCGGCCTCGAGCGCGTCCGCACGGAGCTTCCGCGCTGGGACGACGACGAATGGCTCGAGGAGCTGCCGGCCGGCGGCACGTGGCCCGCCGAGGCGGAGCTGCGAGTGTCGAGCCGCCCCCCGGTGTACCGTCTCGACCGCCCGGCCCTGGCGGGCCTCGGCCTCGAGGGCGATCTCGTGCTCGGCTGGCGCTCGGGCGACGCGATCGCCGCCGACCTCGCCTAGCGACACCCCCCGGAGACACGGCGCCGATCGATCGCGCCCGCGCGCGGCGGCACGCGATCGCGGCCGCGACGACGACGCGGGACGGGAACGGGAGCTCCGAGCGCAGTGGACACGTTCGACGGCATCGCACTCGACGACGAGGGCGCGGGCGACGCGGGGCCCGCTCCCGACCGCACGGTGAGCGCGTTCGCGCTGCTGCGCCGCACCGTCGTCTACGCGCGTCCCTACCTGCCCCTGCTGCTGTCGGCGACCGGCTTCGCGCTGCTCTTCACGCTCGGCCGCAACGGCCGCGCCTACCTGCTGAAGCCGCTGCTCGACGACGTCATCCCGAGCGGCGACTTCGCGGCCTTCCTGCGCCTCACGCTGATCGCGCTCGGCCTCGTGCTCATCATGCCGGTGAGCCTCTTCGGGCGCACGTTCCTCACGAAGCTCGCGCTCGGCCGCATCCTGCTCGACATCCGCACGGAGCTCACGGCGAAGCTGCTGCGCCTCCCGCTCACGCGCCACCACTCCGTCAACACGGGCGACACGCTCACGCGCACGATGATGGACGCCGCCCAGGCGCAGCGCGCGAACCGGCTCGTCTTCTACGAGCTGCTGCAGTCGTTCATCTCGGTGATCGGCGGCTTCGCGACGATGCTCTTCCTGTCGTGGAAGCTCATGCTGCTGTCGCTGCTCTCGCTGCCGCTCATGGCGCTCGTGCTCGGCTTCTTCGCGCGGCGCATCCGCAAGAAGGCGGCCGTGCGCCAGCAGAAGCTGTCCGAGGTGACGCAGCGGCTCGCGAACATCCTGTCGGGCATCAAGGTGATCAAGGCGTTCCGCGGCGAGGCGCTCGAGCGCGACTCGTTCCACGCCGCGGCGCGGCGCTTCTACCAGAAGCAGATGAAGGTCGTCCTGCAGGGCACGCTCTCGCGGTCGACGATCGAGCTGCTCAACAGCGGCACCGGCATCGGCATCGTGTTCGTCGGCGGCTACCTCGTGATGAACGACATCTGGGGGCTCACCGTCGGCGGGCTCTCGGCCTTCGTGCTCGCGGCCGCGATGACCTACGCGCCGATCAAGAAGGTCTCCGAGAGCTGGCCCGAGCTGATGGACGCGCTCGCCTCGACCGAGCGCTTCTTCGAGATCCTCGACGAGCCCGAAGAGGCGGCCGACCGCCCCGACGCCGTCGCGATCGGGCCGATGCAGCGCGAGATCGTGTTCGACCACGTGAGCTTCGGCTACCGCGGAAGGCGCGTGATCCACGACGTGTCGTTCTCGGCCCGGCGCGGCGAGGTCGTCGCGCTCGTCGGCCCGACCGGCGCGGGGAAGACGACGCTCGCCGACCTGCTGCTGCGCTTCTACGACCCGGACGAGGGCGCGATCCGCATCGATGGCGTCGACCTGCGCGACGCGACGCGCGACTCCTATCTCGACCAGATCGCGGTCGTGACGCAGGAGCCGTTCCTGTTCGACACCTCGATCCGCGAGAACATCCGCTACGCGCGTCCCGGCGCGGACGAGGCCGCGTTCGAGGCCGCCGTGCGCACGGCCCACGTCGACGAGTTCGCCGACAAGCTGCCCGAGCGCTACGAGACGCCCGTCGGCGAGTTCGGCGTCATGCTCTCGGGCGGTCAGCGCCAGCGCATCACGATCGCGCGCGCGCTGATGAAGGACCCGTCGGTGCTCGTGTTCGACGAGGCGACGAGCGCGCTCGACGCCAAGACCGAGCGCATCGTCCAGGACGCGCTCGACGCCCTGCGCGGACGCCGCACGGTGTTCGTGATCGCGCACCGGCTGTCCACGATCCGGCGCGCCGACCGCATCCTCGTGCTCGAGGGCGGCCGCATCGTCCAGCAGGGGACGCACGACGAGCTCGTCGCACGCGAAGGTCTCTACAGGGAGCTCGTCTCGCTGCAGGCGGAGCACGAGTCGGTCTGAGCGGGCGCGCCCGCGCGGCGCGCCCGCGCCGCCTCGTAGAGCGCCTCGAGGTCGCGCGCGAGCCGCGCCGGCGCGAAGGCGCGCTCCGCGTGCGCGCGGACGGCACTCCGCGCGCGCTCGCGCGCCGCGGCGTCGCCCGCGCACGCGACGGACGCGAGCGCGCGGGCGATCGCATCGGCGCCCTCGTCCACGCACACGCCCGCCGCGGCTCCGCCCGCGGCCACGAGCTCCGGCAGCGCGCCGCGACGCGACGCGACGACGGGCACGCCGCACGCGGCGGCCTCGAGCACCGCGCGGCATCCGCCGTCCGAGCCCGGCACGAGGAAGAGCAGCGCGTCGAGCGCCGCGAGCACGTCCGGGTAGTCGGCGTCGCGCCGACCGAGCCGCACGACGACGTCGCCGAGGCCGCGCGCGCGCACGGGCGCGTCGACGAGCGCCTCGGCGTGCGTGCCGCGCCCGAGGATCGCGATGCGCGCGCCCGGCGCGAGCGCGCGCAGCGCCGCGGCCGCGTCGAGCACGAGGTCGAAGCGACGGTGGCGCTGGATGCGCGCGACGACACCGAAGAGCGGTGCCGCGGCGTCGAGCCCGAGGCCGGCGCGCACGCGCGCGCGCGCCGCGGGCGCGCGCGGGGCGAAGCGCGCGAGGTCGACCGCGCCCGCGACGCCGTGCGCCATCGCTCGCGAGCCGTGCGCGCGCGCAGCGCGCGCTCGGGCACGCGAGCGCGTCGCAGCCGCGCTCGAGGAGCAGGCGCTCGAACGAGGCGGCGCGAGGCGCCAGGCCCGAGGCGTGCGCGCGCACGAGCGCCGCGCCTGCCGCGCGCAGGCGCGCGCGCAGCGCGAGCGCGTGCGCGCGCGTGTGCCAGACGTGGGCGACGTCGAAGCGCCGCGCGCGCGCGAGCGCCGCGAGCGCGCGCGTCCGGCGCGTCGGCGAGCGGGTGCACGCCGCGCGCGCGCGCGAGCTCGAGCGAAGGCCCGAAGCCGGTCGCGCGCGCCTCGTCGGCGACGCCCCGCTCGCCCTCCGGCGCCTCGGGGCACGCGAGTGCGACGTCGTGCCCGCGCGCCGCGAGCGCGCGCGCGGCCTCGAGCATCGGCGCCGCCGGCCCCGTCCACTTCCAGTCGCTGGTCGCGAAGAGGACCTTCACCCGCCGCGCTCGAGGCGCTCGAGCTCGCGCAGCTTCGCGTATTTGAGGAACACGTAGAACGCGTTCATCGACGCGATCTCGAGCCCGGCGAGGCCGTCGAGGAAGCCGCGCTTCAGGACGAAGCCCCGGAAGAAGCGCCAGGCGGGACGCAGCGCGAGGTCGATCGCGCGCGCGCGCCGCCCTTCGGCGCGGAGCGCGCGCGCGGCCTGCGCGCTCCAGCGCTGCACGCGGGCGACGTGGTCGGCCACGTCGCGGTAGCTGTAGTGCTCGATCACGCGGCCCGCGCCGCGGATGCGACCGACCGCGCCGCGCACGGCCACGCGGCCGTGCGGGTCGCGGCCCTGCCAGGCATGCGCGTCGCGGCGGAACAGGCGCAGCGTCCAGTCCGGGTGGAAGTCGCCGTGGCGGATCCAGCGGCCGAGATGCCACGTGAGACGGTCGATCTCGAAGCCCGCTCGGCCGCCTCCGTCGTCCGCCACCCGCGCGGCGATCTCGCGCGCGAGCTCGGGCCGCACGACCTCGTCGGGGTCGACGACCAGGATCCAGTCGCCGGTCGCGAGGCTCGTGCACGCGCTCTTCTGCCCGATGTCGCCGTCGTAGGGCCGCACCTCGACGCGCTGCGCGCGCGAGCGCGCGATGGACTCGCTGCGGTCGCTGCTCTTGGCGTCGATCACGACGACGAGCTCGTCGGCGAAGGCGATCGCGTCGAGACAGCGCGGCAGGACGTGCTCCTCGTCGCACGCGATCACGCACACCGAGAGCCGCGGCCTCATGTGCGGACGCGCTCGGCCGACTGCACGCCCTTCACCTTCTCGACCTGCTTCAGCACGTCGCGGAGCTGACCGACGCCCTTCACCCAGAGCTCGAACTCGAGCACGGCCGGCCCGCCCGACTCCGTCGTGATCTTGGCCGAGCCGATGTTGATGCCGGCCGCCGAGATCGAGCGGCTGATCTCCGCCAGGATGCCCGGCCGGTCGCGCGACAGGATGCGCACGCGCGCCTTGCGCATCTCGTCGCCGCCGTCGTCCCAGTCGACCTCGATGCGGCGCTCGGGGTCGAGCTCGAAGATGCGCGGACAATCCTTCGTGTGCACGGTGACGCCGCGGCCGCGCGTGACGAAGCCCGTCACCTCGTCCCCGCGCAGCGGCTCGCAGCACCCGCCGAAGCGCACCAGCACGTCGGGGTGGCCGCTCACCACGACGCCCGGCCGGTCGGCGTCGCGGCGCTCGCGCCGGAACAGCGAGCGCAGCGAGCGCGACGGCGCCGCGGGCGCAGGGGGCGCCGGCGTCGGCTCGGCGGCCGCGGCGCCGAGCGTCTTCTCGAGGGCGGTCGCGATCGGTCCGGCCGACTGCCGCCCGTAGGCGATCGCGGAGTAGAGGTCCGCCACCGAGCCGCCGCGCTTGAGCGTCGAGGCCGTGAGCTCGGCGAGCTGTCCGCCCTTCTCGAAGCGCGCGAGCGCGAGCCCGCGGCGCTTGAGCTCGGACTCGAGGATGCCGCGGCCGATCTCCCGGCTGCGCTCGCGCTGCGCGTGGCGGATCGCGTGGCGGATGCGCGCGCGCGCCTTGCTCGACACGGCGAACTCGAGCCAGTCGCGGCGCGGGAACTGCGTCGGGCTCGTCTGGATCTCGACCGTGTCGCCGTCGTGGAGCGCGTGGCGGAGCGGCACCTGGCGCCCGTTCACGCGCGCGCCCGAGCAGTGGTCGCCGATGTCGCTGTGGATGGCGTACGCGAAGTCGAGCGCGGTCGCGTTCACGGGCAGGTTCATCACCTCGCCGCGCGGCGTGAACACGAAGACCTCGTCCGGGAAGAGGTCGACCTTCACGGCGTCGAGGAACTCGTGCGGGTCGGCGATCTCGCGCTGCCACTCGAGCAGCTGGCGCAGCCACGCGAACTTCGCGTCGTCCTTGCCGGCGTCGATGCGACCGGCCTTGTACTTCCAGTGTGCGGCGATCCCGAGCTCGGCGTCGCGGTGCATCTCGCGCGTGCGGATCTGCACCTCCATGCGCTCGCCGTAGGGCCCGATCACGGTCGTGTGCAGCGACTGGTATCCGTTCGGCTTCGGGTTCGCGATGTAGTCCTTGAAGCGCGTGGGCACGGGGCGCCACGTGGTGTGGACGAGGCCGAGCGCGTGATAGCAGGCGGCCACCGAGCCTTCGATCACGATGCGGAACGCGATCACGTCGTAGAGCTCGTCGAGCGAGAGCGCCTGCGCCTCCATCTTCGCGTGGATCGACGCGACGTCCTTGACGCGGCCCACGACCTCGGCCGGCACCTCCGCCTGCGCGAGCTTCGCCGACAGGACGCCGATGACCTCCTCGATGTAGCGCTCGCGCTCGTCGCGCCGGCCGGCGAGCTGCGACTCGAGCTCGGCCGCGATGTCGGGGTGGAGCGTGCGGAACGCGAGGTCCTCGAGCTCGCGCTTCACCCACTGCATGCCGAGCCGGTGCGCGAGCGGCACGTAGATGTCGAGCGTCTCCTGCGCGATGCGCCGCGCCGAGTCCTCGCGCATGTGCTCGAGCGTGCGCATGTTGTGCAGGCGATCGGCGAGCTTCACGAGCAGGATGCGGATGTCCTTCGACATCGCGATCAGCATCTTGCGGAAGTTCTCGGCCTGCCGTTCGCGCGCCGACGTGAACTCGAGCTTCGCGATCTTCGTGAGGCCCTCGACCAGGAAGGCGACCGGCTCGCCGAAGCTGCGCTCGAGCTCGTCGCGCGTCGTCAGCGTGTCCTCGAGCGTGTCGTGCAGGAGGCCCGCGGCGACGGTCACGTCGTCCGCGTGCATGTCGACGAGCAGGCCGGCGACCTCGAGCGGATGCACGAGATACGGCTCGCCCGAGAGCCGCTCCTGGCCCTCGTGCACCTTGGCGGAGAACACGTACGCCCGCTGCAGCAGCGCGACGTCGACGTCGGGCTGGCTCTCGAGCATGCGGTCGAGGATGTCGTTGAAGCGCAGCATGCCGTCCGGGTCCGCGGGCGAGGGTACCGGCGCGCGCCCGCGCTCGGCAATCGAGCGCGGAGCGGGCTAGACGCCCAGAGCGCCCTCCTCGGCCGTCCGCCGCCAGCGCTCCACCACGCGTTCGCGACCGAAGCGCTCCGCGATCGCGGCCGCGCGGCCCTCGCGCACCGCGCCGACGATCGCGAGCACGTCCTCGACCGCCGTCGCGAGCTCGTCGTTGACGACCGCGTAGTCGAAGATCTCGGCGGCCTCGAGCTCGACGTCGGCGACGGCGAGACGCTTCCCGATCGCGTCCTCGGAGTCCGTGCCGCGCGCGCGCAGGCGGCGCTCGAGCTCGGCGCGCGAGGGCGGGAGCAGGAAGATGAAGCACACGTCGAGCCCGTGCCGCCCCTGCTTGCGGCGCACCTGCCTCGCCCCCTGCACCTCGATCTCGAGCAGCAGGTCGTAGCCCTGCGCGAGCGGCGTCTCGAGCGAGGCCCAGCTCGTGCCGTACAGGTTGTTCGCGTACTCGGCGTGCTCGAGGAAGGCGCCGGCGTCGACCATGCGCCGGAACGTCGCGACGTCGACGAAGTGGTAGTGCTCGCCGTCCACCTCGCCCGCGCGCGGCGCGCGCGTCGTGTGCGAGATCGAGAAGCGCAGACGCGGGTCGCGCCGCATCACCTCGCGGCACACGGTCGTCTTGCCCGTGCCCGACGGCGCCGCGACGAGGAACGGGCGCCCGCGCTCGCGAGCGCTCACGCGCCGCCGTCCCCGGGCGCGAGGCGCGCGGCGAGCGTCTCGGGGTTCACGGCCGAGAGCACGACGTGGTCGCTGTCGGTGATCAGGATCGAGCGCGTGCGCCGCCCCTGCGTCGCGTCGACGAGCTTCCCGCGCTCGGCCGCCTCCTCGCGCAGCCGCCGCATCGGCGCGGACTGCGAGGCCACGATCGCGATCACGCGCGAGGCGACGAGCAGATTGCCGTAGCCGATGTTCAACAGGCGCGGCGCCTCGAAGCCGCCGCCCTCGGCCGCGTCGCGCGCGGCCGGGCCCGTCCGGCTCCGCGCGCTACTCAACGTTCTGCACCTGCTCGCGCACGCGCTCGAGCTCCGTCTTGAGCTCGACGACGAAGTGCGCGAGCTCCGCGTCGTTGGCCTTCGAGCCCGTCGTGTTCGCCTCGCGGCCCATCTCCTGGAGCAGGAAGTCGAGGCGGCGCCCGACGGGCGTCGCGCGGCCCGCCTCCGCGACGATCGCGCGGAACTGGTCGACGTGGCTGCGCAGGCGCACGACCTCCTCGGTGATGTCGAGCCGATCGGCCGCGAGCACGATCTCCTGGTGCAGGCGCGCCTCGTCGAGCAGGCCCGTGTCCTGCTCGAGCTGCCGCGCGCGCCGCCGCAGCCGCTCGCGCACGGCCTCGCGCACGACGTCCGATCGGCTCTCGAGCTCGCCCGCGAGCGCCGCGACGCGCTCGAGCCGCCCGTCGAGCTCGCTCGCGAGCGCGGTGCCCTCGCGCTCGCGCATCGCGTCGAGCGCCGCGAGCGCGCGGGCGACGCCGTCGTCGAGCGCGCGCTCGAGCTCGTCCTCGGCGAGCTCGGGCTCGGTGAGCCGCGTGACGCCCGGGAGCGCGAGCAGCGTCGCGACGTCGAGCTCGTTCGAGAGGTGGAAGCGCAGCGCGAGCTCGCGCGCCGCCTCGACGTACTGCCCCGCGGCCTCGCGGTCGATCTCGAGCCGCGCCGGCGCCGCCGACGACGACGCGTGCGAAATCGTCATGTCGACCTTGCCGCGCTGCAGGTGCGCCTGGACGGCGGCCACCGCGCGGGCCTCGCAGCGCGCGAGCACGCGCGGGAGCTTCGCGCGCACGTCGAGATAGCGGTGGTTCACCGAGCGGACCTCGACCTCGAACGCGAGCTCGCCGACCGCGAAGTCCGCGCGCCCGAAGCCCGTCATGCTGCGGATCACGCCGACGCCTCCGCGACCGCGATCGCGTCGGCGAGCTGCGCGCGCACCTCGTCGCGCGACGCCGTCGCCGTTCCGACCTTCGCGACGACGGTCGCGGCCGCCGCGTTCGCCACGACCGCGGCCTCGCGCAACGTGGCGCCCGCGCGCAGCGCGAGCGCGAGCGCCGCGATCGTCGTGTCGCCCGCGCCCTGCACGTCGAACACCTCGCGCCGGGGCGCGGCGACGTGCACGCCCTCGCCCGGGTCGGTGCCCTCGAAGAGCTGGATGCCGTCGGCGCCGCGCGTGATGGCGAGCTTGGCGCCGCCGAGCTTCGCGCGCAGCCGCGCGGCGATGCGCGGAAGGTCGCGCGGCGTCGCGTCGCGCGCGCCCGCGAGCAGTGCGGCCTCGCGCAGGTTCGGCTTCACGAGCTCGGCGCCGCGGAACGGCGCGAGCTCGTCCTTCGGGTCGACCGCGACGGGCACGCCCGCGTCGGCGAGGATCTGCATCGTGGTGCGGATCGTCGCGCGCGTGAAGAGCCCCTTGCCGTAGTCCTCGAGGATCGCGCCGTCGGCCGTCGCGGCCGCGCCGCGCACCGCCTCCGCGAGCGCCTTCGCGGCCGACTTCGCGAGCGGCTCGTGCGTCTCGCGGTCGACGCGGACGATCTGCTGGCTCTGCGCGACGACGCGCGACTTGCGCGTCGTCGGGCGCCCCGCGACGCGCAGCACGCCGTCGCCCGGCACGCCGAGCGCGGCGAGCAGGCGCATCACCTCGTCGCCGTCCGCGTCGCGGCCGATGCACGAGCACAGCCGGCAGCGCCCACCGAGCGCGACGACGTTGCGCACGACGTTGCCCGCGCCGCCGAGCGCGGTCGCCTCGCGCCGCACGTGCACGACGGGCACCGGCGCCTCGGGGCTGATGCGCGAGACGTCGCCGATCAGGTACTCGTCGAGCACGACGTCGCCGACGACCAGGATCTCGAGCGTCGGGAAGCGATCGAGGAGCCGCTCGATGCGGCGGCGGTCGAGCCTTGCGCCGGCCCGCGACCGCGCCGGAGCAGGCGCGTCCGCGCGGGCTGCGCGCGCCGCGCGCCGGGGCGCGACCGCGCCGGTGCGGGCGCGCTCGTGGTCGTCGTGGCGTCGAGCCAAGCGCGGATTCCTCTGCGAGGCGCGACGCGCGGCGCGCGCGGTGCGCGAGGGCCGGGGCGGAGCGCGGGGCGCAAGGGTTCCAGCTTTGGCGATCGGCGTCGAGCCCGCCGCGCGCACACCGCACGGCGGTACCGACGCCGAGCTCGCGGCGATGCGCCGCGGGAGCGAGCGCGGCGCTAGGTCGCGCCGGCGAGCGCGCTGCGCACCGCCTGCAGCACGGCTTCCGGCGCGATGCCCGCCATGCAGCGGCCGTCGATCGGGCAGCTCCGCCGCCCGCACGGACGGCACGGCACGTCGGTCGCGAGCGGCGTCACGCGCTCGAGGTTGCAGTCGGTGCGCGCGAGGTCGGTCGGCCCGAACAGCACGACGGCCGGCGTCCCCACCGCGACGGCCACGTGCCGCGCGCCCGCGTCGTTCGCGACGAGCGCGCGCGCGCGAGCGAGCACGGCCTTGAGCGCGCCGAGCCCCGCTCGTCCGACGAGATCGACGACCTCGCACGACGCGGCGCGCGCGACCGCGCGAGCGAGCTCGGCCTCCTCGGGCGCGCCGACGACGACGGCGCGCACGCCGATCTCCGCGAGGCCGTCCGCGACGCGCGCGAACGACGCGGGCGGCCAGCGCTTCGCGTCGCCGTACGAGGCGCCGGGCGCGAGCGCGACGAACGCATCGCGCGGCGCGAGGCCGCCCGCGGCGAGCAGCGCATCGGCCTCGCTCGCGTCGCGCGCGCCGATCGCGAGCTCGAGGTGCGTGCCGCGCGGCGGACATCCGATCGCCTCGACGACGTGCAGGGCGCGGAGCTCCCGCGCCACGCGCCGCCGCGGCCCCCACGCTCGCTCGGGCGCGACCGCGACGTGCAGCAGCGGCGCTCGCCCCGCGCGCGCGTGGCCCACCACGCACGCGACGCCGGCCGCGCGCAGGAGCAGCGCGGACGACCACGAGTCGGGCAGGCACACGCCGAGGTCGAAGCGATGCGCGCGCAGCGCGCGCGCCTCGTCGAGCAGCGCGACTGCACCGCGGCGCCACGACCGCAGGGACACGACCTCGTCGCAGTGCGCGAGCCCTTCGAGGAGCGGCGCGAGCCCCTCGCGCACGAGCGCGCTGATGCGCGCGCGCGGGAAGCCCGCGCGCAGCGCGCGCAGGGCGGGCGTCGCCATCACGGCGTCGCCCGTCCAGTTGGGAAGGCGCACGGCGATGCGCGCGGCACCGTCCCCGGACGCGAGCGCCGGCACGCGCGCCGCGATGCGCTCGGGGAGGCGCGCCGCACCGGTCGCAGGGAGGCGCTCGCCGGACGCCGTCACGCGCGCGCGCGCGCGCCGTCGCGGGCGCGACCTTCCGCGCGCGCGGTCGCCTCCGCGCCGCCGGTCGCGCGGGCCGCCGCCGCGCCCTCCGTCGCTCGAGACACCTCGACCGCGGCCTCGACCGTGGCCCCGCACGCGGCGCGCCGGGGGCCGACGAGCTCGCGCACCGCGCGTTCGACGTCCGCGGCGCGGACGGCGCGCATGCACGCCGCGGCCGCGCAGCCGCGCCGGCACGGTGCGCAGGGGAGCGGCCGCGCGGCGCGCACGCGCCGCCACGGCGCGCCCTCGCCCGGCGCGTTCTCGACCGGGTTGGTCGGGCCGACGAGCTGTACGACCGGCGTGCCGACGAGCGACGCGACGTGGATCGCCGCGCTGTCGGGCGCGACGACGACCGACGCGAGCGACGCGAGCGCGGCGAGATCGGCGAAGGTCGCGGTCGCGGGGGCGAGCGCCGCGGCGCCGCCCGCGGCGTCGACGATCGCCTGCGCGAGCGCGTCCTCGCCGGGGCCGCGCGCGACGAGCACGCGCTCCCCCGCGCGCGCGAGCCGCGCCGCGAGCGCGGCGAATCCGTCCGGCGTCCAGCGCTTGTGCGCGGCGCCGGCGCTCGTTCCGGGATGGAGGAGCACGGGCGGACGCGCGGGTGCGACCGCGCCGCCGCCGGCGAGCGCGTGCGCGAGCGCGGCGCGCGCGCGAGCGTCGACCGCGAACGCGTGCGCGAGCGCCGCGCGCTCGTCGCGCGCGCTGCCACCCTCGCCGTCCTCGCCCTCCGCCGTCGGTGCCGCCGGCGCCGCGAAGTCGACCAGCGCGCGGTTGCGCGCGTGGCGCGAGAGCTCGCCGCGCGCGAGCCGCGCGCGATGCGTCGCGAGCAGCCACGCACCCTCGCGCGCGTGCGGCCGCGCATAGCCGTAGCGGAGCGGCGCGCCCGACAGCCGCGCCAGCAACGCGCTCTTCGCGATGCCGTGGAAGTCGATCGCGGCGTCGTAGCGCGCCGCGCGCAGCGCGCGCACGACGGCGCGCAGCCGCGCGCCCGCGCGCCCGAGCGCGCCGGCCCGCACGTCGGCGACGAGCGCGCGACGCGGCAGCTCGACGATGCGATCGACGGCGCGGAAGCCTTCGAGGGGCCCGCGCGCGCGTTCCTCGACGAGCCAGTCGATCGCGAGCCCGGGCCGGCGCGCGCGCAGCAGCGCGACCGCCGGCAGCGTGCGCACGACGTCGCCGAGCGCGCCGAGGCGGATCACGAGCACGCGTCGTGCGTGCGCGGGGAGCGGGGCGCGGTGGAGGAGGGAGTCGGGCACGGCCTCGCCTGGGGATGGAGCCGCGAGTAGGATACGCCGGCATGCGTTTCCCGCGCACCTTGTCGCTCTACCTGGCGCGCGAGATGTCGCTCTTCACCCTGCTCTGCTTCTCCGGCATCGCCTTCGTGCTCGTCTGCCAGCAGCTGCTCGAGCGGCTCGAGACGCTGCTCGAGGTCGGCCTCGACGGCCCGCACGCGCTGCTCGTGCTGCAGTACGTCTTCGCGATCCTCGCTCCGCACGCGCTCCCGATGGCGTTCGCGTTCGGCGTCACGCTGGCCGTCGGACGGCTCGCGGCCGGGCGCGAGATCCTCGCGATGCGCAGCCTCGGCAACGGGCTCACCGCGCTCGTCGTCCCCGCGCTCGCGCTCGGGCTCGCCGTCGTCGCGCTGACCGGCTGGCTCGTGCGCGACGTCGAGCCGCACGCGCGCGTCTCGCTGCGGCGCATGCTGACGGAGCTCGCCCTGCGCGGGAGCATCGTGCAGGAGGGGCGCTTCCGCGGCGTCGAGGACCGCGTGATCTTCGTCGAGGAGCGCACGGCCGAGGGCGAGCTGCACGGCATCGTGATCTACGATCGCACCACGCCCGAGCGCTCGTTCGCCCTGTTCGCGCGCGGCGGCCGGCTCGAGAGCGACGACGCGACCGGCGTGCTGCACCTCTCGCTCGAGCGGGGAACGATCGCGATCGACGCGCCGGACGAGGCCCCCCCGCGCGTGCGGAGCGTCCGCTTCGAGACCGCTCGTTATTCGGTCGCCGCAGAGAGCCTGCTCGACGATCGCCACGACCGCCGCAACCCCGACGAGCTCGCGTTCCACGAGCTCGCCCGCGTCATCGCGCGCATCGACGCCGGGCAGACGCTCGAAGGCGTGCGCAAGCCGCGCCGCGACCTGTACGAGCTCGAGCGACACCGCCGTCTCGCGGCTCCGCTCGCGGCTCCCGCGTTCGGTCTCGTCGCGATCGGACTCGGGCTCGCGACGCCGCGCCGCTCTCGCTCGCTCGCGATCCTCGCCTGCACGGCCGCCGTCTTCGGCTTCTACGGCCTCACGAGCCTCGGTCGCTACCTCACGCGCGAGCACCGCATCCTGCCCGCGCTCGCGATCTGGGTCCCGATGCTCGTCACCGCGATCGTCGCGCTCGTCGTGCTGCGGCGCGGCGGGCGTCGGGTCGCGCCGTGACGGTGCGCGACGGCCTGCACGAGCTGCGGCGCGGCGATGTCGCGCTGCTCGCGACGCCGGCCTTCCTCGACGCGGCGCGCTCGCTCGCGCACGGGCCGCGCGACGCCTGGCTCGCGCTCGCCGCGCCACCGCGGGACGCGGCGGCGCGCGCGATGCGCGGCGGAGAGGCCCCCGGCCGCGCGCCGGTCGCCGTGCTCGCAGCGCGCCGCGCGTCGGGCCGCGGCGGCGAAGACCAGGACGAAGCCCACGACGAAGACGGGATCGAGGTGTCGATCGTCGCTCGCGCGTACGCGCCCGGCGGCCTGCTGGCGCGGCTGCGCGCGCGCTCGCTCCCCACGCCCGCACGTCCGCTCGCCGAGCTGCGCGCGCACGTCGCACTCTGGCACCGCGGAGCCCCCGTCGCAGAGCCCGCGTTCGCCGTCGCGCGCCGCACCGCGCGCGCGCGCCGCTGGCACGCGGTGGTGGCGAGCGTGCGCATCGACGACGCCGCGCCGCCCGCGCCGCAGCTGCGGGCCGCGACGCCCGACGAGGTCGCGCGCGTCGCAGCGGCCGCGGGCACGGCCGTGCGCGCCTTCCACGACGCGGGCGGACGCCACGCCGATCTCCACCTCGGCAACCTGCTCGTCGACGCGGACGGAGCGCGCGCGTGGGTCGTCGACCTCGACCGCGCGGTCGCGGGCGCCGCGCCCTCGCCCGCCCGGCGCGCGCGCGAGCTCGCGCGCCTGCTGCGCTCGCTCCACAAGCAGGGTCTCGCGGAGCGCGTCGGCGAGGCCGGGACGCGGGCCTTCGCGGCGGCCTACCTGCGCGGCGACGACGCCCTCGGCCGCGCGCTCACCCGCGCCTGGCCGCGGGCCCGCGCCGGCGTCCTCCTCCACCGCCTGGGCTTCGCGCTCGCGCGCGCCTCTCGTTAGGCCAGCGCGCGCTCGAGCCAGTCGAAGAACGGCGCCTCCGGCTCGACGCGCGCGCGGCTCGCGACGATGCGCACGTCGACGCCCGCCGCGCGCGCCCAGTCGGCGCGGAGCTTCGGCGCGTCCTTCTCGGTCGCGAGCCAGAGCGGCGCGGCCGCGCCCAGGCCGCGCAGGTCGCGCGCGCGGAAGCGGTGGTGGTCGGCGAAGACGCGCTCCGCGACGACGACCGCGCCCTCCGCCTCGAGCGAGGCGCGGAACGAGCGCGGGCTCGCGATGCCGCACAGCATTCCCGCGCGAAGGCCGCGCAGGAGCGACGGCGGCGCGCTCTCGCGCAGCCCGAGCCCGCGCACGCCGACCACGTCGCGCCGCGCCGCGAACCGCGCCGCCCGCGGCGCGGCGGCGGCCACGAGCGCTTCGTCGCGCGCGCGGAGCGCGCCGCCGACGACCGCGATCGCGTCGCACGCGCCGAGCGCCGCGAGGGGCTCGCGCAGCGGGCCGCGCGGGAGCACGCGCGCGTTGCCGAGCCCGGCCGCCGCGTCGAAGACGCCGATCGCGACGTCGCGCTCGACGCGGTGGTGCTGCAGGCCGTCGTCGAGCACGAGCACGTCGGTCGCGAACAGCGCGTGCGCGAGGCGCCCGGCGCGCGCGCGGTCGCGCGCGACGAGGACGGGAACGCCCGGGAGCGCGGCTGCGAGCCACATCGGCTCGTCGCCGCAGCTCGCGACGTCGCCGCGCAGACGCTCGCGGTCGGACACGACGAGCGGCTCGCGTCCGCGCGCGCCGCGGCGCCCATAGCCGCGACTCGCGACGGCGACGCGGTGACCGCGCGCCGCGAGACCGCGCGCGACGAAGGCCGCGAGCGGCGTCTTGCCCGCTCCGCCCGCGACGACGCTCCCGACCGCGACGACGCGGCACGGCAGGCGCTCCGGTCGGAGCATCGAGCGCGCGCCCGCGCGCGGCGCGGCTCCCCACGCGGCGCGGTGTGCGCGCGCGCCGAGCGCGTAGAGCGCGGCGAACGGCGAGAGCGGAGCGAACGCGACGCGCGCGAGCACGCTCTCGTCCTCGACCCCGCCGCGCCACGGCGCGCGCCCGCTCACGCGCCGCTCCGGACCGGTGCCGCAGCCGGCGGGCCGGCACCGACGTGCGCGTCGACCCACGCGAGCGTGCGCGCGAGCGGAGAAGGCGCGGCCTCGCGCGCGGCGCGCGCGCACGCTGCGCGCGCGCGCGTTCCCGCCTCGTCCGCGAGCCGCGCGTCGAGCGCGGCCGCGAGGGCGCGCGCGTCGTCGACCGCGGTCGCCGCCCCGCTGCTCGCGAGCTCCGCCGCCGCGTCGCGCACGTTCTCGATGCGCGGACCGTGCAGCACGAAGGCCCCCGCGAGCGCGGGCTCCCACAGGTTGTGTCCGCCGACCGGCGCAAACGTGCCGCCGACGAATGCGACGAGCGCGACCGCGTACCACGCCGCGAGCTCGCCGAGCCCGTCGACGACGAGCACCTCGCCGGGGGCGAGCGGCGGGTCGAGCCCGGCGCTCCGGAGTCGCGCGCGCAGGCCGCGCGCGCGCGCGACCGCGACGACCCGCGGCGCGCGCGCGACGTCGCGCGGCGCGACGACGCAGGCCGCGTCCGTGCGCGCGCGCACGACGCGCGCGAACGCATCGAGCACCGCCTCCTCCTCGCCCTCGTGCGTGCTGCCCGCGACGACGAGCCGGAGCGCACCGCGCGCGCGCACGAGCGCGGCCGGCGGCGCCGCGGCCGGCCGCGCCGCGAGCTCCGCCTTGAGATCGCCCGTCACCGCAACGGCTGCCGCGCGCACGCCGAGCGCGAGGAAGCGTTCCGCGTCCGCCTCGCTGCGCGCGGCCACGAACGCGAGCCGGCCGAAGGTCGGCCGGAAGACGCGGGAGAGCGCGCGGTAGCGCGCGAACGAGCGCTCCGAGAGCGCGCCGGAGACGACGCCGACGCGCACGCCGCGCTCGGCGGCGACGCGGATTCCGACCGGCCAGATCTCGGTCTCGACCAGCGCGATCGCGCGCGGCGCGACGGCCGCGAGCGCGCGCGCCGCGCACCACGGGTGCTCGAGCGGCGCGAGCGCGCGCGACGTGCGGCGCGCATCCGCGCCGACGTCGATGGCGAGCGCGTCGGCGCGCGTGTGCGTGACGTGGAGCGACTCGCCGCGCGCGCACCACGCGCGCACGAGCGGCGCGCAGGCCCGCGTCTCGCCGACGCTCGCCGCGTGGACCCACAGCCCTCCGGGCGCGCGGCCGGGCGCGCGCGGAACCGCGCCGAGGCGCGCGTCGAGCCCGACGCGCCAGCGCGGCACCAGGGCGAGCGCGAGCGCACCGAACGGCGCGGCGCCGAGCGTGGCGAGAGCGGTGATGCTATGCGCGAGCGGCCCCAAGCATGTCCTCCGCGATGTCGGCGACGCGCTCGGCCGCGCCGCCGCCACCGAGCGCGTCGCGCACGCGCCGCAGGCCCGCGCGCTGCGCTTCGCGTTCGGGCGACGCGTCGAGCAGCGGGGCGAGCGCGCTCGCGATCGCCTCGGGGCGCGCGTCCTCCTGCAGCAGCTCGGGGACGAAGCGCGAGCCGTCGACGAGGTTCGGGAGCGCCCACGCGTCGACGCGCACGAGCCGCCGCGCGAGCGCCGCCGACAGCGCGTGGCCGCGGCCCGCCACGACGATCGGCCGGTCGAGCAGCGCCGCCTCGAGCGTCGCCGTGCCGGGCTTCGCGAGCACCGCGTCGCAGGCCGCGAGCGCGGCGTGCGACGCAGGCGGCGCGCCGTCGGCGCGCTCGACGACGTGCACGCGCGGCGCTCCGTGCGCGTGCCGCGCGAGCCGTGCCCGCACGCGCGCCGCGTCGAGCGACGGCGCGACGGGCAACAGGGCCTCGACCCGCGGCACGCGCGAGGCGAGCGCGCGCAGCGCGGCGAGCTGGAGCGGGAGCTGGTAGGCGAGCTCGTTGCGGCGACTCCCCGGCAGCAGCGCGACGACGCGCGCGTCGGCCGCGATCCCGAGCGCGCGCCGCAGCGCGGGGCCCGCGCCCGGGTCGAGCGACGCGACCTCGTCGACGAGCGGATGACCGACGAACGCGACGTCCACGCCGTGCCCGCGCCACACGTCGCGCTCGAACGGGAGGATGACCGCGAGCCGCGCACAGCGGCGCGCGAGCACGCGCGCACGGCCGCTCCGCCACGCCCAGACCTGGGGGAGCACGTAGTAGAGGACGGGAACGCCCGCGCGCGCGAGCGCACCCGCGAGGCGCAGGTTCCAGTCGGCCGTGTCGACGAGCAGCGCGAGCGCGGGGCGCGCACGGCGGACGACGCGCCCGAGCGCGCGCCACGCGCGCGCGAGACGCAGCGCGCCCGCCGCCACCTCGACGAGGCCGCCGATCGCGACCTCGCGCTGGTGCACGGCGAGCTCGACACCGGCGGCGCGCATCGCCTCGCCGCCGAGCCCCGCGAAGTGCAGGTCGCCGCGGCGCGCGCGCAGCGCGCGCACCACCGCGGCGGCGTACGGGTCGCCCGACGCATCGCCCGCCGACACGAGGACGGTCGGCGCGCGCACGGCCGACGTCATGGCCGGCGGGTCGGCGCGGCACCTCGTCGGATCGCGTCGCGCACGCGGTGCGCCGTCCGCAGCGCGGCGAGCCCGCTCGCCGCGTCGACGGTGGCGGGCGCGCGCCGGCGCACCGCGCGCACGAAGCTCCGCAGCTGGAGCGCGAGCGCGTCGGTGCGATCGGTCGCCAGCCGCTCCATCGAGAGCTTCGGCGTCGCGCCCTCCTCGGACGGCAGCTCGCGCCGGAAGGCGACGGCCGTCTGCGCGAGGAAGTCGATCGCGACGTAGCCCTCGTCCTGGAAGAAGCGCAGCTTGCGCGTCGGCGTCGCCGACACGCGGCTCGCGGTGAGATTCGCGACGCAGCCGCTCGGAAAGCGCAGGCGCGCGTTCGCGATGTCGAAGTCGCGCGACAGCACGGCGACGCCGATGGCGTCGACCGTCGCGGGCTCCTCGCCGAGCAGGCGCTGGAGGATCTCGATGTCGTGGATCATGAGGTCGCGCACGACGTCGACGTCCATCGCGCGGTCCGGGAAGGGCCCCATGCGGTGCGCCTCCGCGAAGCGCGGGCGATCGACGCGTTCGCGCACGACGCGCATGCCGGCGTTGAACCACTCGAGATGCCCGACGTGCAGGATGGCGCCGCGCTCGGCAGCGAGCGCGACGAGGCGCTCGCCCTGCGCGACGGTCGCGGCGATCGGCTTCTCGATCAGGACGTCGCGTCCGGCGTCGAGCCACGGCAGCGCGACCTCGAAGTGCGCGAGCGTCGGAACGGCGATCAGCACGGCATCGGCGAGCGCGACGAGCTCGCGCGCGTCGCGCGTCGCGATCGCGCGCGCGGGCCGCGCCGCCGCGCGCGCGCGGGAGAGATCGATGTCCGCGACGCCGACGAGCGACACGCGCTCCGCGCCGTCGCCGCGGTCGGGCGGCTCGCCCGCGAGCGCGACGACGCGCTCCGCGTGGCGGCTGCCCATGTAGCCCGCGCCGACGACGGCGATGCGCAGCGGCGTCACGCCGTGCCCCCGCCCGCGCGTGCGCGCGAGGGCGGCGCGGCCGACCGGGCGCCGCGCGGCGCTCCCGCGTCGAGGGGCGGCGCAGCGAGCGCGGGGAGGCCGAAGACCGCGATGCCGGCGGCGTCCGCGAGCGCGATCGCGCGCGCGCGGTCGAGCAGGACGGCGCTGCCCGACTCGATGGCGAGCGCGCGCGCGCCCGCGCCCGCGAGGGCCTCGACGGTGCCGGGGCCGATGACGGGCACGTCGAAGCGCGCGTCCTGGCGCGGCTTCGCGACCTTGACGAGCGCGCAGCCCGGCCCCGCCAGCGCGCCGGCGCGCGCGATCGCCGCGTCCGTGCCCTCGATCGCCTCGACCGCGATCACCGCGCGCTGCTTGACGAGCACGCTCTGCCCGACGTCGAGCCCGGCGAGCGCGCGCGCGACGGGCAGGCCGAACGCGACGTCCGCGCGCTCGTCGTCGCTCGGCGCGCGCGCGCCGAGGACGCCCTCCTCGACGAGCAGCTCGGGCGTGAACGCGGCCTGGCCGTGCAGCGCGATGCCGCGCGCCGCGAGCACGGCGGCGACGGCGCCGAGCAGCGTGTCGTCCGCGCGGTCGGGGAGCGCGTCGAGCGCGCCGCGCGCGAGCGCGTCGAGGTGCGCGCCGCCCGCGCGCGCGAAGAGCAGCGCCTTCGGCACCTTCCCCGCCATCACCGCCTCGCGCACACCGGCCTCGGCGAGCGCGTCGAGGCCCCGCACCACCTGCCCGAGGTCGAGCCAGTGCAGGGCGTCGACGCTCGCGCCGAGGGCCGGGTCCGTCAGACCGTGCAGGCCGAGCGCCACCACGCGCTCGCCGCGCGCGCGCAGCGCGCGCGCCACCTCGAGCGGGAAGCGGCCCTCGCCCGCGATCAGTCCCAGCGGCTGCGCCATGGACGGCATGCTACGGGATCCGCCGCGCCGTGCGCGCCATCTCGCGTCGCGGTCCGAGCCGGCCTAGCGGCAGAAGCCGCGCGGCGACTGCTCGAGGAACTCGAGCAGGTGGGCGACTTCGGGCGAGGCGGGCACCTCCTCGCGCACGCGCTTCACCGCGTCGCGGAAGAGCAGGCGCGAGTTGAAGAGCACGTGGAAGGCGTGCTTCAGCTCGCGAATGGTCCCGGGCGCGAAGCCGCGCCGACGCAGCCCGACGACGTTCAGGCCGACGACGCGGGCGCCGTCGCCCGCGACCATCGCGTAGGGCGGCGCGTCCTTGCGCAGCTTGGCGTTGCCCGCGCACATGGCGGATTCGCCGACGCGGCAGAACTGGTGGACGCCCGTGAAGGCGCCGAGCACGGCGTGGTCCTCGATCGTGACGTGCCCGGCGAGCCCGCCCGGACCGGTCAGGATGCAGTGGCTCCCGACCTGGCAGTCGTGCGCGACGTGCGCGTTGTTCATGACGAGGTTCGCGTCGCCGAGCCGCGTGCAGCCTCCGCCGCGCTCCGTGCCGACGTGGATCGTCGCGAACTCGCGGATCTGGTTGTCGCAGCCGATCTCGAGGCGACCCGCGCCGTCGGCGTGCCGGTCCTGCGGCTCGCCGCCGACGCACGCGTGCGGGTGCAGGCGCGTGCGCGCGCCGATGCGCGTGCGGCCGTGGACGGAAGCGTAGGCGTCGAGACGGACGCCGGAGCCGAGAGCGACGTGCGGGCCGACATAGCAGAACGGGCCGACGCGGACGTCCTCCGCGAGCTCGGCTCCGCTCTCGACGACGGCGGTGGGGTGCACGTCGGCCATGTCGGGGACGCCGCCGGGGCCGCTACTTCTTGTTGTAGGCGGCGACGACCTTGTCGGTGATGTCGAGCGCCTCGCGCGCGTACACGACGCCGGGCGAGCGCCGGTGCAGGATCAGCGTGTAGCCGTCCTGCCGACCGAGGTCGCCGATGATGGTGGCGAGGCGATCGCGGATCGGCGCGATCAGCCGCTCCTGATCGACCTGGAGCTGCCCCTCGATCTCGCGCTTGCGGTTCTGGATCTTGTTCTGCAGCTCGACGACCTCGAGCCGCTTCTGGCGGATCGCGTCCTCGGACAGCACGAACTGCTTCTTCTCCACGTCCTCGAGCATGCGCTTGAGCTCGTCGGCCATGGGCTGGAGCTGCGCTTCGGCCTCGCGCACCTTGCGCTCGAACTCGTCGCGCGCGGCCTTCCCGTCCTCGGTGGACACGAGCGCCTGCTCGATGTCGACGACGCCGATCTTGATCGCGTCCTCCGCCACCGCGGGCGAAGCCGTCGCGAGCGCGACACCCGCCGCGAGCGCGACGCCGATCGTCCGAACCGCCTTGCTGCCGAACCGCATGTGCTGTCTCCGTCGTCCGTGTGCGGGCCCGAGGTGCGGGGGGCCCTGTCGAAGGGGAACCGAGGCGCGCCGCCGCTCGCCGTCCGTCAGAGCCCCGCGCCTCCGACCGAGAACTCGAAGACGGGGCTGTCCTCGATCGCGAGCGGATCCAGCGGGAATCCCAGGACCAGTTGCAGGGGGCCGAACGGCGAGAACCAGAGGACGCCGCCGCCGACACCGTAGCGCCACTCCGTGACGTCGAACAGGTTGTCGTCCTTCTCATCGAAGGCGTTGCCCATGTCGGCGAACACGACGCCCTGGAGGCCGACCTCCTCCGAGATGGGGAACCGGTACTCGAAGCTCGACGCGATGAACTTGTTGCCGCCGACGACATCCGTCTCGTTCAGGTCCTCGAAGTCGTCGATCTCGCGGTCGGTGATGTCGTTGCAGACGCCGTTGCGGTTGCCCTGGTTGAAGTTGAGCCCGGTGCTCGGGTCGCGCTGGTCGTTGCAGACGCCGCGCGGCTGCCCGTTGACGAAGCTCACTTCGCGGCCGACCGGCAGGAACAGGTCGCCCTGCCCCTGCGCGCCGCTCCGGCGCAGGATGGCGCGCCGCGGCCCGACCGAGCGCGCGCGGAAGCCGCGCAGCTGGAACGCGCCCACGCCGCCGAGGAAGTAGCGCTCCGTCAGCGGCAGCTCGACGTCCGTGTCGATCAGGCTGAGCGGGTTCACGTTGACGCAGTCGCCCGCGGCCTGGCAGCCGGCGACCTCGTTCACGTCGAAGTCGAAGTCGTCGATCGTGTTGAACGGGATCGCCCACCCCGCGCGCGTCGAGAACACGAAGGTCGAGCGGTAGGGCAGCCAGTCCGGCGCGCCGAAGTAGTGCGCATAACGTCCCTCGATGCGCAGGAAGTTGGTGAAGCCGCCGAGCCCGGAGTAGTCGAGCGTGAGGCCGACGACGTCGCCGGAGACGGGCGAGAAGCGGTCGTCGCGCGTGTCGGAGCGATAGGACGCGCCGATCGTCGAGCTGCTCTCGTTGCGCTGCAGGATCTCGCGGAAGATGACCGCCGCCGCGTTCACGCCCGTGTCCTGGCGGACGCGCCGCTGCGAGTAGCCGTAGCGGAGGAACAGGCGCGACGTGTTGTCCTCGGAGAGCGGGTGCCCGAAGCTCAGGTCGAAGCCCGCCTGTCGCTGCTCGAAGTCCTGGAAGCGCACGTCGGTCAGGAACACCGTCGTCCCGAAGCTGAACTGCGAGTCGAAGAAGTACGGGTCCTGGTACGAGAAGAAGAAGCGGTTCGTGCGGCCGCCGATGTCGGCCGACAGGTTCACGCCGAGGCCGAGCCCGAACAGGTTGGCCTGCGACAGCGACGCGGTGAGCACGAGCCGGTCCTGCGACGAGAAGCCGGCGCCGAAGCTGAACGAGCCGGTCGGGCGCTCGGCCACCGTCACGTCGAGGTCGAGCTGCGACGGGTCGGCGGTCGTGCGCGGCTCGAACGCGACGTCCTCGAAGAAGCCGAGGTTGCGCGCGCGCACCTGTGAGATCTGGATCGCGCGGGCGGAGTAGAGCTGCCCTTCGACGATCCGCATCTCGTTGCGGACCACCGGGTCGACGGTGCGCGTGTTGCCCGACACGTCGATGTGGCGGATGAAGTAGAGGGGGCCCTTCTCGACGTGGAACTGCACGTCGACCGTCTTCGTCTCCGGGTCGAGGCGCGTGAGCGGCTCGACCTTGGCGAAGTAGAAGCCGCGGTCGGTGTAGTAGCGCTCGAGCGACTCGACGTCGGCGGTGAGGTACGAGCGGTTGAACACGGCCTTCTCGGAGAGCCGCAGCCGCTCGCGCAGCGCCTCGAGGTCGACCGTCTCGTCGCCGGCGACGTCGAGCGCGCCGACCGAGAACTGCGGCCCCTCGTAGACCGGGACGGTCACGCGCAGCCCGTCCTCGTCGGCGGCGACCTCCGGGTCGCCGATCTCGACCTGGAGGTAGCCAGCGTCGGTGTACTTCTTCTCCACGCTGCGCAGGTCGCGCAGGAAGATCGGCTCCGAGTACGTACCCGTCTTGTCGAACCAGCTCGTCGCGAGCGAGTAGAACTTCCACGTCTTGACGTTGAAGTCGTCGGCGAGCTCGTCGTCGTCGAAGGCCTCGTTGCCCTCGAACTCGATCGTGCGGAGCTTCTGCTTCTCGCCCTCGTTCACGCGGAACAGGATGCCGACGGAGCCCTCGGCGACCTCGTCCACCTCGCTCTCCACCTTCGCGAGGTAGAAGCCCTGGGCGCGGTAGAGCGCCTCGATGCGCTGCTCGTTCTCGTGCAGCAGCGGGTAGTCGAGCGTCGAGCCGGTGGTGAGTGTGAGTGCCTCGCGGATGTCGTCCGAGTCGACCTCGTCGTTGCCCGAGAGCGAGATCTGGCGGACGACCGGGTTCTCGGTCACGTCGAAGGTGAGCACGACGCCGGCGTCGCCGGGCTCCGTGTAGACGCGCACGTCGCGGAAGAACCCGAGTGCGAAGACGTCGCGCACGTCGGCCGCGACCTGCGTCTCGCGCAGCGGCTCGCCCTCGCGCGTGCGGATGCGCGTGCGGATGGCGTCGGCCTCGATGCGGCGGTTGCCCTCGACGCGCACCTCCGCCACGACATCGCCCGCGTCGCGCGCGCCGCCCCCGAGCAGCATCTCCGCCGGCACGACGCGGTACACGAGCTCGACGCCGCGCTCCGTGCGGCGCGTCTCGACGCTCGCCGAGCCGACGCGCGCGTCGGCCTCGAGCGCCTCGCGGTCGTCGCGCAGGCGCAGCGGGTCGAACGGCTCGCCCACCTTCGACCGCAGCCGCGCGCGCAGCGACTGCTCGAGCTCGGGCGGCGCGAGCACCTGGATGGCCGCGACGCGCGGCGACGCCTCGCCGGACGAGAACGTCGCCGCCACGCGCGACGCGACCTCGGGCAGCTGCGCGAGCAGGTCCTCGCCCGACGCGGCCGTGAAGACGAGGCTGCGCGCGCGCGCACCGCCCGACGTCGGCGTCACGCGCACGTCGACGCTGAGGCGGCCGGCGAGCTGCGTGAGGCTGCCGGTGACGACCGCGTCGGCGCCGACCTCGCGCCCGATGCGCCGCAGCTCTGCGTCCGACAGCGCCGCGAACGCGTCCTCGGCCGGAAGCCCGGTCGCGCGGCCGAGCCCGACGACGCGCACGTCGTCGAGCGTCGCGAGCCGTTCGCCGAGCAGCTCGGCGAACGGGCGCGGCACGGGCGCGACGTTGCGGCCGGCGTGCACGCGGAACGGCAGCACGGCGAAGGCGAGCTCGCGCGGTGCCGTCGCGCTCGCCGCTTCGGCGTCGCCCGCGGCACCGTCCGGCGCGACGTCCTGCGCGCGCGCGGCGTGCGCAGCGACGGCGAGCGCGCACGCGAGTGCGCACGCGAGCGCCGGGCGCGCGCCGACACGCCTCGTCGACGCGGCGGCGAGGCCGTGCAGCCGGGAGCGACGCGACAAGCGGGACCTCCGAAGCGCGAGGGGAGGCGTGGGGGAGATGCCCGCTCGGGAGGCGGGGCGGAAGGCGCGCGCATGGTACGCAGAAGGCGCGCGGCGGGCAAGGAAGCCGCTCGGGTTTCCCTTGTGTTCCCGAACACTTGACGGGCGACGGCGCCGCGTTCGCCCGGCGCCGCACGGGCCGGCGCGCGGGGCGCGCCCGCCTAGACGAGCGCGGCGCCCGCGAGCGATGTCGTCAGCTGTCCGTCGCGCAGCGCCATCGCGCGCCCGAGCTGCTCGGCCATCCGCGCGCTGTGGGTCACGACGACGAGCGTCGTGCCGTGGCGCCGGTTCATGTCGAGCAGCAGCTCGGCCACCTGGTCGCCCGTCGCCGGGTCGAGGTTGCCCGTCGGCTCGTCCGCCAGCACGAGCGCGGGCTCGAGCACGAGCGCGCGCGCCACCGCGACGCGCTGGCGCTCGCCGCCCGAGAGCTTCCCGATGGCGTGCGTCAGCCGGTGCGCGAGCCCGACCTCGCCGAGCATCGCGCGCGCGCGCGCGCCCATCTCGTCGAAGCTCCGGCCCGCCACGAGCCCGGGCATCATCACGTTCTCGAGCGCGCTGAACTCGGGCAGCAGGTGGTGGAACTGGAACACGAAGCCGATCGACGCGTTGCGCAGGCGCGCGAGCTCGGACGGCGTGCGGCCGAACACGTCCTCGCCGCGGAACTCGACGCGCCCCGAGGTCGGGCGATCGAGCGTGCCGAGGATGTGCAGCAGCGTCGACTTGCCGACGCCCGACTGCCCCACGATCGCGAGCCGCTCGCCCGCGCGGATCTCGAGGTCGACGCCCGTCAGCACGTCGATGCGCGCGTCGCCGGTCGCGAACGTCTTGCGCAGCGCCTCGGTGCGGATCAGCACCTCGCCCGCCGCGGGCGAGCCGCCCGCCGCGGGCGAGCCGGTCGGCGCGGGCGCCGGTGCGTCACTCATGGCGCAGCCCCTCCACGGGGTCGACGCGCGCGCCCTGCCGGCTCGGGAGGAGCGTCGCACCGAGCGACAGCACCATCGCGATCGACG
Source organism: Myxococcota bacterium (assembly GCA_041389495.1). NCBI lineage: Bacteria > Pseudomonadati > Myxococcota > Myxococcota bacterium. The sequence continues at coordinate 160,043 of JAWKRT010000005.1, read as the reverse complement.
CGATCACGAGCACGTCGACCGGGTTCACCTCCGACGGCAGCGTCGAGAGCTGGTAGATCTCCGCGGGCAGCGTGTCGATGCCGGTGAGCGCCTCGATCTGGCGCTGGACCCAGTCGAGCCGCGTCGTCACGGCGAGCCCGGCGAGCACGCCGAGCAGCGTCCCGCCGAGCCCGATCAGCGTGCCCTCGAGCGCGAAGATGCGCTCGATGCTCTCGTCCTCGGCGCCCATCGTCTTCAGGATCGCGATGTCGCTCGACTTCTCCATGATCATCATGATGAGCGTCGCGACGATCGAGAACGCCGCCACCACCATCACCATGCTGAGCAGCACGAACATCATCACGCGCTCGGTCTTGAGCGCCTGGAAGAAGGCCGGGAAGTACTCCTTCCAGTCGCGCGTGTAGAACGGGTACTCGAGCTCGCGCACGACCTCGGCCGCGACCTGGCGCGAGCGGTAGAAGTCGGTCGTGCGCGCCTCGAGCCCGTCGACCACGTCGCCCGAGCGCCGAAAGTCCTGCGCCGCGGCGAGCGACGTGTAGGTGTAGACCTCGTCGTACTGGAAGAAGCTCGACTGGAAGATGCCGGCGACGCGGAAGCGCGCGAGGCGCGGCGCCGGCCCGAGCGGCGTCGGCGCGCCGCCGTAGGGCGAGATGAGCAGGATCGAGTCGCCGAGCGACACGCCCGTCGCGGCCGCCAGCTGGCTGCCGACGAGGATGCCGGCGTCGCCCTCGCCGCGCGCCGCCTCGGCGTCGAACGCGGCGAGCTGCTCGAGCGAGCCGACGCGCAGGTCGTCGCGCAGGTCGGTCACCGCGCCGACGCGCACCGGGTCCACGCCGCGCAGCCGCACCGCGAAGATCTCGCCGTGCTGCGTGCGCACCATGCCCTCGGCGTCGAGGTAGGGCGACACCGCCGTCACGCCCGGCACGCCGGCGACGACGCGCAGCACGCCTTCGTAGTCGCCGAACGGCCCGAACCCGCTGTGCACGGTGAAGTGCGCGCGGTTGCCGATGATCTCCTCGCGCCACGTGCGCTCGAAGCCGTTCATCACCGAGAGCACGGTGATGATGAGCCACACGCCCGCGGCGATGCCCGTGACGCAGATGGCCGTGATCGCGGAGATGAACACCTGGCGCCGCCGCGCGACGAGGTAGCGGACGGCGATGAACCACTCCGGGCCGTGCCGCAGCGCGACGAGCCCGGCCGCGGCGAGCGGCAGCAGGCCGAAGACGACGAGCGTGAGGAAGAGCGCGGCGAGCGCCGTCGCGGCGGAAGCGACGTCGGCACCCGGCTCGCCGGCCGCGAGCCACGCCCATGCGGGCGCGGTCGCGAGCGCGAGCACGGCGAGCCGCACGTCGCGCTCGAACGCGCCGGGCGGCGGCACCGGGCCGCGCGCCGTCCGCCGGCGGCGCCACGCGAGGACGAGCGCGAAGAGCGCGCCCATGCCGGCCGGCGCGAGCACGGGAACCGCCGCGCTCGCGCCCGCCGTCCACAGCGCGACCGCGAGCGCGAGCCACAGCATGGCGCCGCGCGCGAGCCACGCGGGACGCAGGAAGCGCAGCGCGGCCGCGCACAGCGCGACCGCGATCGCCGTCGTTGCGAGCGCGCGCGCGAAGACGGCGCCCCACGCCTCGAGCCACTCGCGCCACGGACGCCCTGCGAGCTCCGGCATCTGGTCGTGGACGAGCACCGCGGCCACGCCCGCCGCGAGCGCGACGCCGAACACGGCGACCCAGCCCGGGCGGCGCACGACGCGCGCGAAGCGCTCGAGCACGACGATCGACGAGCCCAGGAAGACGACGGTGAGCGCGACGAGACCGGCGATCAGGCCGACCAGGAAGGCGAGTGCGAGCGAGCTTCCGGCCGCGGCCAGCGGGGCGAGCCAGCCGAACGCACTCGCGGCCGCGCCGCCGATCTCCGCCGCCTCGCCCATCTCCGCGCGCCGCCGCTAGCGCTCGCCGCCGGCGTCCGCGCCGTCGCCGGCGTCGCTCGCGGCGTCGCCATCGGCGTCGGCGCCGCGCGCCTGCGGCCGCACGTGCGGGAAGAGCAGCACCTCGCGGAGGTTCGGCGCATCGGTCAGGAACATCACGAGGCGGTCGACGCCGACGCCGAGCCCGCCGGTCGGCGGCATGCCGTGCTCGAGGCAGAGCAGGAAGTCCTCGTCGACCGGGTGCGCCTCCTCGTCGCCCGCGTCGTGCGCCGCGCGCATCGACTCGAAGCGCTCGCGCTGGTCGATCGGGTCGTTGAGCTCGCTGAACGCGTTGCCGAGCTCGACGCCGGCGACGAACGCTTCGAAGCGCTCGACGACGCGCGGATCCTCGGCGCTGCGCTTCGCGAGCGGCGACAGCTCGACGGGGTGCTGCGTCACGAACGTGGGCTGCACGAGCCGCGGCTCGACGTGCGCGCTGAAGAGCTCGTCGACGAGCACGCCCCAGGTCGGCGCGTCGCCCGGGTCGAGCCCCGCGCCGCGCACCGCCTCGCGCAGCGCGCCGAGGTCCTTCGCGGCCAGGATGTCGACGCCGCGGCAGTGCTCGGCGATCGCGTCGCGCATCGTGATGCGCGGCCAGCCCGCCGGCGGCGCCAGGTCGAGCCGCTCGCCCTGGTACTCGATCGCGCGCGCGCCGACCGCGCGCTCGGCGATCTCGACCACCATGGCCTCGGTCAGGTCCATCATGTCCGCGTAGTCGGCGTAGGCCTGGTAGCACTCCATCATCGTGAACTCGGGGTTGTGCTTCCGCGACACGCCCTCGTTGCGGAAGTTGTGGCCGATCTCGTAGACGCGATCGAGGCCGCCGACGACGAGTCGCTTGAGATAGAGCTCGTCCGAGATGCGCAGGTAGAGATCCTGGTCGTACGTGTTGTGGTGCGTCGTGAACGGGCGCGCCGCGGCGCCGCCGTAGAGCGGCTGCAGCACGGGCGTCTCGACCTCGACGAAGCCGCGCGCGTCGAGGAAGGCGCGCATCGCGGCCACGACGCGCGAGCGCGCGAGCGCCGTCGCGCGCGCGCGCTCGTTGACGAGCAGGTCGAGATAGCGCTGGCGGAAGCGCGCTTCGACGTCGGCCAGCCCGTGCCACTTCTCGGGCAGCGGGCGCAGGCTCTTCGCGAGCATCTCGACGCGCGAAGCGTCGACGGTGAGCTCGTCCTTCTTCGTGCGCCACACGCGGCCCTCGACGCGCACGAAGTCGCCGACGTCGAGCTGCCGGCTCGCGAAGGCGAACGCCTCCGGGTCCATCTCCTGCTTGCGCGCCGAGACCTGGATGCGCGCACCGTCCTGCAGCAGCTGCAGGAAGACGAGCTTCCCGAAGCTGCGCTGCGCCATCACGCGCCCGGCGATCGCGACGCGCTCGGGCGCTTCGTCGAGCGCCTCCGCGCTCGCGCCGTCGAAGCGCGCGCGCACCGAGGCCACGGGCTCGGTCGCCGCCACGCGCGCCGGGTACGGGTCGACCCCGGTCGCGCGCAGCGCGTCGAGCCGCTCGCGGCGCGCCGCGCGCTCGTACTCGCTCATCGCTCGCCTCCCCCGTCCGCGCCCGCCACCGCTCCCGCGCCGGCGGGCGCCCTGTGCGCCGATTGCCATAGCAGGGTCGCGCGGATGAAGCGATCGAGGTCGCCGTCGAGGACGGCCTCGACGTTGCCCATCTCGACGTCCGTCCGGTGGTCCTTCACGCGCTGCTGCGGGTGCAGCGTGTAGGAGCGGATCTGGCTGCCGAAGCCGATCTCGCGCTTCTCGCCGGCGAGCGCCGCGACGCGCTCCTCCTGCTCCCGCCGCCGCCGCTCGAACAGCTGTGCGCGAAGCACCTTGAGCGCCTGCGCCTTGTTCTTGTGCTGCGAGCGCTCGTTCTGGCACTGCACGACGATGCCCGTCGGCAGGTGCGTGATGCGGATGGCGGACTCGGTCTTGTTGACGTGCTGGCCGCCCGCGCCGCTCGCGCGGAACGTGTCGATGCGGCAGTCCGCTTCGTCGAGCTCGATGTCGACGTCGTCGTCGATCTCGGGCACGACCGAGAGGCTCGCGAACGCCGTGTGCCGGCGCGCCTGCGCGTCGAAGGGCGAGATGCGCACGAGCCGGTGCACGCCCTTCTCGGTGTGGAGGTAGCCGTAGGCGTAGTCGCCCTCGATGCGCAGGGTCGCGCTGCGCACGCCCGCCTCCTCGGCGGGCTGGAGGTCGAGCACCTCGCTCTTGAAGCCGCGCCGCTCGGCCCAGCGCAGGTACATGCGCATCAGCATCTCGGCCCAGTCGGCCGCGTCCGTGCCGCCGGCGCCCGAGTTGATCGACACGATCGCCGTCGCCGCGTCGTACTCGCCGCCGAGGAGCTGGCGCAGCTCGGCGTCGGCGAGCCGGTCGCCCAGGCGCTCGCACTGGTCGGCCGCCTCGCGCAGCGTCTCGGCGTCGGTCTCCTCGCGCGCGAGCTCGGCCAGGGCCTCGACGTCGTCGAGGCCCGCCGCGAGCTCGTCGTAGAGCGCGAGCTCGCGCTCGACGGCCGTCTTGTCGCGGCTCACGCGCTGCGCGCGGTCGCGGTCGTTCCACAGGTCCGGGCGCGCGGACTCCGCCTCGAGCGCTTCGAGGCGCGCGCGCAGCGCGGTCAAGTCAAAGACGCCCCCGGAACTCGTCGAAGCGCGCCCGCAGTGCGGCGACGCGCTCGTCGACCTCGTTGGCATCGAGCGCCGGCCCCGCGTCGCCCGCTCCGTTCCGCTCCTTCGCTGCCATCGCTCCCCTCACCCCTCTGCGGCGTCCGCGCCGCCCGCCGAGCGCGCCGCACCGCGGCGCGCGACGAGCCCGGCGCACGCGGCAACGACATAACAACCGTACGCGAAGACGTCTCCGAACCGGACGTAGGGCGTCGCGCCGCCCGCGGCCGTGCGCAGCGGCACGTCGGCCACGAGCACGGCCGGCTCGAAGATGCGCGTCTCCTCCCGCACGCGGCCCCGCTCGTCGATCACCGCGCTGACGCCCGTGTTCGCCGCGCGGACCGTCCACAGGCCCGTCTCCGCCGAGCGCAGCGCCGTCATCGCCAGGAACTGGTAGGGGGCCCCGGTGCGACCGTACCAGGCGTCGTTCGTGATCGCGACCAGGACGCTCGCCCCGTCGCGCGCGAAGCGCCGGACCAGGTCGGGGAAGAGGAGCTCGTAGCACACGGGAATGCCGATGCGGACGGACGCCGGCGCGCGGCCGGCGGCGCGCGCCGCCTCGATCCCGTCCGCCGCGCCGCCCGCGAGCGGCACGTCGACGGCGCGCGGTCGCTCGCCCGCGGTGACGTCGCCGCTCGCGATGCCCGTCGCGATCGCGGTCGCGATGCGCTCGAGCAGGCTCCGCAGCGGCAGGTACTCGCCGAACGGGACGAGGTGCGTCTTGTCGTAGCGGTCGACCCAGCCTCCGTCGGGCGCGACGGCGAAGGCGCTGTCGTAGTAGTCGGTGACCCGGCCGAGCGCGTCCGTGTCGCTGCCGACCGAGCCGACGACGAGCGCAGCGCCGGTCGAGCGCGCGAGCGACTCGATCCGCTCGCGCACGGCGCCGTCGAGCTCGAGGAGCCGCGTGATCGCCGACTCGGGCCAGGCGACGAGCCGCGCGCCCTGCTCGGCCGCGACGCGCGTTCCCTCCTCGTAGTCGGCGAGCGTCGTGGCGAAGCGCTCGCGCACCCACTTCGCGTCCTGCGGGACGTTTCCCTGCACGGCGCCGATGCGGACGCGCGGCGCATCCGCCGGGATCTCCGCGGGGCGCACCGCGAGGCCGGCCGCGTGCAGCAGCGCGACGCCACCGAGCGCCGCGAGCGCGGGCGCGTCGATGCGGCGCGCGCGCGCGATGCGCGCGAGCGCCGCACCGCCGAGCGCGACCGCGAACGACAGCCCGTACACGCCGGTCGCCGCCGCGAGCCCGAGCAGCGCCGGGTTCTCGTGCTGCGCGTACCCGATCGTCGCCCATGGGAAGCCGCCGAGGAGCCACGAGCGCGCGTGGTCGAGCGCCGTGAAGAGCGCGGCGAGCGCGAACGGGCCCGACGCGCCGCGCGCGCGCAGCGCGCTCGCGAGCGCGGCGAAGGCGCCGACGAAGAGCGCGGGATAGAGCGCCATGCCCGGCGGCGCGAGCAGGCCGAGCACGGGGTCGACGCCCCCGTAGCGCACCGTCACGACCCAGGCCCAGTGGAGGACGATCGCGTGCGCGACCCATCCGAGCGCGAAGCCCCGGCGCAGCGCGCGCGCGGGCGCGAGCCCGTCGATCGCGAGCAGGAGGAACGCGGGCGAGAGCCACGCGAGCACGAGCCCGAGGTCGAGCACGCGTTCACCGACGGGATGCGGGAACGCGAGCGCCGTCGCCGCGACGTAGCCCAGCGCGATCGCCGCGCCGCGCGCGCTCACGCGCATGCGCGCGCCCAGAGCCGACGCTCCTCCGCGCGCATGGCGCGCGCCTCCGCGTCCTGCTCGTGGTCGTGGCCGAGCACGTGCAGCAGGCCGTGGATCAGCAGGCGCGCGACGACGTCGTCGAGCGAGCGGCGCGCGGCGCGCGCCTGGCGACGCGCCGTCTCGACGCTGATCACGACGTCGCCGAGCAGCCGCCCGCGGCGCTCGCGGTGCTCGCCCTCGAGCAGCGAGAACGACAGCACGTCGGTCGCGCGATCCTTGCCTCGGTAGCTCGCGTTGAGCGCGCGGATCGCGGCGTCGTCGACGAGCGAGAGCACGAGCTCGTCGCGCGCGCGATCGACGGCCGCGAGTGCCGCCGCGCCGCGGAGGCGCAGGCGCGCGAGGTCGAGCCGCGGCGCCGCGCCCTGCGGCGGGCCGACGACGACGAGGCTCATCGCCCGCCGTCGCGCTCTTCCGCGCGCCGCTTCGCCGCACCCTCGGAGCGCTCGTAGGCCTCGATGATCGACTGCACGAGCGGGTGCCGCACGACGTCGGCGTTCGTGAAGCGCATGACGCCGATGCCCTCGACGTCGCGCAGCACCTCGAGCGCCTGCGCGAGGCCGCTCGTCGTGCCGGGCGCGAGGTCGGTCTGCGTGACGTCGCCCGTCACGACCGCCTTCGAGTTGAAGCCGAGCCGCGTGAGGAACATCTTCATCTGCTCGGGCGTCGTGTTCTGCGCCTCGTCGAGGATCACGAAGCAGTCGTTCAGCGTGCGGCCGCGCATGAACGCGAGCGGCGCCACCTCGATCACGCCGCGCTCCATGAGCTTCGCGGCGCGGCCCATGTCCATCATGTCGTGGAGCGCGTCGTAGAGCGGACGCAGGTAGGGGTTCACCTTCTCGGCGAGGTCGCCGGGCAGGAAGCCGAGCCGCTCGCCCGCTTCCACGGCGGGCCGCGCGAGGATGACGCGCGACACCTCGTGGCGATTGAGCGCCGCGACCGCGAGCGCCATCGCGAGATAGGTCTTGCCCGTGCCCGCCGGGCCGATCGCCATCACGACGTCGTGCGAGCGCATGAGGTCGACGTAGCGCTTCTGGGCGAGGTTCTTCGCGCCGATGCGGCGCCGCGCGCCGACCGTCGAGAGCAGGTCCTCCTGCACCTCGGCGACGTTCACGTCGGGGCGCTCGTCGACCATGCGGATCACGTCGCGCACGGCGGAGGCCTCGAGGTCGCGGCCGGCCTTCGCGAGCGCGTACAGCTCCTCGAGCACCTTGCGCGCGGCCGCGACGCCCTCGCCCGCGCCGACCACGCGCACCTCGTTGCCGCGCGCGTGGACCGACACACCGAAGGCGTCCTCGACGGCGCGGAGCGTCGCCTCGGCGGGGCCGTACAACAGGGCCGCAGCGTGGTTGTCGTCGAAGACGAGGGTCTGGCGGGCGCGATCTTCGGGCAGGTTCGACTCCGCTCGGCGGCGTGGCATCCGCGGGCCGCGGGCCCGGCGCGCTCCGGCGAGGGAGCGCGCGACTAGCGAGCGGGCGACCTCGTCGCCCCCAGCGGATGGCGCATGCCGCGCTGCTCGAATGCCTGGTCCGGGCCTTGCGCGGGAGCGATCAGCTCGACGTCCCGCCCGCGCGCCGCGTAAGAGTAGGCGCGCGGTTCGGGCGCTGCCATCGCGCCCGGCGTCCCGGTGGCCGCGACGTCGGCCAGGGAGGCGGGCCAGGTCGACCAGCGGTAGCGGTGCGCGTCGAGCGCGTGGCGCAGGCGCCGCCGCTCGAAGCGCGCGGCCGCGCGCTCGAGCGGGTACGTCTCGATCGCGACGCCCGGGAGCGCGGGCGGCTCGATCCACGGGCGGCCGACGGCCCATCCCGCGACCGCGAGCAGCGCGAGCGCCGCGGCGCCGAGCGCGGCCGAGCGCAACGACGCGAGCGCCGCGCCGAAGCGCGCGCCGAGCGGCGGCGCCGATGCCAGCGCCACGCCCTCGACGACCTCGATGGCCCGGCACTGGTGCAGCGCCGCGAGCGCGCGCGTGCCCTCGAAGGTGCCGAGGCGCGAGAGGTCGATCACGCGACGCGCCGGAAGGCGCCCGTCGACGAGCTGGAACACGCGCTCCGCGCGCTCGCCCGCCTCGCGCGCATCGCGCGTGCGCTGTCGGTAGAGCTCGAACGACCCCGCGCGGCGGAACACGGTGTCGCCGCTCGGCACGAGGTCGGCGAACGTGCCCCACTCGTCGACCATGCGGAGCCCGTCCATCAGGATCTGCTCGGCGCCCAGCATCTTCTCCGGCGGCCGGTCGTGCTCGACCGCACGCGCCGAGAAGTGGAAGCTCCCCGTCTTGAAGCGCAGCACGCGGAACACGACGTCCTGCGTGAGGAGCTCGACGATCTGCTCCATGTCCTTGCGCGAGACGTCGCCGCGCTCGACCGCGACGACGTGATAGGGACGCGCCGACTCGACGCTCGCGCGACCGAGGTCGGCGGCGCGTTCGCGCGTCAGGAGACCGCAGCGGACGAGCAGATCGGCGAGCGCGACGTGGTCGGCACCGCCGCCCCACGCGGCGCTCACCACCGAGCCCGCGTCGAACGCGAGCCGGAAGCGGCCTTCGTCGTGCGCGATCTCGAGCACGCCCGTCTTGCGCTGCTGGCCGATGAGCTGGAAGACCTCGGCGATGCCGAAGTCGCGCAGGTTCCCGTTCAGCGCGGCGCCCACTACTGGCTCCTCCGGATCGCGAGCGCGGCGAACACGAGCACGACGTAGGCGAGACCGGAGGCGACCGCCGTCGCGAGGAACACGGCCGGACCCGCGGCGCCGACGACGAGCGGGTCGGGCAGCGCGCCCTCGCGCCAGGCCCACGCCGTCGCGGCCCAGGCGAACAGCATCACGGCGACGAACGCGAGGTCCGGACGCCGCGCGAGCAGCCCGCCCGCGCCGGGCAGCACCAGCGCGACCGCCTGCGCGAGCCGCTCGACGCGCGCCTCGCGGCGGCGCAGCGCGGCGAGGCGCGCGGCGCGAAGCCCGCCCTCGGTGGTCTCGGGGTGGTTGAAGAGCCGGTGGCAGTTCTCGCACGTCTGGTTGTTCCAGACCGTGCCGTCGCAGCGGGCGCAGATGCGGACGCCGCAGCGCCTGCAGGCTCCCGCGTGGTCGAACCGCGTACCGACGATCAGCGCGAGGAGGAACGCGCCGGCGAACGCGAGCGCCGCATGCCTCCCGTCGGCGCCGAGCCACGCGGGCGCGAGCGGTCGCCGAAGCCACGCGGCGAACGCGTCGCCTCGCGCGTGCTCGAACATGCGCGCGGCGAGCGCCACTTCGTCGAGGGGCAGGTCGGCGATCAGGCTCGGATCCTTCTGGCCGGAGAGCTCGGCGACGACGTCCGCGTCGAGCTCCTGCGCGCGGCGCAGCGCGGTCTCGAACTCCTCCATGCGGAACGAGCGCGCGTAGGCCTGCGACAGGTCGAACCAGAGCACGGCGGAGTCGTGCACGGCCGTCGCGCGCGTGTAGAGCGCGATGGCCTCGTCGATGGCGCCGCGCTGGAACTGCAGGTTGGCGAGGTTCGTGAGGGCGACCGGGTCGCGCGGCTTCTGCTCGACGAGCGCGCGGTAGCGGCGATAGGCCTCGTCGAGGTGCCCGGTCCGCCGCGCGCGCACGGCGAGCGCGTGCGCAGCGAGCGGGTCGCCGGCGGCGGCGTCCGCGAGCAGCGCGACGTCGTCGTCCGTCTCGATCCCCTGCGCGACCGAGTAGGCGGCGTCCGCGACCGGGTCGGCCGCGAACATCGAGACGACGCGCCCCGCCATCTCGGCGACCGGGAAGAGCGCGAGCACGAGCAGCGTCGCGGCGACGGCGAGCGAGATGCGGTGCGACGAGGTGCCGTAGGCGACGCCCACCGCGAACAGCGCGAGCGCGAGCCCGAGCACGCCCTCTCCGAGGGCGACGGGAACGAGCAGGAGTGCGCCGAGCAGCGCGGCGCGCCCGAACGCGGGAACGTGCTTCGAGAAGAGGTCACCGAGATCGTGCGCGGCGCGCGGCAGCGCACTCGCGCTCGCGAGCGCGACGAAGCCCAGGGCGCCGAGCGCGAACGCGATCACGGCGATCCACAAGGCCGAGCTCGCGAGCCACAGCGCGGCCTCGAGGTTGCGCGGGATCGCGAGCAGCGCGTCGGCGAACGCGCGTGCGGCCTCGCCGCGATCGCCCTCCGCCCAGTGGGCGCGCGCGAGCGCGACGTGCGCGAGCGGGAGATCGGGCGCGAGCTTCGCGGCGAGCATCGCCTGCCCGAGCTCGCCGCCGCCCTGCTCGGCGAGCAGCGCGTGCGCGGGCCCGAGCACCGCCTGCGCACCGAGCTCGAGCTTGCGCACGCGCGCAGCCGTCGCCCGGCTCGTCATGGACGCGCCGCCTCCGAACCAGCTGCGCTCGAGATCGTCGCGGTAGCCGTCGACGGGTGGGGCCTCGGGGAGCCCCGAGCCCACGATCTCCTCGGGATCCGAGTGCACGACCTGCGCGATCGGGGCGGGCACGGCGGCGGCAGGCGAGCGGCCCGGATCGCGGCCCTCGACCTCGGGCGGTGCGGCCAGCGGCTCCGAGCGGCTCGGGTCGCTCGCGCCGGCGCCGTCGGGCGCGAGGCCCTCGCCGAAGGCCGCGGACGCGAGCAGGGAGGCGAGCGCGACGGCGACGGCGCGGCGCGTCCGCGCGCGCGCCAGCGACGGCCTGCGCACGACCTCGACCCTCGCGTTCACGGGGACCCCTCCACCGACGGACATGCGGAACGCGGACGCTGGCGCGCCCGCGGACGCCTATCGGCCGCCGTGGAAGCAGGCTGAACCGGCGGGAGGGCCCGAGCCGGCGCCCCGCGCGCCCGTCGACAGCACAGAGGCCCCCGCGTATGTTCCCGCGCCTCGAAGCGCAGCCTCGACGCGCCGGACCGGGCCGGGCCCGTTCCGGTGCGCGCCCCGAGCCGGTCCCGCGCCGCCCGTACGCCGCCGCGAGGCGGCGGCCGCACCGCCGGCCGGGCGACACGACTCGACCCGACCGGAGCCGATCGCCTCCGACGAACCTGGAGAACCACCCGTTGGCCAACCACAAGTCCGCCCTCAAGCGCGCCCGCCAGGCGCTCCGCCGCAACAAGCGCAACAAGCACATCAAGAGCACGATGCGCACGCACGTGAAGGGCTTCCGCGCGGCGGTCGAGGCCGGCGATGCCGATGCGGCGGCGGCGCAGCTGAAGATCGCGGAGAGCTCCATCCGCAAGGCGGCGACGAAGGGCGTCATCCCGGCGCGCCGTGCGAGCCGCAGCGTCAGCCGGCTCGCCAAGCAGCTCGCCGCGCTCGGTCGCTAGGCGGCCGGGGCACCCGGCGGCGCGGCCGCCCCGCCCGCGTTCACGAAGCCAGCCCGAGAACGAGCCGCTCGAGTGCGAGCGCGGGGGCGAGTGCGCTCCCGCCCTTGAGCGCCACGTCCGCCGCGTGGATCGCCTCGAGGCACGCGCCGATGCGCGCGTGCGTGAAGCGCCGCGCCTGCCCTTCGAGCTTGCGCGCGACGAAGGGCGGCCCCGCGACGCGCGCGCCGTGCCGCACGCGCGCGAGCTTGCGGAAGTGCGAGGCGAGCGCGCCGAGCACGGCGGGCGGCGCGACGTCCGCCATCCGCCCGAGCAGGCGCAGCGCGTCGGCCGTGCGCCCTTCCCCGATCGCGTCCGTCAGGTCCCAGATCGGCTGCTCGGCCAGCTGGCTCGTCGACGCCTCGACGATCGCCGCCGTCACCTTCGCGCCCGGCTCGACGAGCAGCGCCGCCTTGGCGATCTCCTGGCGCAGCAGCAGGAGGACGGGGCCGACGAGCTCGGCCAGCCGCTCGGCCGCGCCCGCGTCGAGCGCGACGCCCTGCCGCTTCGCCTCCGCCTTCGCGAACGCGGCGATCTCGCGCGCCGTGCGCGGTGCGTCGCACGCCACGATCGCGGCGGGCGCCTTGCCGAACGCCTTCACCCAGCGCTGTCGCTTGTCCGGCTTCTCGCAGACGACGACGAGGACGGACTCGGCCTGCGCGAGCTGCGCGGCGACGAGGTCGCCGAGCGCGTCGAGCAGCGCCTTCGCGCCGGCGCGGCGCCCGTCCGGGTCGCGCAGGACGACGAGCCGGCGCGCGGCCATCACCGGGAGCGCGGCGAGCGCGTCCTGCAGCGCGGCCGGCGAGGTCGCGTCGCCGGCGAGCCGGTCGTGGTTGAAGTCGCGCGACGCATCGGTGAGCACGGCGCGTTCGATCGCCGCGAGCGCGTCGTCGCGCAGCAGCGCCTCCTCGCCCGCGAGCAGGTAGGCCGGGCGGACGGTGCCGGCGTCGAGCTCGGCGGCGAGCTCGCCCGGGGTCACGGCGCGATCTCCTGGTCGACGGCGTCGTGCGCGCGTTCGGCGACGAGCGCCGCGACGCGCATCAGCGCCTCGCGGCGGTTCTTGCGCCCGACTTCGAGATCGGGGCTCGAGAAGAAGATCTCCGACTCGCGCAGCGTGGCCGTCGGCAGCGCGGCGCCCGCCGCGCCCTCCTTCCGCGCGCGCAGCGGCGCGACCGTGAGCTCGACGCCGAGCGTGAGCGTCTGCTCGACCGCGAGCACGACGGGCGACAGCGTGTCCGTTCGCACCTGCACGGGGAGCACGCGTCCGGTCAGCAGCCAGTCGGCTGCGTCCGGGTCCGCGACGAGGCGGTAGCGCCCGCGCCGCAGCCACTCGCGCCGCAGCGCCTCGCTCACGATGCGCTCGAGCCCGGGCTCGGTCGAGTCGTTGTCGAGCGTCCGCAGCAGCATGCGCGGCGCGTCGTCGGCGAGCGGCCCTGCGTGCCGCACGAGCGTGTAGCCGCAGCCGCTCGCGGCGAGGGCGATCGCGAGGACGTGCACGAACGCGCGAAGGACGGCGGGGGAGCGCACGCGCGGCACCGTAGCATGCGCGGCCGCGCGCTCCGGCGTCGCGTGCGCGCCCCGACGCGTCGCCGCAGGTCCGCGCGCGGTCGCGCCGCCGCGCGCGCGAACGCGCGCGCTAGCCCTCGACGCGGAAGCGCTCGACCTCGCTCCGGAGTCGGTGCGCGTGCTCGCGCAGCGCAGCCGTCGCGACGCCGATGCGCTGCGCGACCTCCTCGTGCGACACCGTCCCGTCGGCGACCGCGCCGATCGACGCGACGACCTCCGCGCAGGCCGCGATCTGGCCGCGCACCGAGGCCTCGATCTCGTCCACCGCGCCGCGCACGCCCTCGACGCCGTGCGCGATGGCCGCGGTGCCGAGCGTCTGCTCCGACGTCGTGCGCGCGAGCTGGGCCGAGAGGTCGCGGATGCCCGAGGCTGCGTCGAGGACGAGCCGGTTCGTGCGCTCCTGCTCCTCCATCGCGCGATCGATCTCGGCCGCGCCGACGCGCACGCGGTCCATCGAGTCGACCACGCCCGCCGCCGCGTGCGCCTGTGCGCGCACCGCCGCGGCGATCGCCTCGATGCGGCGGCCCGTCTCGCGCGAGGTCGACTCGATGGCTTCGAGCGCGACGGCGGCCTCGGCGGACTGCGAGAGGCCCGCGTCCACGCAGCGCGCGCTCTCGCCGATCGCGACCGCGGCGTTCGCACTCTCGCTCTGCACGGCGCGCACGACGGCGCCGATCTCCTTCGTGCTCGCGAGCACGCGGTCGGCGAGCTCCTTGATCTCGTCGGCGACCACCGAGAACGCGCGCCCGTGCTCGCCCGACTGCGCGGCGATGATCGCGGCGTTCAGGGCGAGCAGGTTGGTCTCGGCGGCGACGTCGTCGATCACGTCGAGGATCGCTCCGATCTGCGCGACGTGTCCCGCCAGACGCCCGACCACGGCCTCGGCGCCGTGCGTCGCGGAGCGGATCGACGCCATCCCGTCCTGCACGAGGCCGACCGTCGCGCGGCCGCGCTCCGCCCCGGCCATCGCGTCCTGCGCGAGCGCCGCGCCGTCCTCGGCGACGCGCTCCGCGTCGCGCAGCGCCGACGCCGTGTCGCGCATCGCGCCCGCGGTGTGGCTCGCCGCGTCGGACAGCGCGCGCGTGCTCGCGCCGACGCTCTGCACGCTCCGCACGAGCTGCTCGACCGACGAGCTCGCCAGGTCGAGGCGCTCGCCGAATGCGCCCGCCATTCCCTCGACTGCGCGGCTCGACGCGGCGAGCTCCGCGATCACACCGGCCGACTCGTCGACCGCCGCGCGCAGGTCGCGACCGCTCGCCTCGATCTCGGCCGCCTGGTCGCGCACCGCGTCGAGGGCCGCCGAGACGCCGGCGATGCCGCGGCGCTGCGCGCTCGCGCCGGCGGCCACGTCCATCGCGTCGCTCGCGAGCAGCGAGGCCTGCGACTCGACGCCGTCGACGGTCGCGACCACGCCCGCGACCGCGGCGCGCAGCGCGTCCGTCATCGCGTCGAACGCGCGTCCGAGGTCGCCGAGCTCGTCCTCGGCGTCGACGCGCACGCGCGGGCCGAGATCGCCGCCCGCCACGTCGTCGGCCGCACGCCGGAGGTCGTCGACGCTCGTCGCGAGATCGCGCGCGAGCAGGTGCGCGACGCCGAACGCGAGCGCCGCGGCGATGGCGGCGACGAGCGCGAGCGAGGTCGCGTCGAGCGCAGCGCCGACCCGCGGCGCCACCGCGACGAGGGCGCGGTCGCCCGCCGCGCCGGACAGGCGGTGCCAGGCGACGAGCACCGGACCGACGCGCTCGGCGCCGGCGCGCGCGCCGCGCGCGAGCCCGTTGCGCACGACGGCGGCGACGGCTCCGGCGTCCGGGACGGCGAGCTCCGCGGGCGCGCGCTGCGGATCCGCGTCGACGAGGGCCAGCGCATCGGCGATGCCGAGCGCGACGAGTCGCGCGCGCGCGGCCGCGAGCGCGGCCGGCGCGTCGGCGAGCTCGGCGGCGACTGCGCGCGCGAGCAGGTCGAGCTCGCGGCGCTCGTGGCGCACGCCCGAGGCGTCGACGACGACCCACACCGCGAGCCCCGTCGCGGCGAGCGCGACGCCGCACGTGGCGGTCAGGAGCTTGGTGCGGAGCCGGACGATGGGCGCCCGCGCGATCGTCGAGCCGCCGCGCTCCTCGCGCGCGCGCGCGGCGAGCGCGGCGAGCAGCGCGCGGTGGCGCGACTTCACGCGGAAGTAGAGATGCGAGATCGAGACGAAGCCCGCCGAGATCCCCGAGAGCGCGATCGCCCACGCGGTGCGCGCGTCGATCGCGTCGTCGACCCAGCGGGCGAGCGCGGCGACGAGCGCGCTCCCGACGCTCCAGGTGATCGCGCCCTGCACCCACAGGTAGCGGGGAAGCCGCAGCACGGCGTCGTGCGCGGCCCGCGCGGACGCGCCGGCGTCGCCGTCGAGCCACGCCGCGATGGGCCGCAGGAACCAGCGGTTGTACACGAGGTTCGACGCGAGCAGCACGGGGAAGGCACCGGCACACACCGCCGCGAGCGCGAGCCACTGCGCGGCGTCGAGCGCGACGGCGAAGCGCAGGTAGGCGAGGACGAGCACGACCGCGAGCGCCGACGCGCCCGAGAGGAGCGCGTTCAGGCCGCGCTCGAACGCGGCACCGCTTCGCGGCAGCGGGGTCGCGTCCCGCGCCCCCCTCCCCGTCTCCGTTCCGGACTGCGAGGTCGACCTCGAAGCGTCGGACACGCGCTCCCCCTCGTGCGCGTCGGGCGGCGCCGCGCGCCGCAGCCGACCTCAGGAGATCTTGAGCAGCCCCTTCACGACCGCGAGCACGTTGTTCGCCTGGATCGGCTTCGTCAGGTACTCGTCGGCGCCGAGCTGCAGCGCGCGCTGCTTGTCCTCCTCCGCGCCCTCCGTCGTGATCACGCAGATGGCCATGTCGCGGATCGACGTCTCGCTGCGGATGAGGTGGATCAGCTTGAGCCCGTCCATGACGGGCATGTTGATGTCGATCAGCGCCACGTCGAAGTGGTCGCTCGTCACCTTGCGCAGCCCGTCCATGCCGTCCTGCGCCTCGACGATGTCGACGTCCTTGAGGCGCTTGAGCGCGAAGACGAGCAGCTGCCGCATGGTCGGGCTGTCCTCGACGATCAGGATCCGGTGTTTCGCCATCGTTCGAACCTCCGCGGAGCCCGCGCGCTCCGCCGGTGCGTGCGGCGCAGCGCGCCCTACTTGGTGAGCAGGTCGATGAAGCCCTGGATGGTGTTCAGCTTGCGCTCGCTCTGCGAGTAGAGCTGCGACGCGAAGATCGCCGTCGCCGCGTGGCCGGCGAGCAGCGTGAACAGCTCGTGGTCGAGCGCCGAGAAGCCTTCCTTCTGCGCCAGCAGCGAGTAGATCGCGATCGCGCCGATCGCGCGGTCGTCGACGCACAGCGGGATCGCGACGAGCGGCTCGCCGCCCTCGACGGGGCCGCGCCCGTCGGCGATCGCATCGCGCGTCGCGACGTCTCCCGAGGCGGCCGCGCCGCCGACGAAGCCCTCGCCCATGCGGGCGCGCGGGAAGTGCGAGACGGGCGCTCCCTCGGAGACGACGGGCTCGAGCGCGCCTTCCTTCTGATCGTGGAGGTAGACGCAGAAGATCTCGGCGCCGATCAGGTTGATCACGATCTCGAGGATGACCTTCAGCACCTCGTTCGGATCGAGCGTCGAGTGCAGCTGGTAGCTCGCGACGTAGAGGTTCGCGAGGTTGTTGTTCTCCTCCTCGATCTCCACGTAGCGCGCGGCGAACTGCTGGTTCTCCGATTCGATCGCGCGCAGCTGCTGCTGCATCGACTCGTTCTCGGACTCGAGGAGGTCGATGCGCTCGAGCAGCTCGGTGCGCAGCTTGGCCCAGTCGCCGTCGTCGCGCGCCGCCCACTGCTGGCGCTCCTGCGTCTCGCGCAGCTGCGAGCGCAGGCGATGGTTGTCGTCGAGGAGCTCCTTCGTGAACTCCGCGCCGCGGCGGAACACCGAGAGCACCGCCTCGGCCCGGTCCGCGAGGTCGTTGCGATCGTCGCTCATACGGATTCCTTCCTGGTCTGCGCCCGCTCGACGGACCGGACGCCGGAGAGGATCGCCGCCGGCATCTCGTGCAGCGGCAGCACGCGATCGACCGCGCCGGCCTCGATCGCCTGGCGCGGCATCCCGAAGATGACGGCGGTCGCCTCGGACTCGGCGATCACCGTGCCGCCCGCGGCCTTCACCGCGAGCGCGCCGGCGCGCCCGTCGTCGCCCATGCCCGTGAGCACGACGGCGAGCACGTCGGCGCCGAAGTGCTTCGCCGCCGACGCGAACAGGCGGTCGGCCGAGGGCGCGTACTTGTCGCGCGGCAGGTCGGGCCGCAGCGCCGTCACGACGCGTCCGCCCACCGACTCGAACTCGAGGTGCCGGCCGCCCGGCGCGACGAACACGCAGCCCGGCTCGAGCCGCGCGCCGCCCTCCGCCTCGCGCGCGCGGAACGGAGTCAGGCGGTCGAGACGCTCGGCGAAGCCGCGCGTGAACCCGGCGGGCATGTGCTGCGCGATCGCGATCGCGCACGGCGGCGCCTCCGCGAACGCGCCGAGGATCTGCATCAGCGCCGACGGGCCGCCCGTCGACGAGCCGACGACCACGACGGGCGGCGCACCCGGAGCCGTGCCGCGCGCGCGGCGCGGCGCGGCCGGCGCCGGGCTCGCGATGCGCTCGCGCACCTTCTCGATGCGCAGCTCGCGCGTCGCGTGCACCTTGCGGATCAGCTCGTCGCGGATCGATTCGAGCTCGGGCGTCGCGTGCGGCGTCGGCTTCTCGATGAAGTCCGTCGCGCCGAGGTCGAGCGCCTTGAAGACGTCGGCGTCGCCGCCGCGACCGCTCACGACGATCACCGGCGTCGGGCACTGCGCCATGACGAGCCGCAGGTACGTGAAGCCGTCCATGCGCGGCATCTCGAGATCGAGCGTCACGACGTCGGGGCGCAGCTCGAGCGTCTTGCGCAGCGCGTCCTCGCCGTCGCGAGCGGTCGCGACGACCTCGACGAGCGGCGAGGCCGCGAGCATGCGCGTGATCGTCTGCCGGCTGTACGCCGAGTCGTCGATCACGAGCGCGCGGATCGTCGGCCGGGCCCTCATCGCCCGCCCTCCGGCCCGCCGTCGACGGCGGCCGCGGCGTGCGCGGCGATGCGATGCCACGGATCGTCGCGCTCCTCGCCCGGGATCGGCCGGCGATAGACGAGGTCGCTGCGCAGGTGGCACAGCTCGAACGCCGTCGAGACCGTGATCAGCGACTCGGAGTGCCCGAGCAGCAGGTAGCCGCCGGGCACGAGGCGCTCGTAGAACGTGTCGATCACGCGCTTCTTCGTGGCCGCGTCGAAGTAGATGATCACGTTGCGGCAGAGGATCACGTCCATCGCGCCGAGCAGCGCGATCTTCGACGGGTCGAGCAGGTTCAGGTGGATGAAGTCGACGCACGCGCGCACCTCGTCGCGGATGCGGAACAGCCCGTCCTTCTCGACGAAGTACTTGTCGCGCAGCGGGTCGGGCGTCTCCCGGAACGACGCCGGCCGGTAGTGGCCGCGGCGCGCCTTCGTCAGCACCGAAGGCGCGATGTCGGAGGCATAGACGTGCAGGTCGCGCCCGGGCACGAGCCCGGCCTCGAGCGCGAGCATCACGATCGAGTACGGCTCCTCGCCGCTCGCGCACCCCGCCGACCAGATCTGCACCGGCCCGCGGCCGCGCCGCGCGCCGCCGGCGACGAGCCGCTCGGGCACGATCTCGTCGACGAGCGCGCGCAGCTGGCGGATCTCGCGAAAGAAGTACGTCTCGTTGGTCGTGAGCTCGTCGACGAGCGCGACGAGCTCCTCGCTCCCGGGGCCCGGGCTGCGCAACGACCACAGATAGGCGGAGAGGCTCGTCGCGCCCACCGCCTGCATGCGTCGCGCGACGCGCTTCTCGACCAGGTACCGCGTGCCCTCGTCGAAGTGGAGGCCGGCGTGCGCGCGGACGACGTCGCACAGCAGTCGGAACTGCGCGTCGGTCATCGTCGTGGCCGCCGTCTCCGCCATCGCGGGCTAGCCCTCGAGCCTGCGGAGCGCGTCGAGGATCGTCTCGCGCACGAATGCGTCGCGCTCGACCTCGAGACGCCGGAGGATGGCCGGCACCGCGCGAGCGACGCGGCGCCGCCCGAGCGTCTGCACGACGTCGGCGCGCACCGTCCAGTCGGGGTGTCCGACGAGGGCGATCAGCTCGGCCGCGTCGTTCGCGTCGCCGTGCTCGCGGATGCACGCGACGCCGGCGAGCACGGCCTCGGGGACGGGATGGTCGAGCAACGCGGTCGCGAGGCGCGCAGCCGCGGCATCGCCGAACGCGGCGAGCGCCTCGCCGGCCGCGATCGCGACGGGGACGTCGTCGCCGAATGCGCGCGCGATGCGCTCGCGCGCGCGTTCGCGCACGCTCGCCACGCGCGCGCCGTGCTCGCCGATGGCGCGCACCGCCGCGGCGCGGACGCGCGCGTCCTCGTCGAGTGCGAGCCGCTCGAGGTCGTCGAGGACGCCCTCGCGTTCGGCGGCGCCGAGCGCAGCGGCCGCGGCGCAACGCACCGTCCACGACTCGTCCGCGAGCGCGAGGCGCAGCGACTCGAGCCAGGTGCCGTCCGCGATCCGCGCGAGCGACGCGACCGCCGCCCTGCGGACGTCCGCGCTCGGGTCGCGCGCGAGGTGCGCGACGTGCGCGGCGTCCTCCTCGCGACCGAGGCGACCGAGCAGCTCGGCCGCCGCGCACCGGAACCCCTCGGAGGCGCCGTCGAGCCTCGTGACGATGCCGTCGACGATGCGCGCTGCCGCCCCGCTGCGGCGCTCGGAGATGCGCGCGAGCGCATCGACCGCAGCGCCGGCGTGGTCGTCGGCGTCGTCGTCCTCCTCGCTCGCGGCGTCGAGCGCGCGAAGCAGCGCGGGCACGGAATCGACGTCGCCGCTCGCGCCGAGCGCGCCGATCGCGGCGAGCCGCGTCCCCGTGTCCGCGTCGTCCACGCACTGCACGAGCCGCCGCCGCCCCGTGTCTCCCGGGGTCGCGCCGAGCACGGCGCACGCGACGCGCCGCAGCGCGCCGTCGAGCGCGCTCCACGCACCCTCGATCGCTGCCTCCGCCTCGGCGCCGAGGTCGACGAGCGAGCGCACGGCGAGCTCCTCGAGCGCTTCGTCGCGCGCCGCCTCGAGGATCGCGAGCGCCGCGCGCTCGCCTCCCGCGACCGCGAGGAACTGGATCGCCGTCATGCGCTGCGCGAGGTCGCTCGCCGGGAGCCCTTCGGCGACCGCCTCGACGATCGACGGCTCGCTGCGCGCGACCTCGCGGACGCGGGCCGCGAGCGCGACGAGCGCACCGCCGTCCTCGCGGCCGAGGAGCGCGACGAGCCCCGCCACGGCCGCCGCGCGCGAGGTCCGACCGTGCGAGCCGAGACCCTTGAGCAGGCAGTCCGCCGCGCGCGGATCGTCCGACGCACCGAGCGCCTCGAAGACCGCGGGGCGCAGCAGCGCGTCGCCCGCGAGCCGCTCGGCGACGTCGACGTCGATCGCGATCCCGAGGCGCCCGAGCGAACGGAGCGCCGAGATGCGCACGAGTGCGTCGGCGCCGGGCTCGGAGGCGAGCGCGGCGAGCGCCGCGCCGACCCCGTCGCCTCCGATCACGCCGAGTGCGTCCGCCGCCGCGGCGCTCACGTTGGCGTCGGCGTCCGCGAGCCGCGCGCGCAGCGCGGGGCCTGCGGAGGCGTCGCCGATACCCGCGAGCACGTCGACGAGCTGCTTGCGCACGTCGACGTCCTCGGAGTCGAGCGCACCGACGAGGGCGGGAACCGCGCGCGGACCGCACTCGATGAGCGCTTCGACCGCCGCGTTGCGGCGTCCCGAGTTCTCGCCGTCGGCGAGCGCGGCGATCAGCGCCGCGACGACGGCGTCGCCGTCGCGCAGCGTCGCCGCGCGGGCGACGGCCGCCTTGCGCACGCGCCAGCTCGCGTCGCCCATGCTCGCCACGAGTCGGGGGAGCGCCTCGTCGTCGGGCAGCTCGGAGAGCCGCTCGACGCCGAGGCGTCGCACCTCCTCGTCCCCGCTCGCGAGGTCGTAGTCGATGCTCCCGCACGCGCGGTCGGCGTGCGCGCGACTCATCGCCCGCTCCGCTCGCGCGCGACGCGCTGCAGCTCGTCGTCGAGGTAGTCGCGCTCGTTGCGCACGCGCTCGTCGATGCGCTGCCGGAAGAGGTCGCGCCCGTCGGCGAGCACGCTCTCCATCGCGGCGACGACGTCGCCACCGCCGCGCACGGCCTCGTCGAACTTCTCGGCGTTGTAGAGGACGATGTCCGAGACGATGATGCGCGCGAGACGCTCGGCCTTCGCGCGCTCGGCAGCGAGCTCGTCGGACACCGAGGCCGCTGCCGCCGCGGGGCGCGCCACCGGCTCCGGAGCGCTCCGCGCGGGCTTCGGCCGCGGGGCCGGAGCGGGCGCCGGTGCGGGCTCCCGAACGGCGCGCGGCGCGGGAGCGGCGACGGGCGACGGCGCGTCGGGCGCGCGCACGGCGAGCCCGAAGCGGCGCAGCACGTCCTCGAGGCCGTCGGGAACGTCGGGGCGCTCGAGATAGACGTCGGCGCCGTAGAGCTCGCTCGGCGGTCGGCGATAGCGGTCGCGGTGGTGGATCGCGCCGATCAGCACGACGTGCGTGTCGCGCAGCGCGTCGTTGCGCTTCACGACCTCGCACACCTGGAACCCGAACATCTTGGGCAGCGCGGCATCGAGGACGACCGCGCGCGGCAGCATGCGCTGGATGGTGAGCATCGCCTCGACGCCGTCGTGCACGAGGATCGGCTGCAGTCCGAGCGCCGCGACGGCGGCGGCGGTGCGCTTGCCCTCGTCGACGTCGGCGTCGGCGATCAGCACGAGCCGATCGCGCTCGACGCCGCGCTCGTCGGCGCTCGGCGGCACCTCGGCCCGCGAAGGGGCGCGGTCCGCGCGCGCCGGCGCGGGCGCGGGAGCCGGAGTGGGCGTCGGCGGGTCGGGGCGCGTCGTCTCGACGACGCCGGGCGTCGCCGGCGTCGCGAGCTCCGGCGCGCGCACGCGGAAGACCGCCTCGCACTTCGCGCACCGCAGGCGCGCGCCCTGCGGGCCGACTCGCGCCGGGTCCACGCGGTAACGCGCCGAACATCGGGGACATGCCGCAATCATCGATCCACTCCTGTCGTCCTGCGCCGCCGGCGTCGGCTTCGACCGCCGCGCCGACGCCTCAGATCCGGAACCGCGCGACCTCGGCGCGAAGCGCTTCCGCCTCGCGCGCGAGTCCGTTCATCGCCTCGCCCATGTGCTGCACGGAGCGGTCGTTCTCGCGCGTGCGATCCTCGACCTGCTCCAGGAAGCTCGCGATCTGCGTGCACGCCTCGGACTGCTGGCGCAGCGACGCGTTGATCGACTCGACCGCCCCGCGCACACCCTCCGTCGTCTCGCGGATGCGCGCGAAGCCGCGGCTCTGCTCTTCGGTGGTGCGCCGCACCTGGAGTGCGATCTCGCGCATCGTCACCGCCGAGCGGAAGACGACCTCGTTGCCGCGATCCTGGTCCTCGCCCGCGGAGCGGATCTCCTCGACCCCGCCGTTCACGCGATCCATCAGCGCGGCGACGTGGGCCGCGGCGGCCGTCTGCTCTCGCACGGCGGCGACGATGCGCGCGATGTGCTGTCCGCTCTCCCGCGCCGCGCGCGCGATCTGCTCGAGCGAGACGCCCGCTTCCGCGGCCACGTCGACGCCGAGCGCGACGCTGGCCGACCCCGCTTCCACCGCGCCCACCGCGTTCGACGCCTCGAGCTGGACGGCGCGGACGACGTCCGCGATCTCCTTCGTCGAGACGAGCACGCGGTCGGCGAGCTCCTTGATCTCGTCCGCGACCACGGAGAACGCACGCCCGTTCTCGCCCGCCTGCGCCGCGATGATCGCGGCGTTGAGCGCGAGCAGCGTCGTCTCCGCGCCGACGTCGTCGATCACGTCGAGGATCGCGCCGATCTCGTCGGTGCGGCGGCCGAGCGCGCGGATCACGTTCTCCGCGGCGTCGGTCGCGTCCCGGATCGCGTGCATGCCCTCGATCGTCTGCCGGACCTTCTCGACGCCGCTCTCCGAGCTCTGCACGACGTCGGCCGCGAGATCGCCCGTCTTCGCGGCGGTCGTGTCCACCGCGCGCATCGCGCTCGCCATCTCCTCCATGCTCGAGGAGGTCTCGCTCGCGGCCTGCGACAGCCCCTCCGCCGTCGCACCCACCTGCTTCACGCTGCGCACCATCTGCTCGATCGAGCTCGAGACCTCGTCGACGCGCTGCGAGAGCGCGCCCGCCGTCTCGGAGAGCTCGTGGCCGGCCGCGCCGAGCTCGAGGATCGAGCTGCTCGACTCCTCGACCGAGTAGCCGAGCTGCTGCGCCGAGGTCGCGACGCCGCCGACCTCGTCGCGGATGCGTTCCATGAGCTGGCCGGCCTCGGAGATGCGGCGCACCTGCTCGGCATTGGCTTCCGCCACGCTCGCGCCCGTGCGCGAGATCTCCGACGCCGCGGACTCGACGCGATCGGCCGCTTCCGCGACGCGCGCGACGGTCGCTCGCAACGAGGCGCCCATGCGCGCGAACGCGCGCGCGAGGTCGCCGAGCTCGTCCTCCGACTCGACGCACGTCGCCGACGCGAGATCGCCCGAGGCGAGCCGATCGGCGTCGGCGGCGAGCACGTCGACCGTGCGGCGCACGTCCTCGGCGAGCATCCACGTGATTCCGAGCGACAGCGCGACCGCCGTGACGAGCACGACCGCGAGCAGCGGACGCAGGCCGACCAGCGCGCGCCGTGCGGTGCTCGCCTCGGCGGAGGCCACGAGCAGGCGGCCGTCGGCCAGACGCGACCACGCCACGAGGCGCTCGCCGTCGTCGGACAGGGCGGTGCCGCTCGCGCGCTCGTCGAACGCGCCCGCGTCGAGGCCGAACGAGGTCGCGAGCGCGCTCGGCGCGAGGAGCTCGAAGCGCGTCGCCTCCGGCGCGGTTCCGGCGACCGGCCAGGTGCGCGCGATCGCCGCGTCGAGGTCGCCCGCCCCCGCATTCGGTACGAGGGCCTCGATCGCGCGCGCGCGGTCGGAGAGCGCCTCGTCGACGAGGGCGCGCACCGCGCCTTCGTACGCGACGCCCATCGCGAACACGAGCGAGGCAACGCCCGAGCCGGCCACCACGAACTGCAGCTTGCGCGCGATCCGCACGGGACGCACCAGCTCGCGCCGGCGCTCCGGGTCGGGCACACCGCGCGCGATCTCCGCGCACAGCGGCTCGAAGGCCCGCTTCGTGAGGAAGTAGACGAAGCCCATCGAGATCAGGCCGCCGGCCGTCGCGGACACGACGATGCCCCAGAACCGCTGGCCGAAGAGCCACGACGGATGGCCGAGCACCACCATCGCGACGCACGTCGCGGCGCCGCAGGCGGCCCAGCTCACGAGCGTGAGCCGCAGCATCGTCTGCGGCAGCCGCATGATCGCGGCGAACGCCGACTCGACGAGCGCGCGTTCGCGCGCGTCGGGCGGCGTGCGCAGGTAGGTGCGGATCGGAGCGTGGAGCCGCCTCCGCACGGGCTCGAGCCCGGCGCCGGCGAGCACGCTGATCACGGCGAGCGCGGCGGCGAAGTCGCGCCACTCGCCCGCGCCGAGGTCGAGCAGCATCGCCAGGTAGAACACCATGACGGCGAGCGCGCCCATGCCGACGCCGAGGTCGATCGCGAGGACCGCGCGCCGGAAGTCGTTCTCGCTGCGGATCGCGGCCCTCATGCGCGGCCTCCGGATGCCGTCGCGGCGACGTCCGCGGCGCCGGCGACGCTCGAGCGGTGCACGCACTCGAGGATGTGGTCGAGGGAGAGCACGAGCACGGGCGCGCCGCCCGCCCCGCTGCGTCGCACGACGGCGCTCACCGCGTCGTAGCCCGACTGCGTCGCGAGCTCGGGCGGGTCTTCGAGCGCGCTCGCCGCGACGGGCAGCACGTCGATCGCCGCCGCGACGCGCAGGCCGAGCACGAGGCCGTCCGCCGCGATGATCGCGATGCGCGCGCGCGGGTCGTCGCCGGGAACGGGCGCGCGGCCGAGGGCGCGGCCGAGGTCGAGCACGGGGACGATCGTGCCGCGCAGGTCGATGACGCCCTCGATGAGCGCCGGCGCCTTCGGCAGCGGCGTCACCTCCTGGCATCGCACGACCTCGCGCACCTGCGCGACGTCGAGCGCGTAGACCTGCCCGTCGACCTCGAAGCACGCGAGGTCGACGCGCGCCTCGTCGATCGCGAGTCGCCGGTCAGTCGCCATCGCCGAGCACCCGGTCGAGATCGACCACGGACACGAACGCGTCGCCGTTCGCGCAGATCTCGGACACGGCCCGCGCGTCGGCCGAGGCACTCGGACGGAGCGCGGACGCATCGACGCGGAGCACCTGTCGCACGGCGTCGACGAGGACCCCGGCGATGCCGTCGTCCTCGCCGAAGACGACGACGATGCGCGACGCGCGGCCCACGGTCGCGGGCGCGAGCCCGAGCCGCTGCCGCAGGTCGACGACCTGCACCACCTCGCCGCGCAGCGCGACGACGCCGAGCACCCAGTCGGGGGTTCGCGGCACGGGCGTCAGGCAGCGCGGCCGCACGATCTCGCGCACGCGTTCGACGGGCAGTGCGTAGGACGCGCCGTCGAGCTCGATCGCGAGCAGCTCGATCGGCGGCTGCGCGACGACGTCGTCGCCCGCGCGCGCTCCGAACGCGTCGCGCGCGACGGCCTGCCAGTCGGACGCTCGCGTCACGCCGCCTCCCTCCGCCGCACGGCGTCCTCGACGAAGCTCGCGACGTCGAGCACGAGCACCGCCGCCTCGTCGCCGAGCTCGGTCGCGCCCGCGATGCCGCGCACCTGGCGCACCGGACCCTGGATCGGCTTGATGACGGTGTCCTGCTGGCCTTCGAGCCGATCGACGACGAGCCCCATGCGGAGATCGCCGAGACCGAGCACCACGACGTAGAGCGCGTCGTCGGCGCCCGCCGACGCGATGTCGAACTCGTCGCACAGCCGGCGCAGGACGAGCGGCTCTCCGCGCAGGTTCAGGAGCTCGCGCCCTTCGCTGCGCTGGATGTCGGACGGCGACACGAGCAGCGTCTCGAGCACGGCGTTGAGCGGGATCGCGAAGCGCTGGTCGCCGACGCCGACGAGCAGCGCCTGGATGATCGCGAGCGTGATCGGGAGCGTGAGCGCGATCGTCGTGCCGACCCCGAGCTCCGACTCGACGTCGACGACGCCGCCGAGCGCCGTCAGGTTCGCGCGGACGACGTCCATCCCGACGCCGCGGCCACTCGTCTCGCTGACCTCGTCGCGCGTCGAGAAGCCCGGCTCGAACACGAGCCCGAGCACCTCCTTGCGCGACAGCGCGGTCTCCGCGTCGACGATGCCGAGCGCGACGGCGCGCGAGAGCACGCGCTCGGGGTCGATGCCGCGACCGTCGTCGGCCACGTCGATCACGACGTGGTTCCCGCGCTGCGAGGCCTCGATGCGCACGAGCCCCTCGAGCGGCTTTCCGATGCGGGCGCGCTCCGCTTCGCCCTCGATCGCGTGGTCGAACGCGTTGCGCACGAGGTGGACGAGCGGGTCGACGAGCTCCTCGACGATGAGCTTGTCCAGCTCCGTGTCCGCTCCCTTGAACTCGAGACGCACCTCCTTCGCGAGGTCGCGCTTCAGCCGCCGCGCGACGCGCGAGAGCTTCTCGAAGATCTGTCGCAGCGGGACCATGCGGACGTCGAGCACGCCGGCCTGCAGCTCGGCCAGCTTGCGCGCGAGCGCCTTGTGCACCTTCCCGAGCTCGGCGCCCGCCTTGCGCGTCGCGGGATCCGCGGCGAGCCGCTGCGCGATCACGTCGACGGCCGAGCGCTGCAGCACGAGCTCGCCCACGAGCGTCATCAGCTCGTCGAGCTTTCGGATGTCGACGCGCACCGTCTCGCTCAGCGACTTGAGCGACTCGACGTCGGCGGCGTCGCCGGCGTGCGCCGTGGGCGCGGCGTCGTCGGACGCGGGCGTGGCCTCGATCGGCTCCGGGAGCGCGGCCGCGACCTCCGCCGCGGGCGGCGGGCTCGCGGGCGGCGCGTCGTCGGGCGCCTGCCCGGCGCGCACGACGCGCACGGTCGTCTGCGGCGCATCGAGGCGACGCGCGAGCTCCTCCGCGTCGACGCGCGTCGCGACGAGCAGCGAGAAGCGGATGTGGGACTCCGGCGCGTCGCCCGGCGACGGCAACGTCGACACCACCTCGCCGACCTCGCGCACGGCGTTCGAGAGCTCCGAGAGCCCCTCCTCGAACGTGGCGATCTCGAAGGTCGTGTCGACGAGCGAGACGTGGCGCCCCTTGCGCACGTTCTCCTCGAGCCGGTGCTCCTCGTACTCCGTGAGGGCGCGCTGGATCGACGGGTCGAGGTCGAGCGTCGGCTCCGGCGCCGCGGCAGCACCCGCGTCGGCAGCGAGCGCGTCGTCGATGCGGCGCAGCATGGCGGCCACGGCGCTCGCCGCGGCCTCGGCGTGCGCGTCGTCGCCCGCGTGCTCGAGCAGCTCGGCCGCGAGGGCGACGGCGTCGTCGAGCACGGCGAGCGCGGGAGAACCCACGTCCACGCGGCCCATGCGCAGGCCGTCGAGCACGTCCTCGAGGTGGTGCGTCAGCTCCGACATCGCGTCGAAGCCGAACATGCCGCTGATGCCCTTGAGCGAGTGGGCCGAGCGGAAGATGCGATTCACGAGATCCGGGTCGACCTCGCCCGCGCCGAGCGAGGTCCGCTGGTCCTCGAGCTGCGCGAGGTCCGTGCGCAGCGCCTCGAGCACCTCCTCGGCCTCGGAGACGAACTCGCGCTGGGCCTTCGAGGCTCGCGTCGACCTCCGGCGGGCGGCCATCGCGCGCTCCTACCCGCGCTCGCCGGCACGCGCGAGCAGCGCGACGACGATGTCGCGCAGCTCGGCGGGATCGAAGGGCTTCACGAGGTACGCGTCGGCGCCGAGCTCGATGCCCTTGGCGCGGTCGCGCTCGGCGCCCTCGGTGGAGACGATCACGAGCGGCACGCCCGCATAACGTTCGTTGCGCTTGACGAAGGAGACGAGCTCGAGCCCATTGATGTCGGGCATGTTGATGTCGGTGACGACGAGATCGAAGTCGTCGGTGGGGAGCTGGCGCAGCGCCTCGAAGCCGCTCGACGCCTCCGCGATCTTGACCGGGACGTCGAGCTCCTCGAGCGCGGTCGAGAGCATCGACCGCATCGTGGCGGAATCCTCGACGATCAGGATCTTGTACACGTCGCCTCCCCGTCGGCCGGCGCTGCGCGCACCGGCGGCCCCTCCGCGCGGACGGGCGCACGCCGCGTCGCGCGGACGCGCGGCGCGTTGCGTATCGGCGACGGTCTGCGTTTCTTGAGGTGGCGCCGGGACTTCCGTCCCCTCGACGCGCGCGCGCCGCGTACCCCGGAGCGGGCCACGGCGGGGCCGGCGGCTCAGCGCGAGGGGTCGGCCTCGGCGAGCGCGCGCTCGAGCGCGGCGCGGTCGAGCGCGAGCCCCGCGTGGTGGAGGACGACCTCGAGCGCGCTCGTGTCGGCGGGCGGAGCGCCGCCCGGCAGGTCGTCCGCGTAGACGACCGCGACCACGCGCCCGCTCGACTCGATCGGAGCCAGGTACGCGTGCTCGGGGAGCCGATCGCCGAGCGCCAGGGCGAGGGCCCGGTCGCCCTCGTTGCGCGGCGGGCCCGCCACCGGGCGCCGGGTCTCGAGCACGCGCGCGAGCCAGGCGCTCGCCGCTGCCTCGAGCGTCACGTCGCGCAGCGCGGTGTCGTCGGGGCCGCCGCACTGCGCGAGGCCGCGCTGCGCCATCCCGATCGCGACACCGTCGCGCACCATCCACATCGCCACGCGCCGGAAGCGCTGGGCGGCGAAGTCGAGCACGAGCGGCAGCACCTCGCCGCGCGACGACGCATCGCGCAGGTGCTGCGTCGCGCGGCGCAGATCCTCGAGGTCGGCCTCCGCGACGTCGGCGCCCGCGCGCCCGGCGGCGCGGCCGGGCTCGACGCCGCGGGCGAGGTCGCGGACCAGGTCGGCGAACGCCCCGGCCAGACCCGAAGCGGCGGGCCGCGCCGCACCGGCGCGCAGCTGGTGGCCGGCGGGCCGCGTCGCGACGGCATCCGCGGGCTGCGGGCTCGCGACCGCCTCCGTCCCGTCCTCGACGAGCCAGGCGATGCGGATCTGCGGCGCCTGCTGCTTGAGGCGGCGCACGAAGTCCGCGGCGTTGCGGATGCCGCTCAGCTGGTCGACGGACGTGTGCGGCGAGAGCAGCACGATCGGCGGCGTCGCGCGCGCGAGGTACTGGCGGATGCGCGTGAGCCCGAGATCCGAGCGCTGGAAGATGTGGACGCGCTCGAACGCATCGCCGAGCGCCGCCTTCGCCCACTCGAGCGCCGGGAGCTCCGCGTCGATCACGACGACGGGGCGCGCCGCGTCGAACGGCACTGCCGTCGCGGCCCCCGCGGCGGATGCCGCATCGAGCTCGCGCTCGGGCGCCGCGTGCGCGACGTGGGCCTCGGCGGCCGCATCGCGCTGCGCGCCACCGTCGGCCGTCGCCTCCGGCTCGGCTTCGTCCTCCCCGGTCGTCGCGTCGAGCTCCGCTTCCTCCGCGGCGAGCGCGCGGTCGACGGCGGCCGATGCGACGATGCCGACCGCGTCCGGAGCGACGTCGGCCTCGCCCGCGTCCGTCGACGCGGCCGCTCCCTCGTCGCTCGCGTCGTCGTCCTCGACGACGCCGAACATCGCGTGCGCCGAGAGCTCGGGAAGCGCCTCTTCCGGCTCGGCGCCGCGATCGCTCTCGTCGCCGAAGCGCGCCGCCTCCATCGCCAGGTACTGCGCGTTGATGCCGACGGCGAGCACGAGCTTCGGGTCTTCGGGCTCGGCCGTCTCGCGCACGTCGAAGCTGAAGTCGCCCGTGCGCCACTGGAACATCTCGACGACGGCGGCCTCGACGGCCTCGCGCTCGAGCGCGTCGAGCCGCTCGCGCGCGATCACGCCGGCCGCCACGAGCAGGTCGCCGAGGGCCGCGGGGCCCTCGCTCGCGGACTCGGCCGCCTCGAACTCCGCGGCGGGCACGAAGCCGCCGTCGACGAGCAGCCCGCGCAGGTCGTCGGGCCGCGCCTTCGTCGCCGCCGCGCACACGAGCCCGGCCCGGAACCGGATGCGGCCCTCGCCGCCGCCCGACCGCAGCGCGAGCACTCCCGACTTCTGCGACAGGCTGATGATCTGCAGGATGTCCCCGAGACTCAGGTCCTCGAGACTGCCGATCAGGCTCATGGTCTCTCCGGGGCTCGGCGCTTCCGAGCCACGGCCGAGCGACTCCCGCCGCGATCCGAACGCGGAGCGCAGGGGCGCAGGGCAATGCGTGGGGCGTTCGATCGGCCGACGGCCGCGACAGCTGAACCGGCCCGGCACGGGGTACTGGGGCGAACCGCGGAGGCGTCGCGCCGCGCGCGGCGCCCGGGCGCGCTAGCGGGGAGCGGCCGACGGCGGGGACGTGGCACCCGCGCGCGCGCCGTCGGCCGTCGGCGCCGGCGGCTCGATCTCGATGGCGGCGCTGCGGACGACGCGCACGAGCTCGCGGCGCACGCGCGACTCCTCCGCCTCGGGAACGCACAGCCGCACGGCGAGCGTCGCCGTGCCGAGCCCCGCGAGCGCGCCCTCGACGAGCGCGCGCGCGTGGCGCACGAGCTCGTCGCCGTCGATGCCGAACGGCGCGAGCGCGGCGCGAGCGCTCGACAGCGCCACCGCGCGCGCGACCGCCGAGCGCGTCGCGTCCTCGAGCGCCTGCGCGCCGAAGCGCGCGCGCGCGCCGAGCCCGACGACGAGCAGTGCCGGAGCAGCGAGCCGGCCCGACGTTCCGACGAGCGTCGCGGCGCCGGGCGAGGCATCGAGCCGGTCGTCGAGAACGAGCCGCGTGAGCAGTCCGCACAGCCGCCAGTCCGCGCGGCCCGCCGCGCCGCGCAGCGGGCGCTCGTCCGCGAAGACGCCCGCGATCGCGACGTCCGCCTCCACGCGCTCGAGCGGCCGCGTGTCGAGCCCGATCCGGAGCGAGCCGCTCACCGCCCCGCCCCCCGCGTCGCGCGCGCGACGCCGTCGAGCACGCCGTTCACGAAGCCCGGCGACGGATCGTCGCCGTAGCGCTTCGCGAGCTGTACGGCCTCGTCGATCACGACCTCGACGGGCGTGTCGCTGAACGCGAGCTCGAACGCCGCGAGCCGCAGCACGTTGCGGTCGACGACCGCCATCCGCTCGAGGCGCCAGTTGCGCGCCGCCTCGCGCACGAGCGCGTCGAGCGCATCGCGGTGCTGCGCGACGCCCGTGACCAGCTCCTTCGCGAATGCGCGCGCCGCCTCGGGCATCTCGAAGTGCGCGGCCACGTCGTCGAACACCTCCTGCGCGGCCGGCGGCGCCGGCCCCTTCGCGACGTGCACGTCGAGCGCGAAGAGCACCTGCACGGCGACCTCGCGCGAGCGGTGGCGCGCACTCCCGGCGGCACTCGTCACGCGGCGTCTCCCGGACGGCGCCCGAGCTGCGCGCGCAGTCGCGCCATCTCGACCGCGGCAGCGGCGACCTCGGCGCCCTTGTCGCCGTCGCGCCCGCCCGTGCGTTCGAAGGCCTGGTCGACGTCGTTCGTGGTCAGCACGCCGAACGCGACGGGAACGTCGGTGTCGCGCACGACCTCGCGCACGCCGTCGGTCACGCCGTGGCAGACGAAGTCGAAGTGCGGAGTGCCGCCGCGGACGACCGCGCCGAGCGTGACGATCGCGTCGTAGCGGCCGCTCGCGGCGAGCGAGCGCGCGGCGTGCGGGATCTCGTAGGCCCCCGGCACCCACGCGACGTCGATCGCGTCCGCTTCGGCGCCGCGCCGCTCGAGCTCGCGCACGCAGCCCTCGAGGAGCCGCACGCACACGAGGTGGTTGAAGCGCGCGACGACCACGCCGAAGCGCAGCCCGGTCGCATCGCCGCTCGCCGCGTAGTGCCGCATCACCCGCCCCGTCGCCTCCGCGTCGCGCGCAGCGCGTCGCGCCCCTGCGCCGTCGTTCCGTGGACGTGCACGTCGTCGCCGAGCCGCCGCACCGCGACGTCCTCGAGCGCGACCGCGTCGCGCAGCCGCCCGAGGCCGAGCGCCGCGAGCGCCGGCCGCGCGTCGCCCCCGAGGAGCTTCGGCGCGACGAGCCAATGTATCTCGTCGACGAGCCCCGCGCGGAGGAGGCCGGCCGCGAGCCCGCCGCCTCCCTCGCAGAGCACCTCGGTCAGGCCCTCGCGCGCGAGCCGCTCGAGCGCGGCGCGCAGGTCGAGCGCGCCGGCGCGCGCGGCCACCTCGAGCACGCGCGCGCCCGCGTCCGCGCGCGCGCGGCGCCCGCGCGCGCCGCGCGCGCACACGACCCAGGCCTCGCCGCGGGGCTCGGTGTAGAGCCGCGCGGCGACCGGGACGCGCAGGCGCCGGTCCACCAGCACGCGCACCGGCGCGCGGGCGACGCGCGCGCCGCGGCGCGCGGTGAGGGCCGGGTCGTCCGCGAGCGCCGTGCCCGTTCCGACCAGCACCGCGTCGGTGCGCGCGCGCAGCGCGTGCACGAAGGCGCGCGCGCGCGGCGACGTGATCCAGCGCGACTCGCCGGACGCCGTCGCGATGCGGCCGTCGAGCGTGCTCGCGAGCTTCAGCGCGAGCCACGGGCGCCCGCGCTCGCACACCGACAGGAAGCCGCGGTGGTGCGCGCGACAGGCGTCCTCGAGCACTCCCGGCTCGACGCGGACCCCGGCGCGCCGCAGCGCACGCGCGCCGCCGCCCGCCTTCGGGTGCGGGTCGCGCGCGCCGACGACCACCCGGCGGAGGCCCGCCGCCGCGATCGCCTCCGTGCACGGCGGCGTGCGCCCGAAGTGCGCGCACGGCTCGAGCGTGACGACGAGCGTGGCGCGGCGCACCGCGGCCGCGCCGGCCGCGCGCACCGCGCGCTCGATCGCGACCACCTCGGCGTGCGCGCCGCCCGCCGGGCGCGAGTGCCCGCGGCCGAGCACGCGATCGCCCAGCACGACGACCGCGCCGACGCACGGGTTCGGGAAGGTCGTGCCGCGCCCGCGCGCGGCCTCGCGCAGCGCGAGCCGCATCGCGGCTTCGGGCTGCACGCGTCAGCCCTCCTCGCGCGCGAGCGACGCGAAGAAGGCGTCGTAGTCCTCGGCGCGCTGGAAGTCGTGGAAGACCGAGGCGAAGCGGACGGCCGCGAGCGGATCGAGCGCGATCAGCTCCTCCATCGCGCGCTCCCCGATCCAGCCGCTCGCGATCTCGCGCTCGCCGCTCTCGACGAGCCGGCGCTCGATGCGATCGATCACGCGCTCGATCGCGTCGGTCGCGATCGGCCGCTTCTCGCAGGCGTGCAGGATGCCGGTGCGCAGCTTGGCGCGGTCGAAGTCCTCGCGGCGCTCGTCGCGCTTGATGACGCGGGGAAGCGGCTCCTCGACGCGCTCGCGCGTCGTGAAGCGCCGCTGGCACTCCTGGCACTCGCGTCGGCGGCGGATCTCCTGCCCCGCGTTCGCGAGACGCGAGTCGATCACCCGCGTCGTCTCGTCCCCGCAGAACGGGCAGCGCATGCGCGGGCCGGGCTCCTAGTCGTCCCAGCGGCCGGGATACATGGGGAAGCGGCGGCAGAGCGCCTCGACGTCGCCGCGCACGGCGTCGAGCTCGTCGACGTCGCCCGGGTTCGCGAGCACGCGCGCGATCAGCCGCGCGATCTCCGCCATCTCGACCTCGCGCATGCCGCGCGTGGTGACGGCCGGCGTCCCGATGCGCACGCCCGACGTGACCATCGGCTTGCGCGGATCGAACGGCACCATGTTCTTGTTCGCCGTGATGCCCGCGCGCTCGAGCGCGAGCTGCGCGGCCTTGCCCGTGGTGTCGCGGTTCACGAGCGACAGCAGGAAGAGGTGGTTGTCGGTGCCGCCCGAGACGACCTCGAACTCGCGCTCCATCACGCCCGCCGCGAGCGCCTTCGCGTTGGCGACGATCTGCTCGCAGTAGGTCTTGAAGTCGGGCGAGAGCGCCTCCTTGAACGCGACGGCCTTCGCCGCGATGACGTGCATGAGCGGGCCGCCCTGCCCGCCCGGGAAGACGGCGCTGTCGACCTTCCGGGCGAAGTCGGCGTCGCACAGGATGAGACCGCCGCGCGGGCCGCGCAGCGTCTTGTGGGTCGTCGTCGTGAAGACGTGCGCCCTGCCCGCCGGGCTCGGGTGCACGCCCGTCGCGACGAGCCCCGCGATGTGCGCGATGTCGGCGAAGAGCAGCGCGCCGACCTCGTCGGCGATCGAGCGGAACGCGTCGAAGTCGATCGTGCGCGAGTACGCGGTGGCGCCGCACTGGATGAGCTTCGGGCGGTGCTCGCGCGCCAGCTCGCGCAGCGCGTCGTAGTCGATGCGCCCGGTGTCCTGGCGCACACCGTAGGGAACGATGCGATAGAGCTTGCCCGAGAAGTTGACCGGGCTCCCGTGCGTGAGGTGCCCACCGTGGTCGAGGTTCATCGCGAGGATGGTGTCGCCCGGGTCGAGCAGCGCCTGGTAGACGGCCGCGTTCGCCTGCGAGCCCGAGTGCGGCTGCACGTTCGCGTGGTCGACGCCGAAGAGCTGCTTCGCGCGCTCGATCGCGAGCGTCTCGACCTCGTCGACGAACTCGCAGCCGCCGTAGTAGCGGCGCCCGGGATAGCCCTCCGCGTACTTGTTCGTCAGCACGCTGCCCGCCGCCTCGAGCACGGCGTGCGACACGAAGTTCTCCGACGCGATCAGCTCGATCGAGAGCGCCTGCCGGCGCGCCTCCTGGCGGACGAGCGCGGCGATCTGCGGGTCGGCGACCGCGAGCGGCTCGGTGGCGGGCTTCGGGGGGTTCGCCATGTCGTCGTCTCCCCTGGCTGGGACGCGATCGCGTCCGAAGTGGGCGAAGTGGGCCGATGGCAGCGCCCGCGCGCCTCCGCACGCGCGAACGAGCGCGCCCGCCGGGCGCGACGCACACGCCCGGAGCAGGAGCACTCGACCTGTGGGTGGCCGTGGGGGCTCGGCGGACCATAGCGCCGGCCCCGGAGCGCCGCCGCGCCGCCGGCCGCGCCGGCACGACCCGGCCCTCGGCTAGTCGGCGCGTCCGATCACGAGCGCCGCGTTCGTGCCGCCGAACCCGAACGAGTTCGAGAGCGCGACGCGCACCTCGGCGCGCCGGGCCTTGCCGGCGACGTGGTCGAGGGCGCAGTCCGGGTCGGGGTCGTCGAGGTTGATCGTCGGCGGCAGGAGGCCCGTCTCGATCGCGCGCACGCAGAAGACGGCCTCGACCGCGCCCGCCGCACCGAGCAGGTGCCCGGTCATCGACTTCGTCGCCGAGACGGGCGTGGCCTCGAGCGCGGCGCCGAAGATGGTCCGCAGCGCGGCGACCTCCGCCACGTCGCCGACGGGCGTGCTCGTCGCGTGCGCGTTGACGTAGTCGACCGCGGCGGCGTCGAGGCCCGCGTCCGCGAGGGCGAGCGCGATGCAGCGCGCCGCGCTCTCGCCCGTCTCGTCGGGAGCGGCCATGTGGAGCCCGTCGGCGGCGGCGCCGTAGCCGAGCAGCTCGGCCCGCACGCGCGCGCCGCGCGCCCGCGCGTGGGCGAGCGATTCCAGCACGAGCACGCCGGCGCCCTCGCCGATCACGAAGCCGTCGCGCGCGCGGTCGAACGGACGGCTCGCGCGCGCGGGGTCGTCGTTGCGCGTCGACAGCGCGCGCATCGCCGCGAAGCCCGCGACGCCGAGCGGCGCGAGCGGCGCCTCGGCGCCGCCGGCGAGCACGACGTCGGCCGCGCCGCTCCGGATCCACGCCGCGGCCTCGCCGAGCGCGTGCGCGCCCGACGCGCACGCACTCACGTGCGCGACGTTGGGTCCGCGGAGGCCGTGCGCGATCGACACGTAGCCGCTCGGCATGTTCGCGATCGACATCGGGATCGTGAACGGCGACACGCGGCGCGCGCCGCGCTCCATGAGGACCTGCTGGTTCGTCGTGAGCGTCTCGAGCCCGCCGATGCCCGACCCGATCGCGACGCCGATGCGGTCGCGGTTCGCGTCGCTCGGCTCGAGGACGGCGTCGGCGAGCGCCTCGCGCGCGGCCGCGAGCGCATAGCGCACGACCCGATCGAAGCGGCGCAGCTCCTTGGGCTCGAGGTCGCCCGCGTCGGGCTCGCCCTTCACCTCGGCCGCGAACCGCACGGGAAGCTCGGAAGCGTCGAAGCGCGTGATCGCGGCGACGCCGCCGCGCCCGTCGACCGCGGCCTCCCACGTCGACGGCGCGTCGAGGCCGAGCGGCGAGACGCAGCCCAGGCCCGTGACGACCACGCGCTCCGCGTCGGCGCGCACGCGTCAGGCCTCGATGCGTTCCTTGAGGTAGTCGAGGGCGTCGCCGATCGTCTGCATGCGCTCGACGTCCTCGTCGGGGATCTCGACGTCGAACTCCTCTTCCATCGCCATCACGAGCTCGACGATGTCGAGGGAGTCGGCGCCGAGATCGTCGACGAACGACGCCTTCGGCGAGATCGCGTCCTTGGACACGCCGAGCTGCTCCACGATCAACGCCGCCATCCGATCGTCGACATCCATGGATGTCCTCCCCCCCTCCGCGGCGCCGCGACGCCGACGGTGCCGAGAACGTGGTCCGTCACCCACGAACGCGCAAGCCGCGGCCGCGCGTCAGGCTCCGGCTTCCGCGACGAAGGCCACCGCCGCGTCGAGATCCGCGAGCGACGAGATGCCGGCGCGGCGCGCGCGCCGGTCGATGCGCGCGATCAGCCCGGACAGCACGCTGCCCGGCCCGACCTCGAGGTAGCGCTCGACGCCGAGCGCGCGCAGGCGTTCGACCATCTCGGTGAAGCGCACGGGCGCCGTCACCTGCTCGCGCAGCAGGCCCGCGATGCGGTCGCCCTCGCGGTTCGGCTCCGCCTCGACGTTGGTCACGACGGGCGGACGCGCGTCGCGGAAGCGCACGCGCTCGAGCTCGAAGGCGAGCTTGCTCGCCGCGGGCGCCATCAGCGCGCAGTGGAAGGGCGCGGACACGGGGAGCGGGATCGTGCGCTTCGCCCCCGCCTCCTTCGCGCGCGAGCACGCGATCTCGACCGCGGCCGCGTCGCCCGCGATCACGGTCTGCTGCGGAGAGTTGTAGTTGGCGGGGGCGACGACGAGGCCCGTCTCGCGGGCGGCGCGCACGCACGCCTCCGCCGTCTCCTCGGGCCCGATGCCCATCACCGCGGCCATCGCGCCGCGGCCCTCGGGCACCGCCTCCTGCATGAAGCGCCCGCGCGCGTGCACGAGCGCGACCGCGTCCTCGAAGTCGATCGCGCCGGCGGCGACGAGCGCCGAGTACTCGCCGAGGCTGTGGCCCGCGACGAAGGCGGGCGCGACCGCCGCGCGCTCCTCGAGCGCGCGCAGCAGCGCGATGCTCACCGTGAGGATCGCGGGCTGCTGGATCTCCGTGCGGCGCAGGTCGTCCTCGGGCCCCTCGAAGCACAGGCGCGCGAGGTCGAAGCCGAGCGCCGCGTTCGCGGCGTCGAACACGGCACGCGCGGCCGGCGACGCGTCGTACGCGTCGCGGCCCATGCCGACCTCCTGCGACCCCTGCCCGGGGAAGACGAGCGCGAGCACGGCCCGGCTACTCCTCGTTCGACTCGAAGACCGCGCGGCCCTTGTACGAGCCGCAGGCCGGGCAGACGCGGTGCGGCTGCTTCGGTGCGCCGCACTCGGGGCACTTGGCGAGCTTCGGCGCCGCGAGGGCGTGGTGCGAGCGGCGCATGTCGCGCCGGGACTTGGAGGTGCGGCGCTTCGGAACCGCCATGGCTCATTCTCCTCGGTTGGGATCGGACGCGCCCTTCAAGGCGCCTAACATCGCGAACGGCGACCGCGGTCGATCCTCGCGAACGACGCAGCCGCAGTCGCCGGCGTTGCGGTCCGCGCCGCACACCGGGCAGAGCCCCTTGCACGCTTCGTCGCACAGGGGTTGCACCGGCATCGCGAGCGCGATGATCTCCGCGAACCACGCGTCGAGCTGGATCTCGCTCCCGCGGTACCAGCCCGACTCGACCTCGTCGCCCAGGCACATCCCGTCGCGCCGGAGGGCGAGGTCGCCCTCCGGGTCGAGCGGCACCCGACCGCGGGCGGGCTCGAGGACGAGCCGGAACGATTCGCGAAGCGCCTGACGATAGCGCGCGACGCAGCGCCCGCATTCGAGCTCGAGCGCCCCGGACATCGCGCCGGCGAGGTACACGTCCTCGCCCATCTTGTGCGCGTCGAGCTCGAACCGGAACGGGGCGACGACCTCGTACGGGCCCTCGTCGGCCTCGGCGACGCGCTCGGCCCACCAGGCCGCCGTGGCCTCGAATGCGTGATGCGACGGCGTCGCGTCGAGCCGGTCGAGGTTGAGCTTCACGGAGGCTCCGGGGGCGGCGAGCGGCGCGGCCTCGCGAGCGGCGTCGCCGCACGCGGCGACGGCGGAGGAGTCCGCGCGCCGCGGCGAGCGCGGCCGAAGTAGCGCGGGCCCCGGAGCCAGTCAACGCGGAGGCGCGCGCCGCCCCTTCCCCACCCCGGGGGCCTCCATACTTGGAAGGAGCGCTGCGGGGTATGCTGCCGCGCCCATGCCGTCCCAGACCGTCCGCACGCGCTTCGCGCCGAGCCCCACGGGGTTCCTGCACATCGGAAGCGCCCGCACCGCCCTCTTCAGCTGGGCCTTCGCGCGCCGCCACCGGGGCGTCTTCGTGCTCCGCATCGAGGACACCGACCGCGAGCGCTCGACCGACGCCTCCGAGCGCGGCGTGCTCGAGGGCCTCGAGTGGCTCGGGCTCCACTGGGACGAGGGCCCGTACCGCCAGAGCGAGCGGAGCGAACGTTATGCGGACGCGGTCGAGCGCCTGCTCGCGTCGGGACGCGCCTACCGCTGCACGTGCACGGCCGAGGACCTCGAGGCGCGCAAGCAGGCGACGATCGCCGCGGGTGGCAAGTGGACGTACGACGGTCGTTGCCGCGACGCCGCGCACGGCCCCGCCTGCGGCCCGCACACCGTGCGGCTGCGCGTCGACCCCGACGACGCGCTGCGCTGGGACGACGCGGTGTTCGGGCCGCTCGGCCAGGCGGGCGCCGAGATCGGCGACCGCATCGTCCGGCGCAGCGACGGCACCGCGCTCTACAACCTCGCCGTCGTCGTCGACGACATCGACATGCGCATCACCCACGTGATCCGCGGCGACGACCACCAGATCAACACGGCCTTCCAGATCGCGCTCTACCGCGCGCTCGGCGCCGAGCTGCCCGTCTTCGCGCACCTGCCCCTGCTCGTGGGCGAATCGGGCAAGAAGCTCAGCAAGCGACGCGACCCTGTCTCCGTGCAGCAGTTCCGCGACGATGGCTACCTGCCGGAGGCGATGTGCAGCTGGCTCGCGCGCCTCGGGTGGTCGCACGGCGACGACGAGGTCTTCACGCTCGACGAGCTCGCCTCGCTCTTCGATCTCGACGCGGTCGGGCGCTCCGCCGGGCAGGCGAACTTCGGAAAGCTCGACTGGCAGAACCAGCAGTTCCTCGCGCGCCTCGACGGCGAGGAGCTGTTCGCGCGCGTGCGTCCGTTCCTCGAGGCCGCCACCGGGCGCGCGGTCGACGATGCGCCCGGGCTGCGCGCACTGCTCGAGCTGCTGCGCGAGCGCAGCCGCACGCTCGCCGACATGGCAGCGCAGGCGCGGTGGCTCGTCGTCGCCGACGACCAGCTCGAGCTCGACGCGAAGGCGGTCGCCAAGCACTGGAAGCCCGACGCGAAGCCGCTGCTCGCAGCGCTCGCATGCGCGCTCGCCGAGGTCGAGCCGTGGACCGCCGCCGCGATCGAGGGCGCATTCGAGGCGGTGCGCGCGGCGAACGGGAGCCCGGGAATGGGCAAGCTGGCGCAGCCCGTGCGCGTCGCGCTCACGGGCAGTGCGGCGTCGCCGGGCATCTTCGAGACGGTGGCGGTGCTTCCTCGCGAGCGCGCCGTCGCGCGCATCGCGGCGGCCGCGGAGCGGATCGCCTAGGGCGCCGCCGATGCAGCGCGCCGAGCCCGTCCGGGATGGCGAGGGCGAGGCGCTCGCGCTGGATCCCCGGGAAGGATTTGAACCTTCATTGACGGATTCAGAGTCCGCTGTCCTGCCGTTAGACGACCGGGGACCACGAGCGGCGCGCAGCGTAGGCGACCCGTTCGGGCTCGTAAAGCGCGCGCGCGGGCCCGCGCGCCTCGAGTCGCGCGCGCGGGCGACCGATCGGTGCCGGGCGCGTCGCCGCCGCACCGCGGCACGGGAACGGCGCGCTCCGGAGGACGGGCGTGGCGTCGATGGCCGAGCGCGAACGCTGTCCGGTGTGCGGAGCCGGCGCGGTATCGGCGCTGCGCTCCGTGCCGTTCGAGCACCCGAGCGTCCGCCGCTTCGTCGACGCGCACTACCGGGGCCGCGTGCGCGCGCGCGAGCTCGCCGGCCGACGCCATGCGATCGATCGCTGCGACGTGTGCGGGCTCGCCTTCCAGCGCTTCGTGCTGACGCCCCCGGGCCTCGAGCGGCTCTACGACGCCGCGGCCGACGCGCCGGCCGCGGACCCGCGCACCGCGTTCGACGACGAGCGCGCGCTCGCGGCCCTTCGGCCCGGCGCGCGCGTCCTCGACGTCGGCGCGGGCGACGGCGCCTTCTGCCTCGACGCGCGCGCGCGCGGCTTCGCACCCGTGGCCGTCGAGCTCTGCGAGCGCCGCCGCAAGCATCTCGCGGAGCTCGGCTTCGAGGCGGTCGCGGACGCGCGCGAGCTCGATGCGGCGAGCTTCGCGTGGGCGCGCTGCGACGGCGTCCTCGAGCACGCCGTCGACCCCCTCGCCATGCTCGGCGCCGTCGCGCGCGCGCTCGCACCGCACGCGACGGCCTCGGTGCGCGTGCCCGACGGGCGGAGCGCGGTCGACGCCGCGGCACGCGCCTACTGGATGCCGAGTGACGACGCGCTGCGTCCGCTCGAGCACGTCAACGCCTTCGGGCCGCGCTCGCTCGCCGCGCTCGCGCGCGGGGCCGGCCTCGCTCCGCGCGGGCCGATCGTCGTCGACGCGAGCGGCGCACTCCACGTGCGCCTGCACCGGGCGAGCGCCGCCTAGCGACCCGCGGCCGCGCGACGCGGCGCGCCGTCAGAAGAGCCGGAGGGCGGGCGGAGCGAGCAGCGCGAGGAGCGCCCCCGCGGCGATCGCGGGCGCGAACCCGAACGGGCTCGCGAAGCTCCGGGTCACGAGCGCCCAGCCGAGGCCGAGCGCGAGCCCGGCGACCGACGCCATCACGATCGTCGTCATCACGCCGAGCGGCCCGAGGAACGCACCGACCATCGCCAGCAGCTTCACGTCGCCGAACCCGAGGCCCGGGAACCAGGTCCAGTAGTCGAGCGACGACGGCGTCGGGAGCGACTCGCCCTCGCCCGGCCAGTGCTCGAATTCGCGGCCGAGCGCGACCGAGACGCGCGCGTGCGCGAACCCGACCACCCAGAGCGTGCCGCCGCCGACGAGCGCGCCGACGAACGAGTGCGCGACCGCGTCGGCGAGCGCCGCTCCGTCGGCCATCGCCGCGAGCGGCACCGCGACGAGCCCGACCGCGAGGCCGCCGAGCGAGATCTCGTCCGGGATGATCTGGTGGTCGACGTCGATCGCGCCCGCGGCGACGACCGCCGCCGCGAAGGCCATGAACACCGGAGTCCAGACGGACGCACCGAACTCGAGCGCGATCGCGAGGAAGAGGAGGCCCGTCAGCAGCTCGATCGCGGGATAGCGCGGCGAGATGCGCACGCCGCAGCCGCGACACCGCCCGCGCAGCGCGACGTACGACAGGACCGGCACGTTCTCCCACGGCCGGATCGCGCGCTCGCAGCGCGGGCAGCGCGAGCCCGGCGACACGATGGACTCGCCGAGCGGCAGCCGGTGGATGACGACGTTGAGGAAGGAGCCGATCAGCAGGCCGAGGACGAACGACACGCCCGCGAGCCACGGAAGCAGCACCTCTGCAGCGCCGCCGAGCGACTCCGCCGCACCGCCCATCGCGCCCTCCCCTCGCGCGCGCCGCGCGCCGCGCGAGACCATAGCCGCGCGCGCAGACGCGCGCGCGACGTTCAGCGCAGGTCGCGGCGCGCGAAGAGCGCACTTGCCGCCATCAGCAGGATCGCGGTGTAGAGCGCCGCGTAGGCCACGGGCAGCCAGATCTCGCCCGCCGGAATCGCGAGCCCGTGCACGGCCTGCACCGTCAGGTTGTAGAGCTCGAGGTCGGGCAGCACGCGGTAGATCCACACGGCCATGCGCTGCACGCCCGCGTCGTCCGAGGCCATCGCGAGGTGGTAGAGGTTCTGCGTCAGATGGCCGGCGACGTAGAGGCCGGACGTGAACAGCGCAGCGAGCATCGGGGTCGTGATCGACGAGAAGAACGTCGCGATCGCGACCACGATCGTGAGCTCCACGGCGATGAGCCACATCGCGGCGGCGTGCCCGGCGTGCACGGGCGCGCCCGCGAGCAGCGACACGCCGAGGAAGATCGCTCCGAGCGCGGCGAGCATCAGCCACGTCGTGAGGACGAGGCCCGCGTACTTGCCGAGCAGGAACTCGACGCGCGAGATCGGCTTCGAGAGGATCGTGTAGATCGTCCGACGGTCGACCTCGCTGTGCAGCAGGTTGATCCCGATGAACACCGCCGTCGCCGCGCTGAAGATGCGGATCGCCGCGAATCCGAAGTCCTGCATGATGCGCGTACCCTCGACGTAGGACAGCGTCGAGATCAGCACGCTCGCGAAGATCATCAGCACCGAGACGACGAGCACCGCGTAGAGGAGCTTGTGGCGGACCGCTTCGCGGATCGTGTTGTGGGCGATCGTGGCGATGCGCATCGGGCTCATCGCGTCTCCTCCTGCTGCAGCGCGGATGCGGCGACCGCACCGCGCTCGGCGTCGCGCACGGCGGTGAGGAACACGCTCTCGAGCGACGGTCGGTGGGGCTGCACGGAGACGATGCGA
Source organism: Myxococcota bacterium (assembly GCA_041389495.1). Lineage (NCBI taxonomy): Bacteria > Pseudomonadati > Myxococcota > Myxococcota bacterium. The sequence goes on along the minus strand of JAWKRT010000005.1, from coordinate 116,744 downwards.
GCGCCCGCATCCATCGCGAGGCGCAGCAGCCGCTCGGTCGCCTTCTCGGGCACGCGCAGCTCGATGCGCTCGCGCACGCCGCGCAGCTCGACCTCGAACGCCTCCTCGAGCGCGGCGGCGAGGTCGGGCGACACGCCCGTCAGCGCGACGTCGACCTCGTGCTCGTCGGTGCGCAGGTACTCCTCGATCCGGCCCTGGTAGCGGATGCGGCCGCCGATGATGATCGCGACCCGGTCGCACACCATCTCCATGTCCGAGAGGATGTGCGTGTTCATGAAGACGGTCTTGCCCTCCTCGCGCAGGCGCAGGACGAGGTCGCGGATCTCCTTGCGACCGATCGGGTCGAGGCCGCTCATCGGCTCGTCGAGGAAGACGACGCTCGGGTCGTGGACGAGCGCCTGCGCGATGCCGACGCGCTGCACCATGCCCTTCGAGTACGTGCGCAGCCGGTCGTCGGCCGCGCGCGCGAGACCGACCCAGTCGAGCAGCAGCGCGACGCGCGCGTCGCGCTCGGCGGCGGAGAGTCCGGAGAGCTTTGCGTAGAAGTGCAGGATCTCGCGGCCCGTGAGGTAGTCGTAGAAGGTCGGGTGCTCGGGCAGGAAGCCGATCTCGCGACGGAACGCGGTCGCTCCCACCTCGTGGCCGAGGATGCGCGCGCGCCCGCTCGTCGCGCGGATCAACCCCATGAGCACCTTGAGCGTCGTCGTCTTCCCCGCGCCGTTCGGCCCGACGAACCCGAAGATCTCGCCTCGCTGCACGGTGAAGGAGACGTCGTGGAGGATCCGCTTCCGTCGCAGTCCCAGCCCGGGCCGCACGTCCTTCGTCACGTTCTCGACGACGACGACGTGCTCTTCCGCTTCCCGCGTCACAGTCGGTTCCCTCCGCGCGCCTTCTCTCCCAGCCACTCGTCTCGCCGCCTCGCCTCGCGCTCGTGGAACGACAGCGCGTAGCGGCGCTCGTAGAACGTCGAGACGATCCGATCCTGGTCCCGGTCGACGCGCCAGTGCGCATTGCGGCGGAGCGCCTCTGGCACCGACGACGGCACGGGGCTCGGGAGCTGCGGCAGCACGCGGTCCGGCCCGGCGACGAGCTCTTCGACGCGCTCGATGTCGCGGCCCGTGCGCTCGCGGAAGCGAGCGCGCGCGTCGTCGAGCCGGCGTGCGCGGCGTTCGACCTCGATCTCGTCGAGCGCGTCGTAGTAGTTCGCGCGGCGTCCTTCGTCGGGCTCGTTCTTCGCGAGCTCGATCAGGAAGAGCGCGGCGGTGTCGAGGTCGTCGGCGTGCGAGCGGAGCCGCGCCACGAGACGCGGCAGGTAGGCGGGCGCGCCGTCGAGCGCCATCGTCTCCTCGAGCACGTCGGCCGCCGCGCCGTTCTCGCCGAGGTAGAAGTAGAGGTTGAAGCCGAGGTAGAAGCGGTTGCGCCACTCGTCGGGGTGGTGCTCGATGCCGCGTCGGAGCAGGTCGTTCGCCTTCCGCACGCTCTCGGGGCTGTCGGTGAGCCAGACCGCGGCGAAGCGGTACGGGTGGTCGACCCACGGATCGAGGGTCGTGACGACGTCGACCATGCGCCCGATCAGGCGCGCGTGGCGGCCGACGTCTCCGTTCTCGCCGCCGACGATCTGGACTGCGCGCAGCCAGTAGTAGTCGGCGAGCGCCGCGTCGAAGCCGAGCGAGGCGAGCTTGGCGACGCTCGGCCTCGGCACGAACTCCTCACCGAGATCGCTCGGCAGCCGGGCCGGCAGCCGCTCGTGGACCTGGTGTGTCGCGACGACGAGAGCGGCAGCGACGATGAGCTTCGCGGCCGTGGCCAGCACGACGATTCCCCCCGAAATCGTTGGCGCAGGATCCGAGGCGGCGTCGCGCGCGACGCCACTCCCTCCTCAGTACGCGTCCGCGACGCCCGGCGTCTTGGGATACGCGCGAACCTGGTTGTAGACGGGCAGGCCCGTGGCGGGATCGATCGGTGCCGCGAGGCCGCCGATCGCCGACGTGCACGACACGGCTCCGGTCGCGTCGGGCGAGACGTAGATGACGGCGCCGACTCCGTTCTTGCCGTCGACGTCGCCGAACGCCGTGAGCGTGAGGCACGTCGGGCAGGGGCAGCCGCCCCAGTCCGCGCCGTTGTACGAGCCCGTCGTGACGGCCTCGTACTCGTAGTAGACGTCGCCGTCGGGCGACCATCCCACCGCGCCGAACGCGGCCTGGACCGGTGCGACGTTGCGCTTGACCGGGCCGGGCGGGCTCCCGAGCGTGAACCCGGGCTCGGCGACGGGGACACCGATGTAGGCGCCGAACTCGGAGAAGAAGGCCACCTCGGACTTGGCGAGGGAGGCGAGATTCGCGAAGGCTTCGGTGCGCTTCGCGTTGAACTGGTAGTTGCGGAACGAGGGGATCGCGATCGCGGCGAGCAGACCGATGATCGCGACCACGATCATGAGCTCGATCAGGGTGAAGCCGCTTCGTCGCTCGTTGTGCCGGTCCATCGTCTTGGTTCCCGTCTCGTCGGTTCGTTCGTCGGTGCGGCGCGCGGCGCGCTCGCGGGGAGGAAGGAGGGGGGCCGAGCGAGCCCGGCCCCCCTCGCAATCGGACGGTCGGACTAGAACACCGAGTTACCGGCGCCGACCGAGCAGCCGACCACCGAGTTCGCCGGTGCCGGCGTGCAGCCCTGCGGGCCGGCAATCGCCGCACCACCCGCCGGAGCCGAGCCGTAGGCCCAGATCTGCGTCGCGGCGTCGCCGTCGAGGTCGGCCATCGCGTCGGCCGTGTACTGCAGCGGCGCCGCACCGATCGCGACCGCGTACACGAAGTACACGTCGCCCTCGGGCGCCCAGCCGATCGTGTCGAAGCCCACCGGAGCCGGGTTCGGCCAGGCCTGCTTGGTCGTCGTCGGCGCGGCGGCCGGCGACTGGACGTCGGCGACGTACGCGCCGAACTCGGCGAGGTACGCCTCCTCGGCCGTGCGGATCGCGGCGAGGTTCACCTTGCCTTCGGAGGTCTTCGACTTGAGCTGGAAGCGGAGGAAGTTCGGAATCGCGATCGCCGCGAGGATTCCGATGATGGCGACCACGATCATCAGCTCGATGAGCGTGAAGCCGCCCTTGCGGCTGCGGAGGGTCTTCTTCATGGGTGAAGCACCTTGTCGTTCGATGGTTGGGGCCTTGGACCCGACCTTGGGCTGCGACCCTCAACGTTCATCCGTCACACGGCACGTTGAGCAACGCTCGTGCCAAGCGACAGGAGGCGGCGTAGGTCATCGGCAGCGATGCGACGCGAACTTGAGCCAGCACTCGGGAATCTCGGCGCGTTGCCGGTGGTAGGTCGGGTGCAGCCGAGCTGAACACGCGGCTCGAAGGGGTGACGATCCTCGTCACCGCGGAGCCGGACTGCGGCAGCGCCCCCTCACGCGGGCGCGCATCGACGTCGCTGGAACCGAGCGCGCGCGGGCCCGCGCCGAATGCGCGCCGGCCGTTGACAGCCCCGAGCGTCACCCGTAGGTTGCCGCCCTCTCTTGCGTGCTCCCATCGTCTAGCGGCCTAGGACGGGGCCCTCTCAAGGCTCAAACACGGGTTCGAGTCCCGTTGGGAGCACCACTCCACCCTTCCTCGCGCGTCGACCCGTGCCTCGCGCCCCGCCGAGCGCCGTCGCCCGCGGCCGGCGCCCGGAGACCGACGTGGCGGATTTCGCCTTTGCCTGGCTCGACTGCGAGTTCGGGGGCCTCGACCCCGACGCCCACGACATCACCGAGATCGCCGTCGTCCTGACGGACTACCGCCTGGCCGAGCTCGCGTGCGGCCACTGGCGGGTCCGCTTCCGCATGGAGCGCTCGACCGCGAGCGCCCGCGAGATCTTCGGCTACGACGAGGCGCTCTGGGCCGACGCCGTCCCCGTGCGCCAGGCGCTCGGCGAGATCGTCGCGATGTGCGCCGCGCTGCCCGGCGACCCGGACGCTCGCAAGGTCGTCCCGGCCGGGCAGAACGTGCGCATGGACGTGATGTTCCTCGAGCGCGCATTCGCGGCCTGTGAAGTCGCGTCGCCGTTCGACTATCACGTGATCGACCTGGCGTCGCTCTTCTACGCCTGGTCGCTCGTCGCGGGCGAGAAGGTGCCCGCGCTGTCGCTGCGCCAGGCGGCGACCACGGCCGGACTGATCGACGGCCCCGTGCCGCACCGCGCACTCGACGATGCGCGACTCACGCTCGAGACGTTCCGGCACTACGTCGGGGCGCTCGGCGTGCGCGCACCGACGGCCGAGCCCGGGCCCGCGGCCGCGAGCGACTAGCGCCCGCGGTCGCGGCGCCGCCGCGACCGCCACCGCCCGAAGGCGCTCCGCCGGCGCGGTGGCGCTCCCTCCCGCAGGCGGTCGCGCCACTTGGCGATCGCGTACTCGTCGTAGACGAGCACGGTCGGTCGGTACCAGCGGTACCAGAAGCTCCCCGGCCGGAAGCACATCGCGAAGGCGAAGTCGACGAGGACGGGGCACCCGTCGGAATCGCAGAGCACGTTGTCGCGGTGGCGGAGGTCGAGATGGACGACGCCGAGCGCGTGCATGCGCGCGACGGCGTCGGCGAGGCGCTCGAGCAGGCGCGCGCTCGCATCGGCACCGAGCCTCTGCGCGAGCGCGCGCGACAGCGGCTCGCCCGGCCGGTACTCGAACGCGAGCGCGAGCGCGTCGACGCGGCCCAGACACGCCGGCACCGCCGCGTGCGGAGCGAGGGCGCGGTGGACGCGCTCCTCGCGCGCGAGCACGCGCGGAGCGACGAGCCGGCGCACCCATGCCGCGCGCGGCGCGTAGTCCTTCACGACGAGGGTCTCGCCCGCGATCGCCACCGCGAGCACGTCGGGCTTCGCGCCGCGGCCGCGCTTGAGCAGGCGCGACGGTGCTCGCGCGATCTCCGCCCGCGTCGGGAGCACGCGCGGCGCGCCGCGCGCGCCGCCGCTCACGGCGCGCCGAGCAGCGCGCGCACCCGCAGCAGCGCGACGCCGAGCGCGAGCGCGACGGCCGCGAGCGTCGCGAGCTCGTGGTTGTCGGCGTAGCGCCGCGCCGTCCAGCCGGTGGACAGGTCGACGCTCGACGCGACCTCGCGGCTCGGCGCGTACGAACGCCGCGCCGGCCACAGCGCCGGGACGCGCGCGCGGTACGCCGTGAAGGCGCCGCCGAAGCGCGCCTCGAGCGCGTCGCTCTCGCTCCGCTCCTTGCGCGGGAAGTAGCTCCCGACGAACCACGCCGCGAGCAGCGCGGCCGCGAGCGCGCTTCCCACACCGCCGAGCACCGCCGCGATGCCGAGCGAGATGGCGAGCGTCCCTGCGTAGAGTGGATGGCGCAGCCGCGCGTAGGGGCCCGAGACCGCGAGGATCTCGCGCTTCTCGAGATGCCCGGCCGCCCACGTGCGGAGTGCGACGCCGGCCGCGACGAGTGCGACGCCGAGCGCGACGAGCGCGCGCGACGGAGCGGCGGCCGCGAGCGCGAGCCCTCCGCCTGCCGCAAAGGGCAGGAAGCGCGCCTGCATCAGCTTGCGGCGGAACGGGTTGCGCACGGCGCGCAACGGTACCCCGCGCGAATGCGCGGGCAACGCGTCGACGCGCGGGCGCGCGCGCCGCGCGTCAGTCGTCGCCGCGCGTCGGAGGCGGGCCGAACCCGAAGGCGCGCGACTCGACCAGCTCCCAGAGCTTCTCGCGCAGGCGGTTCTTGAAGCCGGGGTCGGCCGGCACCTCGAACAGGTCGGCGGAGAGGAACTCGCGCAGCTCGTCGAGGGGCACGTCGCCGTCGTCGGCCTCGAGGCCGAAGTCGGCGTCGGCCGGCAGCGCGGCGGACACGCCCGGCGAGGCCGTGACGGCGCGGAGCGGAGCGCGTCGGGAGACGGGGCGGCGGCTCATCGGGCTTCGGCTCCCACGGTCTCGAGGAAGACGCGCTTCACCCGGTAGAGGCTCGACCGCACGGCATCGCTCGAGCGATCCGTGCGCTCGCAGATCTCCGGGATCGAGAGGTTGTCGAAGTGGCGCATGCAGAAGGCGTCGACCTGCCAGGGCGCGAGCTTGTCGAGCCGCGCCGCCACCGTTCGCGCATAGGCGTGCAGCTCGAACTCCTCGTCGGGCCGCGAGCTCTCGAAGGCGTCGGTCGTCGCGATCACCGATTCGTCGAGGTCGTCGATGCGCGCGTCGTGCGGCTTCGCGCGACGCAGGTGGTTGTTCGCGGTGTTCTTGGCGATGCCGTAGATCCAGGAGAGGAGCGTCGACCGGCCGCCGAACGCCCCGATCGAGCGGAACACGGCGGTGAACGTCTCCTGCGCGATCTCCTCGGCGTCCGCGTGATTGCGCACGCGCACGTAGGCGAACGTGTAGATGCGCTGGAAGTAGCGGTTGTAGAGCTCGCCGAAGTGCGGCTCGCTCCCCCGGCGGATGTGGTCGAGCAGGGCCTCGTCGCTCATCGCGGCGAGGCGCTGTGACGTCGCAGGCGGTGCTACGGCAGCATTTCGAGCAGCAGGCGCAGTTGTCGCACGAGTCCTGGGCAACGCGGGTACTCCGTCGCGTCACCCCTTCCCAGTGGCCGGTCCGGCTGCGACCGCAGCCCTCCCGGCCGTGAAGTCAGAAGGTTCCCCCCGTCCGCTTCACACAGCTAAGTGGCCGATTTCGGGTCCATGTGGCAGAAGATTTCGCAGTGAGAGGAGGCTTTCCCTCTCGCAGCTCCGCCGTCGCAGCTCAGCCTCGCAGCAGCGCCTCGAGCCCGGGCGTGCCGTCCGAGATGGAGCGGCGCATCCGGTAGAGGTTGGCCTTGATCGCGTCCTCGGACTTGCCGAGCGCCTGCGCGATCGCCCGGATGGGCTGCTCGCGAAGGTGCTTGAGCTGGAAGATGTGGCGCTGGAGCGGCGTGAGGTCGTTCTCGATCGCGCGCTCGCAGCGGCCGAGGATGCGCCGCGCGTCGACGGCATCCTCCGTCGACGCCGCGCGCGCGGGGACCTCCGAGGCCTCGCCGCCCTCGATCGACTCGAACCGCGGGCGCACGCCGCGGAAGCGCCGATTCACCTTGTTGCGGGTGATCCCGAAGATCCAGACGATCAGCGACGACTCGCCCTTGTAGGAAGGGAGCGCGCTCAGGAGCGTCATGAAGACCTCCTGCGTCACGTCCTCGGCCTCGCCGGCGTCGCGCAGGCGCTTCAGCGCGAAGCGGTACACGCGCGGGAAGTACGCCTCGTAGAGGAGATCGAAGTGCTCGGCGCTGCCGCCGAGGATCTGCTCGACGAGCTCGGTATCGGAGTCCCAGGTCTTTCGGTGGTTCACGGTCGCCTCGCTTCCTCGGGGTCGCGCGAGGCCCGACATCCGTCGGCTGCGGCCCGGTGGGCCGCAGTGGCTGGAGGGAAGGAGGTGCCCGGGATTGCCGTTTCCGGCCCGCGTCGCGTCGCCCCTTCGGGCGGTGCAGTCGCGGTTCCCTGTTCCCGAGCGTCCTCTACTCCAGCGATCCTCGCGAAACCGTTGCGCTTTCCAAGAGTGGGGCTCACGCCCTCGGGCGTGGGGTTGAGCAAGCCGCGTGCCAGCTCCCCGTCGCGCAGGCCTCCGGACGACTCCCTCCGCAAGCCTTCGAGCGAGCGAGGGTTTCTCGCGGCCATCCCCCGTATGAGGGAGGGCGTTCTCACCACGACGAGAGGGAAAATCGCTTCCGTTTGTGTAGCCGGCGCTTCTCACGGGCGTGAACGCGTCTTCCACGCCGGCGCGCGTCCCCGGGGCAGCGGGCTGGCGCGGGGCGCCGAGCCCGATCAGACCTTGCCCGGCTGGATCCACCAGCGGCCCGCGTCGTCGCGCTCCCAGACGTCCTCGCGGACGAGCTCGACCTTCCACCAGCGCAGCGGGAGCCCGTTCTCGCCGACGAAGCGCACCTCGAGCACGACGCGCCGCTCGCTCTCGCGGCGCGCGCCCTCGACCACCACGCTCGTCGGCCGGCTCGCTTCGAAGTGCGCGACGTCGAGGTCGTAGGCGAGGTCGGCGTAGTAGTCCTGGTAGGCCTCGGGCGACCGGAAGAGCTCGTGCAGCCCGGGGTCCTGGAACGTCGAGATGCTGTTGAAGCGGCGGTTCTCGAGGCGCGCGTAGAAGTCGCGGGCGAGCCGGGAGAGGCGCCCGTCTTCCGTCGCGACCTCGATCGCATCGCCGTCCGTCGCGCGGCCGCCGGCACCCGGGGCGGCGCAGCCCGCGAGCGCGAGCGCCGCGAAGGCCGCGGCCGCGCAGCGTGCGACGCCGCGGCGGCCCGCTCTCACTCGGCCGCCTCGATGGCGGCCTGAGCGGCCGCGAGCCGCGCGAGCGGCACGCGGTACGGCGAGCAGGAGACGTAGTCGAGCCCGACGCTCGCGAAGAAGCGCACGCTCTTCGGGTCGCCGCCGTGCTCGCCGCAGACGCCGAGCTTCAGGTCGGCGCGCGTCGAGCGCCCCTTCTCGGCCGCGATCTCGACGAGCTGGCCCACGCCCTCCACGTCGATCGACACGAACGGGTCGTCCTCGAGGATGCCCTGCTCGATGTAGTCGGGCAGGAACTTCCCTGCGTCGTCGCGCGACAGCGCGTAGCCCATCTGCGTGAGGTCGTTCGTGCCGAACGAGAAGAAGTCGGCGTGCTCGGCGATCACGTCCGCCGTCAGCGCCGCGCGCGGCACCTCGATCATCGTGCCGATCGTCGGACGCACGCGCGCGCTCGCGCGATCGGCGCGCGCGGCGCGCACCTCCGCGATCACCGCTTCCGCGTCCGCGCGCAGGCGCGCGAGCTCGCGCGGGTGCGCGACGAGCGGGATCATGATCTCGGGCCGCACGACGACGCCGCGCTCGGCCACGTCGACGGCCGCCTCCATGATCGCGCGCACCTGCATGCGGTAGATCTCGGGATAGGTCACGCCGAGCCGGCAGCCGCGATGCCCGAGCATCGGGTTGAACTCGCGCAGCCCCTCGAGCGCGGCGCGCAGCTTCGCCGGCGGCGCTCCCATCGCGTCGGCGACCTCGCGCACCTCGTCGTCGGTGTGCGGCAGGAACTCGTGGAGCGGCGGGTCGAGCAGGCGGATCGTGACGGGCAGGCCGTCCATCGCCTCGAAGATCCCGATGAAGTCTCCGCGCTGCATCGGCAGCAGCACGGAGAGGGCCGCCTCGCGCGCCTCGGACGTGCCCGCGAGGATCATCTTCCGGACGGCGAGGATGCGATCCGGCTCGAAGAACATGTGCTCGGTGCGGCAGAGGCCGATGCCCTCGGCGCCGAAGTCGCGCGCGACGCGCGCGTCCTGCGGCGAATCCGCGTTCGTCCGCACGCGCAGCTTGCGCGCCTTGTCGGCCCACGCCATGAGCTCGTCGAATGCGCCGCCGAGCTGCGGGAGCACGGTCGCGACCTCGCCGAGCATCACCTCGCCGGTCGACCCGTCGATCGTGATGGGCTCGCCGGCGCGCACGACGCGGTCGCCGACGCGCATGGTCTGGGCCGCGTAGTCGATGTCGAGCGAGCCGCAGCCCGCGACGCAGCACTTGCCCATGCCGCGCGCGACGACCGCCGCGTGCGACGTCATGCCGCCGCGCGCGGTCAGGATGCCCTCGGCGGCGTGCATGCCGTGGATGTCGTCGGGCGACGTCTCGATCCGCACGAGCACGACCTTCTCGCCGGCCTTCGCGTGCGTCTCCGCCTGGTCGGCCGAGAAGACGACGTTGCCGACCGCGGCCCCCGGCGACGCCGGAAGCCCCCGCGCGAGCACGAGCCGCGGCGCGTCCGGGTCGAGCGTCGGGTGCAGCAGCTGGTCGAGCGCGCGCGCGTCGACGCGCATCAGCGCCTCGTCGCGGGTGATCAGCCGCTCCTTCGCCATGTCGACGGCGATCTTCACCGCCGCCGCCGTCGTGCGCTTTCCGCTCCGCGTCTGCAGCATCCAGAGCTTCCCGTTCTGGATGGTGAACTCGATGTCCTGCATGTCGCGGTAGTGCTTCTCGAGCTCCTTGTAGATGCGCACGAGGTCCTTGTACGCGCGCGGCATCTCCTGCTCGAGCGTCGGGAGGTCGCGCGTGTCGGCCGTGCGGCTCTCCTCGTTGATCGGCTGCGGCGTGCGGATGCCCGCCACCACGTCCTCGCCCTGCGCGTTCTTCAGATACTCGCCGTAGAAGCTCTTCGCACCGGTCGACGGATCGCGCGTGAACGCGACGCCCGTCGCGCAGTCGTCGCCCATGTTCCCGAAGACCATGGCCTGCACGTTGACCGCGGTGCCCCAGCTCTCGGGGATGTCGTTGAGGCGCCGGTACGTGATCGCGCGGTCGTTCTGCCAGGACTGGAACACCGCGCCGATCGCGCCCCAGAGCTGCTCGGCCGGGTCCTGCGGGAACGCCGCGCCCGTCTCCTCCTCGACGATCTCGCGGAAGTCGTGCGCGAGCGTGCGCAGGGCCTCGGCGTCGAGCTCCGTGTCGTGCACGACGCCGCGCTCGCGCTTCGCGACGTCGAGACGGTGGCTGAAGCGGTCGTGCGGGACGCCGAGCACGACGTCGCCGTACATCTGGATGAAGCGGCGGTACGAGTCGTAGGCGAAGCGCGCGTCGACCTTGTGCGCGAGCCCCTCGACCGTCGCGTCGTTGAGGCCGAGGTTCAGCACCGTGTCCATCATGCCCGGCATCGAGACGCGCGCGCCCGAGCGGACCGAGACGAGGAGCGGGTCGCTCGCGTCGCCGAAGCGGGTGCCCATGACGCTCTCGACGCGAGCGAGCGCCGTGAGGACGTCGGCGCGGACGCGCACGGGGAGCTTGCCGCCGAGCTTGTTGAACTCGGCGCACACCTCGGTCGAGATCGTGAAGCCGGGCGGGACGGGGAGGCCGAGCCGGTTCATCTCGGCGAGGTTCGCGCCCTTGCCGCCGAGGATCTCCTTCATGTTGGCGCGCCCGTCGGCCTTGCCGGCGCCGAAGAAGTAGACCTTGCGGTCGGACGTGCGCGGCGCCGCCGCGGCGCGCGTCTTCGCCGCGCCCTTCGCCGCCCCGCTCTTCTTCGCCTTCGGCGTCCGCGCGCCCTTGCCCGCCGCTGCCTTGCCGCGGACGGCGGCGCGGGACGCCGCGCCCGCCTTCTTGGCCTTCTTCGGCTGCGACGCCGCCTTCGCCGTCCGCCCGCTCTTCTTCGTCGCGGCGCGTCGGGCGGTCTTCTTCCTGCCGGTCACTGCGCCCCCTCCTGGTCCGCGCGGTCCAATCGTTCGCGGAGCGCGCGCGCGAGCCCTTCGATCGGGACGCGCTCCTGCTCCATCGAGTCGCGCGAGCGCACCGTCACGCAGCGATCCGTCGCCGACTCGAAGTCGAAGGTCACGCAGTACGGCGTGCCGATCTCGTCCTGGCGCCGGTAGCGGCGCCCGATGTTGCCCGCGTGGTCGACCTCGACGTTCCAGTGTCGCCGCAGCTCGCGCTCGATCGGCGCGACCTCGTCGCGCAGCTTCTTCGACAGCGGCAGCACGGCGACCGTCACGGGTGCGAGCGCGGGATGGAAGCGCAGCACGACGCGCGACTCACCGCCCTCGAGCGCCTCCTCGTCGTACGCGTCGCACAGGAGCGCGAGCACGGTGCGGTCGACGCCGACCGACGTCTCGATGCACATCGGGACGAAGCGCTCCTTCGTCTCCTCGTCCGTGATCGCGAGGTCCTTGCCGGAGTACTCGCTGTGCCGCGACAGGTCCCAGTCGCCGCGATCGTGGATGCCCTCGATCTCCTGCCAGCCGAACGGGAAGCGGAACTCGAGGTCCATCGCGCGCGCGCAGTAGTGCGCGAGCTCGTCGGCGGCGTGCGGGCGCGTGCGCAGGCTTCCCTCGCGGAAGCCGAGCTCGCGGTGGAAGCGCAGCCGCTCCGCGAGCCAGTAGTCGAACCATTTCTCGCGTTCCGACGGATGGCAGAAGAACTCCATCTCCGCCTGCTCGAACTCGCGCGAGCGGAACGTGAAGTTGCGCGGCGTGATCTCGTTGCGGAACGCCTTGCCGATCTGCGCGATGCCGAACGGAAGCTTCTGCCGCGCGCTCTCGCGCACGCGCTTGAAGTCGTTGAAGATCGGCTGGCACGTCTCGGGACGCAGGTAGGCGGTCTGGCCCGTCCCTTCCTGCGCGCCGATCTGCGTCGTCAGCATCAGGTTGAAGTTGCGCGCCTCGGTCAGGTCGCAGTCCGTGATCGCGCGCTGCGCGGGCGCCTCGGGACAGCGCTCGCCCGCGATCTGGTCCGCGCGGAAGCGGCGCTTGCAGGTCCGGCAGTCGACCATCGGGTCGGTGAACGACTCGACGTGGCCCGAGGCCTCCCACGTGCGCGGGTGCGCGATGATCGCGCTGTCGATGCCCTCGACGTCCTCGCGCGCGCGCACCATGAACTGCCACCAGCGCTCGCGCAGGTTGCGCTTGAGCTCCGCGCCGAGCGGCCCGTAGTCCCAGAAGCCGTTGATGCCGCCGTAGATCTCGCTCGACTGGAACAGGAAGCCGCGGCGCGCGCACAGCGACACGAGCTTGTCCATCGCCACCGGTCGATCGGCGGCATCCACGGAGCGATCGGAACTCATGGGGTGGAGATACCGGTTCGTGCCCGGGCGGGCCGGTGTGCCGCCCGGTCTGGAGGGTTGGGGAGCGATCTCCTGGGCGCGCGAGTATTCCCCGTGGGCAGGAAGCGGTCAAGCAGAGGACGCTGCGCGCGCGGGCGCGCGCAGCAGCCCGTCGAGCACCCGCTCGCTGCGAATCTCGATCCCGACGTGGAAGCGCTGGAAGCGCGCGACCACGGCGCGCGCCTCGTCGAGCGTCGCCTTCGGGATCGCGAGCCGCCCGAGCCCCTCGAGAGGAAGCGCGAGCACGCGCTCGAGCGTCTTCACCGTGCCGAGGTGGAGCGGGACGAGCCCGTCGCTGCGCAGCGCGCACGCGCCGCAGAGCACGCCGCCGTCCGCGACCCGGAAGCCGACCTTCGCGCCGGCCGCGGGCGGACGCCCGCACGCGACGCAGACGCGGAGCTCCGGCCGCAGGCCCAGCGCGTCGAGCGCCCGCAGCTCGACCCACAGGCGCAAGCGCTCGTCGGGCACCGCGTGCTCGATCGCCGCGAGCATCCTCCGCGTGAAGTCGTAGAGCCTCCGCAGGTCGCTCGCGACGCCGCCCTCGGGCGCCATCCGGTCGACGACCTCGACGACATAACAAGCGAGCGCGAAGCGCGCGGGCATCGCGCGCAGTCCGAGGTGCGCATCGACGAGCGTCGCCTGCTCGAGCCGCGCCATCGCGTGCGGCGCGCGCTGGCCGCGCCGCTCGACGTGCACGCGCAGCACGTTGCACAGGTCGAGTGTGCCCGCGAAGCGGCGCACGCTGCGGCGCGCGCCCTTCGCGATCGCCGTCAGCCGCCCGCGGCCCGGAACGAGCAGGTGCACGATGCGGTCCGACTCGCCGACGTCGACCGCGCGCAGCAGCACCGCCTCCGACTTGAGCCGCAGCTCCGACACGCGGTCAGGGATGCGCCGGCGCGGGCGGCGCCGGCACGGCGGGGGCGGGAGACGCGGGCGCCGGCGCGGCGGGCGCCGCCGGCGCGCGCGGCGGCGGCGGCGGCGGCGGCGGCGACGGGGACTCGGCGCGCGGCGCGGGCCGGGGACGCGCGTCGTCGCGGCGGCGCGCGGGAACGGAGGTGGGCACCGGCGGCGGAGCGCGCCGCGCGCCGTCGGCCGAGTCGATCAGCGCCTCCTCGTCGCGCGCGACGTGCGACGCCGACTCGGGCGGCGCGGCCGCGAGCGCGGCCGCCTGGGCCTCGGCGAGCTCGCGCACCGGGTCGCGTCGCAGCACGACCTCCGGCCCGCTCGGCACCGCGGTGCCGAGGCGCGCCACCCAGCGCACCGCGGCGGCGCCGAGCACGACGGCGGCCGCGACCGCGAGCAGCGGGAGCCACAGCCGCGCCGAAAGCGCGAGCCCGGTCGACAGCACGCCGGCCGTCGCCGGCTCGCGCAGCATGCGGAGGAGCGTCGCGTCGGCGTCGAGCCCGAGTCCGTCGGCGACGGTGCGGACGAAGCCGCGCACGAACCCGTCGGGATCGCCGTCGAACGCGCCCGCCTCGAGCCGCTCGAGCGAGCGCAGCGGAATGCGCGTCCGCAGCGACAGGTCCTCGAGCGAGATGCCGCGCAGGCGTCGCTGCTGCTGCAGGTAGGAGCCGATCGAGAAGGCGTTCGGCTCGGCGGCCGCGCTCGCGTCCGCGCTCGGGGTCGGCCTCGGTCGGTGCGAGCCGGCGCGTCCGCTCACGGTATGGCCTCGCCCCCAGGCCCCGCGGCGAGCGACCGCCCCGCCCGGAAGCCGGCTGGAGCCGCCCTACTGGAGCCGCTGCAGATACGCGCGCGACTGCCGTCCCCAGCGACCGTTCGGCTCGCGGTCGATCGCGAGCGTCAGATGCTGGATCGCGCGATCGCGCCTCCCGATCGAGACGTACGCCTCGGCCATACGATAGTTGGCTTCGGCCTCGGCGCCGGGTCCCGGCTCGAGGGCGACCACGTCGGCGAGATGGCGGATCGCGCCGACGTAGTCTCGCTCGATGGACGACAGGATGCCGAGGTCGAGCAGCGCGGGCCAGTACTTCGGCGCGTACTCGAGCGCTTCGTCGAAGCTCGCGCGCGCGTCCGCGAGGTAGCCGAGCTTGAGCTGCGCCCAGCCGCGGTTCGTCAGCGCGCGCCAGGGCGTGGCGAACGTCGGGTCGTCGACGAGCACCTGCGCGTGCTCGATCGCCTCCGCGTAGAGCTGGTGGTCCGTGAGGATCGTCGAGAGGTTGAGCCGCGCCTCCTGGTGCGTCGGGTCGATCTCGACGGCGCGGCGCGCGTGCGCGAGCGCCTCGTCGGGGCGGCCGCGCAGGCGGAACGCCTGACCGAGCCAGAGCTGCGTGAGCGCGTCCTCGGCGTAGAGGGACTCGGCGTGCTGGAGCTCGCGGAGCCCCCAGGCGATGCGGCCGTTCACGATGTGGTCGATGCCGAGGTTGCGGCGCGCCGCCGCGCGCTCGGCCGGCGGCGCCTGGGGCGGCTCCGACTCCCGCGGCGGCGAGACGCACGCGCTCCCGAGCGCGAGCAGGCCGACGAGTGCGACCGCGCGCGCGGCGCGCGGCACGCGGCGACGGGGCACCCGGGCGCTTCGATTCTGCAGCCGCACGGCGGATCCTCCCGAGGTCGGCGGCGGCGCGTGCGCCCCGCGTCCGGCCTCCTAGAACTGGGAAAGCAGACGCATCAGCAGCGGGGGGCGCTCCTCGCCCTCCTTGCCGCCCACGCGCTTGCGCACGAGCGCGACGCGGCCGAGGGCCGCTCCGCTCGCGCTCGTCTCGTTCGGCTCCTCGTCCGCGGCGGCCCGCGCGGCCGCGAGCATCTCGCGGGCCGAGCGATCGGGCGCCGGCGGCTGGCGGAACTTGGACAGGGCGACGCGCTGCGACGTCGTCGGCGCGGCCGGCTCGGCGTCGCGCGTGCGCTCGCGGAGAGGCGGCGCCTCTCGCTGCTTCGCGGCGTCGCGACGCGCCGGCGGCGCGGGCTCGGCGGGCGCGCGCGCAGCCGGTGGCGCGCCTGCGGGCGCCGCCGCGCGCTCGGTCGCGGCGGGCCGTGTGGGCGCCGCCGGAGCGGTCGGCTGCGTGAGGTCGTCGAGCCAGAGCTCGCTGCTCGCGTCGTCGGCGAGCGCGCCCGGCTCGCCGAACGGCGCCTCGATGTCGTCGTCGCGCGCATCGCCGCCGAGGTCGAACTCGACGAGCTCCTCGAGCTCGAGCTCCTCGGGCGGCTGCTCGAGCGGAATCGCGGGAGAGAGCCTGGGGATCGCCGGCGAGGCCGGTGCGACCTCCTCGGGCACGTGCGGCACGTCCGTGAGCTCGGTCCAGACCTGCATCGCGCGCCCGCGGCCGCCGCTCGGGTCGCCCGCGACGAGGTCGTCGTCGAACAGGAAGCCCATTCCCTCGGCGAACTTCGTCGCCGCCTCCATGGCGCGGGCGGTCGAGCGACGCGCGCGGATCGCGTCCTGGTACGAGAAGAGGACGACCTGACGGGTCTCGATCGAACGTACGCCGACGCCGAGCTGCAGCTCGCCGTATCCGTTCTCGAACAGCACGATGGCCGCGCGCGCGGGCCCGACGGGGAGCTCCTCGATGTTGAGGACGGGCGTGTTCAGCGAGACGCAGAGGCCGTGGACGCCGGCCTCGCTGAACAGGAACGGCTCCGCACACACGTGAAACATGTCGGCAACCATCGGCGAAGGCGCGCGGCGACTTGAGGCTCGCCGCTGCGCACTCCGTGCGCCAATCCCCCGCGCCGACGCGGTTTTCGGCGACGCCGCGCGCATTCGATCGGAGAGGGCCCGCGCCGTTATCGGCCCTTTCGCGGGGTAGGCGGCGAGATACAATCGGCCGCCCTCGGCCACATCCGCGCAGGAGAAGGCACCCATGACCCGTGAAAACGCCGACGCCTCCACGAGTTCGGGCGGCGGCAAGCGCGTGCAGGAGATCGACCGCGTCGCCATCCGCTTCACCGGCGACTCGGGCGACGGCATGCAGCTCACCGGAACCAAGTTCACGGAGTCGACCGCACTCGCGGGCAACGACCTGTCGACGTTCCCCGACTATCCCGCCGAGATCCGCGCGCCCGCCGGAACGCTCGCCGGCGTGTCCGGCTTCCAGATCCACTTCTCGTCGCAGGACATCCACACGCCCGCCGACCAGATCGATCTGCTCATCGCGTTCAATCCCGCCGCGCTCAAGGCCAACGTCGAGGACGTGCGCCCGAGCGGAATGGTCCTGATCAACAGCGACGCGTTCAACAAGAAGTCGCTGGCGCGCGCGGGCTACGAGGAGGATCCGCTCCCCGCACTGCGCGAGCGGTTCAGCGTGGTCGAGGTGCCGGTCACGACGCTCAATCGCGAGGCGCTCCAGGGGCTCGGGCTCGGCGCGCGCGACGTCGACCGCAGCAAGAACTTCTTCGCGCTCGGCATCCTGTACTGGCTCTACAACCGGCCGATGGAGCCGACCGAGCGCTGGCTCGCCTCGAAGTTCAAGGGCGAGGTGCTCGAGGCGAACCTCCGCACGCTCCGCGCCGGGCACGCGTTCGGCGAGACCACCGAGCTCTTCCCGATCTCGTACACGGTCGGCAAGGCGAAGATCGAGGCGGGCACGTACCGCAACATCACCGGGAACACGGCGATCGCGTGGGGCGTGGTCGCGGCCGGCGTGCAGCTCGATCGGCCGGTGTTCTTCGGCGCCTATCCGATCACGCCCGCCTCGGACGTGCTCCACGAGCTCGCGCGCCACCGCAACTTCGGCGTGAAGACGTTCCAGGCCGAAGACGAGATCGCGGCCGTCGCATCGGCGATCGGCGCGTCCTTCGCCGGGCACCTCGGCGTCACCGCGAGCAGCGGCCCGGGCATCGTGCTCAAGCAGGAGGCGCTCGGCCTCGCCGTGATGGTCGAGCTCCCGCTCGTCGTGATCGACGTGCAACGCGCCGGCCCGTCGACGGGCTCGCCGACGAAGGTCGAGCAGGGCGACCTGCTGCTCGCGATGTACGGGCGCCACGGCGCGAGCCCGATCCCGGTGATCGCCGCTTCCTCGCCGTCGGACTGCTTCCACGCCATGATCGAGGCCGCGCAGATGGCCGTCCGCTACATGACGCCCGTCTTCGTCCTCTCGGACGGCTACCTCGCGAACAGCGCCGAGCCGTGGCGCATCCCGGACGTCGCGACGCTTCCGCGCGGCAAGGTGGAGTTCGCGCCCGCGCGCGAGCCGGCGGGCGACAACGTCAAGTTCCTGCCGTACGAGCGCAACGCGGAGACGCTCGCGCGCCCGTGGGCCATCCCGGGAACGAAGGGGCTCGAGCACCGGATCGGCGGCCTCACGAAGGCCGACAAGACCGGCAACGTGGTCTACGACGCGAAGAACCACGCGAAGATGATCGCGTTGCGCGCGGAGAAGGTCGCGCGCATCGCGCAGGACCTCCCGCCGGTCGAGGTCGACGGGCCCGCGGACGCCGACCTGCTCGTCGTCGGCTGGGGCGGGACGAAGGGTGCGCTCACCGCGGCGCTCGAGGTCGCGCGCGGCGCCGGGCACAAGGTCGCCTACGTGCACCTGCGCCACCTCAACCCGCTGCCCAACGATCTCGGCGACGTGCTCCGGCGCTACCCGCGCGTGCTCGTCCCCGAGCTCAACACGGGCCAGCTGTCGCGCGTGCTCCGGGCCGAGTACCTCGTCCCTGCGGAGCCGTACACGAAGGTCGCAGGCCAGCCGTTCAAGGTGGCGGAGCTGGTCGAAGCGATCGAGAAGGCGCTCGCCTCGGAGGCCCGCTGATGTCCGCTGCTGCCGACGTGAATCGCAAGGACTTCGTCTCGGACCAGGACGTGCGCTGGTGCCCGGGCTGCGGCGACTACTCGATCCTCGCCAACGTGCAGCGCGTGATGCCCGACCTCGGCGTGCCGCGCGAGAACGTGGTGTTCGTGTCGGGCATCGGCTGCTCGAGCCGCTTTCCCTATTACATGAACACGTACGGTTTCCACACGATCCACGGCCGGGCGCCCTCGTTCGCGAGCGGCATCAAGGCCAGCAACCCGGATCTCTCGGTGTGGGTCGTGACGGGCGACGGCGACGGGCTCTCGATCGGCGGCAACCACCTGCTGCACACCATCCGCCGCAACTTCGACGTCCAGATCCTGCTCTTCAACAACCGCATCTACGGTCTCACGAAGGGCCAGTACTCGCCGACCTCCGAGGTCGGGCTCAAGACGAAGTCGACACCGGGCGGCTCGATCGACCATCCCGTCGACCCGATCTCCTTCGCCATCGGCGCCGGCGCGACGTTCGTCGCACGCACGATCGACGTCGACGCCGCGCACATGCAGGAGACGCTGCGGCGCGCCCACGCGCACGAGGGCACCGCCTTCGTCGAGATCCTCCAGAACTGCCCCGTGTTCAACGACGGGACGTGGGGCGACGTCGAGGACAAGAAGACGCGCGCCGCGAACTCGATCGTGCTCGAGCAGGGCCAGCCCCTCGTGTACGGCGACCCGGGCGCGCGCCGCGGCATCGGCATGCGCGACGGCCAGCCCTACGTCGTCGATCTCGCCGAGGGCGAGGACCCGGTCGCGAAGGGCGTCGTCGTGCACGACGAGGCGAGCCCGTCGGCGTCCTACGCGTTCCAGCTCGCGAGCCTGCACCGCCCGAGCTTCCCGCTGCCGGTCGGCGTCTTCCGCGCGGTCGAGAAGCCCTGCTACGAGACGATGCTCGGCGCACAGGTCGAGGGCGCGATCGCGCAGCGCGGACGCGGCGACCTCGCGAAGCTGCTGCACAGCGGCGACACCTGGAAGGTCGAGTAGGCCTCGACGAAGGCGATCGCTCAGCGCGCGGTGCCGCCGCCCTCTCCTTCCGCGGTGGGCGGCGTCGCGCGACGCAGCGCGGGATACCCCTGCACGTAGACCCAGTCCGTCGCGCGCGCCGGTACGTGGCACGCGAGACAGTCCGTCCGCAGATCGCGCGCGGTGTTGGTGCTCGGCGCGTCGCCCGCGAAGAGCGCCCAGCCCCACCCGTTCCCCCAGAGCGGATTCCCCGGGAAGCGGCCGCGCGCGTCCTTCACCATCACGAACCACTGCTTCGTCACGGTCGCCGACGCGACGTCGGCCCCCGTCGTGTACGAGGCGCGCGCGACGTCGACGACCTCCTTCACGAGCACCGTCCCGTCCGGGAAGACGCCCGTCTCGCGGTGCGCGGCGATCGCCTCGGGCTGCGTGTAGACGTGGTGGAGCCCCGAGGCCGGGCCCTCGGGTACGAACCAGCTGCCGAGGTGCGCGAGTCGCTCCGTGTCGCGCGCGCCCGCGAAGCGGAACGAGCCGTCGGCGCCGACGAAGCGCGCGAAGCCGTCGAGCGCGCGCGGCGGCGCGCCGCCCGTGGCGTCGGGCGCGCCGCCGTCCTGCGCGCCGGACGTCGACGCCGCGATCGCCGCGATCGCCGCGACGACGACCCTGGCCGCACGTCGCGCGGCGACGCGCGCGCGCAGCGCCGGGGTGCGCCGGGCCCCTCGAACTCCTCGGATCCCTCTCGCTGCTCGCATGGCTCCTCCCGACGGGCCGCACGCGCGGCCGGGTCGGGCCGCGACGCGGGACGTGATCGGAAGCAGTCGATGCCGCGCGCGCGCGCGCGTCACACCGCGCGCGCAACGCGCGACCGCTCGCACTGCGCGCGCACCGCGCGCGAGCGCTGCGCGTGACCGGCGCGTGCACCGCGACATCCATGCGCGCACGCAACGGGCACGCTGCCCAGGAGGATTCCGACCATGAACCACGCTCTCCTCTCCCTGCTCGCATTCGCGAGCCTCGCGATCGCCACTCCCAGCGCACGCGCGATGTCGCCCGCGGTGCCCGGCGACGTCGCGCACAGCGTCGTCGCCGCGGGCGGCTACGACGTCGTCTCCTACCGCACGGGCGAGAAGCCCGTGCGCGGGAACGGCAACCACGTCGTCGTCCACGACGGAGTGACCTACCTGTTCCAGAGCGATGCGAACGCGAAGACGTTCCGGGGCGACCCGGAACGCTATGCGCCGGCGTTCGGCGGCTACTGCGCCTACGGAGTCGCGGTCGGCAAGAAGTTCGTCGGCGACCCCGACGTGTGGGCCGTCGTCGACGACCGCCTCTATCTGAACCTCGACACGAAGATCCAGGGCCTGTGGACGAAGGACGTGGCGGGGAACGTCCGCAAGGCGCAGTCGAACTGGCAGCGCATCCGTGCGGTGCCCGCGGCCGAGCTCTGAGCGCAGGGGCTTCGCGCGCCGGGCGGGAGACGATGCCGTCGCCGACCGCCCGGCGCCACGACGTCGCTAGGCGACGACCACCGTCTTCACGTTCACGAACTCGCGGATGCCGAAGGCGCCGAGCTCGCGACCGAACCCCGAGGCCTTGATGCCGCCGAACGGCAGCCGCGGGTCCGAGCGGACGAACGCGTTGACGAAGCAGGAACCGGCCTCGAGGCGATCGCGCGCGATCGCCTCGCCGCGCGCGACGTCGCGGGTGAAGACGGCGGCCCCGAGACCGAAGCTCGTCGCGTTCGCGACCCGCACGGCCTCGTCCTCGTCCTCGACGAAGACGAGCGCGGCGACGGGGCCGAAGAGCTCGTCGTCGTAGGCCGGCATCCCGGGCGCGACGTCGGTGAGCACGGTCGGCGGATAGTAGGCGCCGCGTCCGGCGGGCACCTCGCCCCCGAGCAGGAGGCGCGCGCCGCGCGCGAGGCACGCGTCGACCTGCGCGTGGAGCTCGTCGCGCAGGTCGGCGCGCGCGAGCGGACCGAGGTCGGCGTCGCCGAACGGGTCGCCGACGCGTCGCCGCCGCATCGCCTCGACGACGATCTCCTCGCAGCGCGCGCGGTGCCGCGCCGGCAGGACGAAGCGCTTCGCGGCGATGCAGCTCTGCCCGACGTTGATCAGGCGGCTCGTCACGCACGTCTCGAGCGCGGCCTCGAGGTCGGCGTCCTCGAGGACCACGTAGGCATCGCTGCCGCCGAGCTCGAGCACGCACTTCTTGAGCGCGCGGCCCGCGCGCTGCGCGACGTCGCGGCCGGCGGGCGTGCTGCCCGTGAGCGTCACGGCCGCGATCGCCGGATGCTCGATCCACGTCCCCGCCTCGCGCCCCTCGACGAGCACCGCGCGAAACAGGTCGCGCGGGACGCCCGCCGCGTGCGCGACACGCTCGATCGCGAGCGCGCAGCCCGTCACGTTCGACGCGTGCTTCAGGACGCCCGCGTTGCCGGCCGCGAGCGTCGGCGCGAGGAAGCGGAAGACCTGCCACAGCGGGAAGTTCCACGGCATGATCGCGAGCACGACACCGAGCGGTGCGAACGCGACGTAGCTCGACGTCGCGTCGGTCGCGATCGGCTCCGCGGCCAGGAAGCGCTCCGCGTGCTCGGCGTAGTAGTCGCAGACCCACGCGCACTTCTCGACCTCGCCGCGCCCCGCGTCGAGCGTCTTGCCCATCTCGGTCGCCATCTGTGCCGCGAGCGCCTCGACGTCGCCGCGCAGCCCCTGTGCCATCGCGCGCAGGACGTCGGCGCGCTCCGCGTGCGTGCGCTCGGCCCAGGCGGGCTGCGCGCGCCGCGCCGCCTCGAGCACGCCTTCGATCTCGTGCGCGGGCATCGCCTCGCGGCGTGCCACGCGCTCGCCGGTCGCCGGGTTCACGCTGTCGAGCGGCATCGCCTGCCCTCCTCGCAGCGAGGAGATAGCGGGGGCGCGCCGCGCGGGCGACTGCGACACCGCGCCCTCACGCGGTGCGCGCGCGGTGCGCCGTCTCGAGGCGATGCACGAGCTCGGCGAGCCGCGCGTCGCCCTGGGGACCGTAGGTCGCGACCAGCGTGCCCCGCACGGATCCGTCGTCGGCGCGCACGGCGAACAGGACGGCCTCGTCCTGCGGGTCGGTGTCGCCCTCGAAGCGGGCGACCTCGTCGATCACGAGCTCCTCGGGAGCGTACGTGCGCTTCGCCGCGATGGCGCGCAGCCCCTCGCGCTCGGCGCGGAACGCGTCGCGGAAGCCCGCGCGTTCGAAGCGCCGGAGCGCGTCGCGCAGCGTCTCCATGCCTACTCCTCCCGGGCCGCGGGCACGACGAGCACCGGGCACGGCGCGCTGCGCAGCAGTCGCTCGGCGACGCTCCCGAGGAACACGTGCGCGAAGCCCGTGCGTCCGTGCGTGCCCATCACGATCAGGTCGGCCTCGAGCTTGCGCGCCGTCTCGGCCAGCACGAGTGCCACGTTCGAGCCCTCGTGCACGTGCGTGCGCACCTCGACGCCGTCCGGGATCTCGCCCGCGACGTCCTCGAGCAGCCGGCCCGCGCCGTCCGCCAGCCCGACCGGCGCCGGTGGCGCGCCCGTGCCGGGAAACGCGGCGTAGGTGTACGCCGGCCACTGCACGACGTGCACGAGATGGAGACGCGCACCGAAGCGCTTCGCGAAGTCGACGGCGGTGGCGAGCGCGGGGCGAACGGGATCCGAGAAGTCGTACGGAACGACGATGTCCTGGTAGTCCATCGCGACGTCCTCCATCGCGCGTCGATGCCGCCGCCCATCGCGCGCTGTCGTTTGTACAAAGCTCCCGCGCCTTCGATCGCGGCGGACGACTCACGACTCCATCGCCGGCCGCGGGAGCCGCTCCTTCGCGAGTGCGAGCCGCGTGCCAGGCGCGCGGCGCGCGCGACGCGACGCACGGCCAGCTGGCACGTCGCTTGCTCCTTCCCGCCGCATCGAACCGGCGTCCCGCCTCGGGCGCGCCGCACCGGGAGGATCGATGTCGACCCCGCACCTGCACGAGCCGCGCGACGAGCTGAGCACCGAGACGGTCGACCTGCACCGCGCGCTCGTCTCGCTGATCGAGGAGCTCGAGGCGGTCGACTGGTACGCACAGCGGGTCGACGCGACGCGCGACGACGAGCTCGCCTCCGTGCTCGCGCACAGCCGCGACGAGGAGAAGGAGCACGCCTGCATGACGCTCGAGTGGATCCGCCGCCGCGACCCGGGCTTCGACCGGCTGCTGCGGCGCTTCCTGTTCCGCGACGGCGCCATCGTCGGCGGCGAAGCGGCGCACGACGCAGCGCCCGACGACACGCTCCGCATCGGGAGCCTGCGCGGCGCGCCGACGGATCCGCCCGCCATGGAGGAAGCCTCGTGATCGAGCTGAACCGCCACCTCGCACCGATCAGCGGCGCGGCCTGGAAGCGCATCGAGGCGCAGGCGCGCGACGTGCTGAACGTCCACCTCGCCGCGCGGCGCATCGTCGAGTTCGAGGGGCCCGTCGGCTGGGAGACGTCCGCGCTCGACCTCGGCCGGGTCGAGCTGCTCGAGGGCGCTCCCGACGGCGGAACGACCGTGCGTCGCCGTGTCGTGCGCCCGCTGATCGAGCTGCGCGTTCCCTTCGCGCTCGAGCGCGCCGAGCTCGAGCGCGTCGACCGCGGCGCGCGCCGCGTCGACCTCGAGCCGCTCGCCGAGGCGGCGCGCACGTTCGCCGCCGCCGAGGACACCGCCGTCTTCGAAGGCTATGCGGACGCCGACATCCCGGGCCTCGTCACCGACGCCCAGCACGACGGCATCGCGCTTCCGAAGGAGCCCGAGCAGCTGCGCGACGCGGTGAGCGACGCCCTCGAGCTCCTGCGCGAGGCCGGCGTCGGTGGGCCGTACGCCCTGGCGCTCGGCCCCGCCGCCTACGCGCGACTCGATCGCGCGGCGGCTGCCGGCTACCCGGTGCTGCGCCACGTGCAGCGCCTGATCGACGCGCCCGTCGTGTGGGCACCGTCGCTGCGCGGCGGGCTCGTCGCGAGCCTGCGCGGCGGCGACTTCAAGCTCGTGTGCGGCCGCGACGCGTCGATCGGCTACCGCAAGCACGACGACGAGAAGGTCTGGCTGTACCTCGAGGAGAGCTTCAGTGCGGAGATCAACGGGCCGGAGGCCGTGGTGCCGCTGCTCGCCGCGTGACCGCGGCGATCCCACGGCCCCGTCGGCCCGACCCGCGCCGCGCGCGCCGCGCCCCCCCGCCGGCGCGCGCGGCGCCCTCGACTGCGAAGGCCCCGAAGTGGGCGAAGCAAGGAGAAGGAGGACACGACATGGAACGAAGGAACGCGATGCTGCGAGCCGTGGGCATCGCCGCGGCGGGCCTGCTCGCCGCGGCGACGGGCGCGCGGGCCGAGCCGTCTGCGGCCATGGACGCGAGCCCGCCACCGCCGCTCGCACCGCAGATGCAGCACGGCGTCGAGTTCGTGACCGGTGGCGTCGGCGACGCCGAGCAGACGGAGCTCTTCGCCGAGCCCGCGCGCGACTACAACGTGCGCATCACGCTCACCGACCCGGGCGGCGCCTATCTGAGCGACGTGCACGTGCGCATCGCGGACGCCGACGGGAACACGAAGCTCGACACGCGCACGAACGGGCCGCTGCTGCTCGTCGAGCTCGACGCCGGCCGGTACACCGTCGAGGCGACGCGCAGCGACGGTGGAGCCACCGAGCGTCGGACCCTCGACGTGCCGGCGGACGGCGCGATGCCCGTCCGCCTCTACGTCGCCCTCGCGATGCGCAGCGGCGCCGAGCACGGCCGCAGCTGAGACACCCTCGCCTCTCTCACCCCTCGCGGCCCGGGCGGGTCATCCGCTCGGGCCGCACCCACCGGTCGAACTCCTCGCCCGTGACCTCGCCGAGCGCGAGCGCCGCCTCGCGCAGCGTGAGGCCCTCTTCGTGCGCCTTCTTCGCGATGCGCGCCGCCGCGTCGTAGCCCGTGTGCGGCGCGAGCGCGGTCACGAGCATGAGCGAGCGCTCGAGGTGCTCGCGGATCCGCTCCGGCACGGGCTCGAGCCCGCGCAGGCAGTGCGCCTCGAAGTGCGCGACGGTCGCCGCCAGCACGTCGATCGCCTGCAACAGGTGATGGGCGATCAGCGGCGCGCACACGTTGAGCTCGAAGTTGCCCTGCGAACCGGCGATCGCGACCGACGTCTGGCTGCCGAGCACGTGCAGGCACGCCATCGCGAGCGCTTCCGCCTGCGTCGGGTTCACCTTCCCCGGCATGATCGACGACCCCGGCTCGTTCGCCGGGATGCGGAGCTCGCCGAGGCCGCTGCGCGGCCCCGAGGAGAGCCAGCGCACGTCGTTGGCGACCTTGAGCAGCGCGCCGGCGAGCGTCGCGAGCGCGCCCATGAGCGCGGTCGTCGCCTCGCGGCCGGCGAGCGCCGCGAACCGGTCGGGCGCGGTGCGCAGGGGCAGCCCCGTCCGCTCGCCGAGCCGGCGCGCGACCTCGTCCCCGAAGCGCTCGTGCGCGTTCAGCCCGGTGCCGACGGCCGTGCCGCCGATCGCGAGCTCGTGGACGAGCGGCAGCGCGGCCGCGATCGCGCGTCGCGCCGTGCGCACCTGGGCGGCCCAGCCACCGATCTCCTGGCCGAGCGTGAGCGGCGTCGCGTCCTGCAGGTGCGTGCGGCCGAGCTTCACGAGGCCCGCGTGCCGCGCGGCGAGCGCGTCGAGCGTCGCGAGCAGCGCGTCGAGCGCGGGGTCGAGCGCGTCGCGGACGGCGAGCGCGGCGGCGACGTGCATGGCGGTCGGGAACGTGTCGTTCGTCGACTGCCCGAGGTTCACGTGGTCGTTCGGGTGCACGGGCGCCTTCGCGCCGCGCGGCGCACCCGCGAGCTCGTTCGCGCGGTTCGCGACGACCTCGTTCACGTTCATGTGCGTCTGCGTGCCCGAGCCCGTCTGCCAGATCGAGAGCGGGAAGTCGGCCGCGTGCTCGCCGCGCGCGACCTCCTCGCTCGCGCGCGCGATCCAGCCGGCGACGTCGGGCGGGAGCAGCCCGAGCGCCTGGTTCGCCTCCGCGGCCGCGCGCTTGAGCATCCCGTAGGCGCGCACGATCGCGGCCGGCATGCGCTCGGCCGCGCGCCCGAAGTTCTCGAGCGCGCGCTGGGTCTGCGCGCCCCAGAGCGCGTCGTCGGCGACCTCGATCGCGCCCATGCTGTCGCGCTCGACGCGCGGCGCCACGCTCAGCCCTCCTCGCGCGCCCGGTAGACGCTGAGCCGGTTGTAGAGCGTCTTGAGGCTGATGCCGAGCACCTCGGCCGAGCGCTTCTTGTCGCCGTCGTACGCCTCGAGCGTCGCGAGGATGAGGCGCCGCTCGACGTCCGCGATCGAGGCGCCGACGCGCGCGTCGATCGCGACCGAGGGCGCCGTGGACGCGGCGCCGGGCGCCGATGTCGCCGGCAGCGCCTTCGCGTCGATGCGCTCCTCCGACAGGATCGCCGCGCGCTCGATCGCGTTCTTCAGCTCGCGCACGTTGCCCGGCCAGTCGTGCGCGAGGAGCGCCTCGCGCGCGTCGTCGCCGAGGCGCTTGCCCGTCCCGTCCCGCTCGTTGAGCGCGTCGAGGAAGACCTCCGCGAGCAGCACGGCGTCGTCGCCGCGCGCCCGCAACGGCGGCAGCTCGATCGGGAAGACGGAGAGCCGGTAGAGCAGGTCCTCGCGCAGCGCGCCGTCGCGCACGGCCTCGTGCGGCTCGCGGTTCGACGCTGCGACGACGCGCACGTCGACGTCGATCGGCGTCGTCGAGCCGACGCGCGTGATCGACCCCGTCTCGAGTACGCGCAGGAGCTTCACCTGCAGCTCGATCGGCATCTCGGTCAGCTCGTCGAGGAAGAGCGTTCCCCCGCTCGCCTGCTCGAAGTAGCCGCGCCGCAGGCGATCGGCGCCCGTGAAGCTCCCTTTCTCGTGGCCGAACAGCTCGCTCTCGATCAGCGACGGCGAGACGCCGCCGCAGTGGAGCACGACGAACGGCTGCTCGCTGCGGCGGCTGAGGCGGTGGACCGTCTCGGCGACGAGCTCCTTGCCGGTGCCGCTCTCGCCGGTCACGAAGACGGTGCTGTCGGTCGGCGCGACGCGCGCGACGAGGTCGTAGATCTCGCGCATCGGCTGCGAGCGCCCGACGAGCGCGCCGAAGCGCCCGAGCTCCCGCAGCTCGTCGCGCAGCGACGCCACCTCGCGCTTGAGCCCGCGCGTGCGCGCGACGTTCGTCAGGATCGTGCGCAGGCGCGCGCGGTCGACGGGCTTCTGCAGGAAGTCGAGCGCGCCCGCGCGCAGCGCGCGCACGACGCTCTCGGCATCGGCGCGCCCGGTCGTCACGACGACCTCGCCGGCGCGCGCCGCGTCGTCGCCGGCGAGCAGGTCGAGCCCGTCGCCGTCGGGGAGCGCGAGGTCGAGCAGGACCATGTCGGCGGGCTCGGCGTCGAGCAGCTTGCGCGCGCGCTCGAGCGTCGACGCCTCGCGCGTCGCGAACCCCTCCCGCGCGACGAGTGCGACGAGGCTCTCGCGCAGGTCGGTGTCGTCCTCGACGATCAACGCCGTCAGTCCCGCCATCGCGGCTCCCTCCCCCGCCCCTCTCGCGCACGCGCCGGCGGCGGCTGGTTCAGCGACAGCCAGTACCGCACCGCCTCCGCGATGTACGCGCCCGGGCTGCGCGCATCGTGTCGCTTCACGACGAAGCTGTTGGCGCCGAGCGCGTAGCAGCGCTCGACGTCGGCCTCGCGGTCCGACGACGAGAGCACGACGACCGGGACGTCGGCGATCGCGTCCGCGGCGCGGATGCGGCGCAGCACCTCGAGCCCGTCGACGCGCGGCATCTTGAGGTCGAGGAGCACGACCGCGGGTCGCGGCGCGCGCACTTCGCCGTCGCCCTCGAGGCCGAGGGCTTCGAGCGCTTCCTGTCCGTCGCGCGCGACGGCGACGCTCGCGTCGACGCCCGAGCGCTGCAGCGCGCGCAGCGCCACGTCGACTTCGTCGCGGTCGTCGTCGACGAGCAGGACGTCCACCCGGCCGCTCATGTCATTCCGTCTCCGATGCCGCGCCCGAGGCCGGCGCGCCGAGCTCGGGAAGCGCGAACCCGAACACGGCGCCGCGACCCATCTCGCCGCGCGCCCACACGCGTCCGCGGTGGCGCCGCACGATGCGCGCGACGGTCGCGAGGCCGACGCCCGTGCCCTCGACCTCGTCGTCCGCGTGGAGTCGCTCGAACAGGCCGAATAGCTTGCCCGCATAGCGCATGTCGAAGCCGCGACCGTTGTCGGCCACCTCGTAGTGGAGCTCGCCGCCGTCGCGCCATCCGCGCACCTCGACGCGCCTCTTGTCGTTCCCGCGCGAGTACTTGAGCGCGTTCGAGAACAGGTTGGCGAGCACGTCGCCGATCAGTCGCCGGTCGCCGCGCGCCGGCGGGAGCGGCTCGAGCACGAGCTCGGCGTCGCCGTGGTCGAGCTCGGCGGCGCGCGCCTGCGCGAACGCGTCGCGCGCGAGCGCGGTCATGTCCACGCGGTCGTGCGCGAGCTCGGCGCGCCCCGCGCGCGACAGGTGCAGCAGCCCGTCGAGCAGGTCGACGCCGCGCAGCGCGCTGCGCCGCACGCGGCCGATCAGCGCGAGGCCGTCGTCGTCGAGCGCCCGGCTCGCGTAGTCCTCCTCGAGGATCGCCGCGAAGTTGAGGATCGCGCCGAGGGGCGAGCGCAGGTCGTGCGAGACCGAGTGGTTGAACGCCTGGAGCTCCTCGATCGCGTCCTCGAGATCCTCGGTCCGCTCGGCGACGCGCGACTCGAGCTCGACGTTGAGCCGCTCGAGCGCGCGCTGCTCGTCCTCGAGGAGGCGGTTGCTCGCGGCGAGGACGCGCGTCTGGTGGCGCGCGCGCCGCCACTCGTGGAGGAGCACGGCGAGCACGAGGGAGAGCGCGATGCTCGCGCCGAGCAGGTACTCGGGATAGGGCCAGAGCGTCGTGCGCGCGAGCGCGCGCGTCGGCCGCAGCTCGAGCTCCCACGCGCCCGCGTCGGGAACGCGGATCGTCGTCGTCGCGTGCCACCAGCCCGCGGCGTCGCCGACGTCCTCGAGGTCGCGCGCGAAGACGCGCCGCCCCGCCCGCCGCACGTCGATCGCGTAGCCGCGCGCGCGCTCGCCGAGGATCGAGTCGAGCTGCCGCTCGACGCCGAAGCGCGCGACGAGCGCGAGCGGCGGCGCGGGCGACGCCGCGCCACCGCCGGGCTCTACGGGAATGCGCATCTCGTAGGTCGCGACGCTCTCGTCGCTCGTCGCGGCGCGGTCGGGCGCGTCGCCGCTGCGCCACTCGATGGCGTCGAGCCCGTCGATCATCGCGACGAGCGTGTCGGCCTCGCGGCGCCAGGTGTCGGGATCGCGCGCGCCCGCGCGCTCCCAGCGCGCCGCGAACGACGCGAGGACGGAGCGCGCCGCGACGACGTCGCGCACGACGCTGTCGTCGAGATCGGCGGCGATCGAGCTCGTCGTCGCGAGCACGCGCTCGCGGCGGCTCGTCCGCAGCCCGTCCCACATCCAGATCGAGACCGCGCACGCCACGACCGCGACGGCGATCGGGAGGCGCGGTCCGGGGCTGCCGGTGTCGAAGGGTCCGCCCACGCCCGCATTGTATCGGCGGCGCCGCGTTCGCCGACGCGCGCGCGCGCGAGGGCGCCCCCAGACCGCCCTCACGCGCGCGCGCCCGCGTCTTCTCCGCGGGCGGGCTCGAGCACGCGGCGGATCTCGAGGAAGCGCGCGACCGCATCCTTGGTGAGCAGGCCGACCAGGCGATCGTCGTGCACGACGAGCAGGCGTCCGCTGCGCGTGCGCGCGAGCTGCTTCAGTGCATCGGTCAGCGGCGCCTGCGGTCCGATGCAGAGCGCGTCGTCGATCGGCGTCATGCGATCCTTGACCGTCATCGCGGCGCGCTCCTCGCGATCGAGATCGCGCAGCGCGGTCACCGCCACGATGCCGACGGGCGTCTCGCCGTCGAGCACCGGGTAGGCGCGGTAGCCGTGGCGCAGGAAGTAGTGCTCGGCGAGGTCGTCGAGCGACAGCTGCGGCGCGACGCCGACCGGGTCGGCGATCGCGACGTCGCCGACGCTCACGTCCGCGAGCGACTGCACGAGCACGAGGTTCTGGTAGCCGGCCTCGGCCGTTCCGCGCAGGAAGAGCCCGATCAGGATCAGCCAGAGCCCGCCGACGAGCGCGCCCGAGAAGATCTCGAGCCCGCCGAGCACCATGAGCCCGACCGCGATGCCCTTGCCGGCGCTCGAGGCCACGCGCGTCGAGCGGCGCAGCGACCCCGTCCGCCACCACGCCAGCGCGCGCAGGATGCGCCCGCCGTCGAGCGGAAGCCCGGGCAGCAGGTTGAACACGCCGAGCGCCGTGTTGATCCACGCGAGATAGAGCGTCACGCCCGCCGCGAGGGGCGTGGCGAGGCCCGCCATCGCCGCGTGGAGCGACGCGAACGCCGCCGCGAGCGCGAAGCTCGCGAGCGGGCCGACGACCGCGACGCGCAGCTCGGTGCGCGCGTCGCGCGGCTCGTCGGCGATCTGCGAGACGCCGCCGAACAGGAAGAGCGTGATCGACGGGACCTCGATGCCCGCGCGCTTCGCGACGAGCGTGTGCGCGAGCTCGTGCGCGACGATCGATGCGAAGAAGCCGACCGTCGCGACGACGGCCGCCGCCCAGACCGCCGGCGTCGACGCGCCGGGATGCATCGAGGGAAGGAACCCTGCGCCGAGGCTCACCAGCACCAGGGCGAACAGGATCGCCCAGCTGACGTCGATGCGGACCTCCGTCCCCGCGATGCGGAAGAGCGTGAGGCCACGGCGCACGGGGCGCGCATCGTCGGGAAATCGCGGTCGCGACATGTCGGTCCTCCTCTCGTCGCGGGCCGCGCGCGGCCCGTGCACGTGCGGCGTCGCGCCGGCCTCAGGGGCTCGGCGCGCCACGGCCCGTCGAGCCCCTCGAACGGGCGTGGATGCGGCGCGCGGCGAAGGCCGCGCCCACGACGGCGGCGAGCGCGAGCAGCGCGAGCGCGACGTTGGCCGCGCTCGGCGCGACCAGCGCCGCGCGCAGGCGATCGCCGCCGAAGGCGAGCACGAGCGATCCCGGCAGCGTGCCGATCGCCGTGCCGAGCGCGAAATCGCGCAGCGTCACGCGGCTCGCCCCGGCGACGAGGTTCAACACCGCGAAGGGCGCGATCGGGACGATCCGCACCATCACCGTCGCGAGCACGCCGCGCCGCGCGAGGCGCTCGTTCAGCGCGTTCGCGCGCGCGCCCGCGACGCGGCGCACCGTCTCGCGCCACAGCCGGCGCCCGATCGCGTGGCCGGCGATCGCGGCCAGCACGACGCCCACCCACGAGACGGCCGCCCCGAGCCAGGGCCCGAGCGCGGCTCCCGTCGCCGCCGTCGTCAGCGTGACCGGGACGAGCAGCAGGCTCGCGACGACGAACAGCGCGACGACGCCGACCAGGCCCGCGGGCGAGTGGCGGAGCGCCTCGACGGCGCCGGCGACCCGCGCGGCGTCGATGCGATCGCCGAGCGGCGTCGCCGTCCACAGCAGCGCCGCGACGGCGACGACCGCGAGCACTGCGAACAGGCCGGCGAGGCGGCGGCGCGGCGACGGCCCGGTCGCGAGCGGTGCCGGCATCGCCTCCTGCTCGAAGCGCTCGACGAGCTCCTCGAGCGGCGCGGGGTGCTCGGGGTCGACCGCGCCGATCGCATCCACGAGCGCCGCTCCGTCGGGCCCGGTCTCGACCTCGATCGGGCGCAGCTGGCGCGCCTCGTCCCCCTCCGCGCCGAGCGCGTCGATCGTGCGCACGAGCGAGTGCGTGACGTCGAGCGCCTCCGCGACGCGCGCGCGCGCGACGCCCAGGTGCTCGGCCAGGAGGTCGTTGCGGAAGCGCGCGATCGCGGCGCGCGTGCGGTCGGCGCCCTGCGCGACGAGCGCGACGTCGCACTCCGTGTCGAGACCCATCGAGCGGTTCGACAGGTTCGCCGACCCGACGCGCGCGAGCTCGTCGTCGACGACGAGCACCTTCGCGTGCACGTTGATCCCGACACCGGACGGCAGATCCGCGCGCGCGGGGTAGAGCACGCGCAGCCGGCGCCCGCTCGCGTCGGCCGCGCGCAGCCGCCGCACGACGGCGTCGCGCAGCGTTCCCATCGTTCCTTCCTCGAGCCAGCCCTCGTTGGCGCGCGGGCCGACGACGACGACCTCCGGCCCGCCGGCCTCCTCGAGCCGTTCCGCGAGCCAGCCCGCGATGCGCGACGACGTCAGGTACTGGTTCTCGACGTAGATCCAGCGGCGCGCCGAGCGGATCGCATCGCGGTAGAGCGCCTCGACCTCGCGCACCTCCGGCGCGCCGGCGTGGCTCGCGACCGTGCGCGCGATGCCGACCCGCACGCCGCGCGCGCTCGGCTCGAGGCGCGGCGGCCAGGCGTCGCCGCGCACGAGCGGCGGCTGCAGGCGCTCGCCCGTCGCGCGCCGCCAGCGCTCGCGCGCGAGGGCGCCGACGGCGCGCGCAGCCTCGCCGTCGACGGCCACCTGCACGTCGTGGAACGGGCCGTACGGCGCGCCGGACGGCGTCGTGCGCCGCGGCTCGTCCGCGGCGTGCGCGCGCGTGTCCCAGCGGTGCGCGGTCAGATCGAGCCCACCGACGAACGCGATCGAATCGTCGACGACGACGAGCTTCTGGTGGTGGCTCGCCGCGGCCGGATGCGCGCCGTCCATCGCGAAGCGCACGCGCCGGTGCGTGCGCGCGCCGAAGCGGAGCAGGGGCAGGAACTCGCGCTCGAGCGAGTAGAGGGCGGCGAAGTCCCACGCGAGGACGTTCGCGCGCAGCGAGGGCCGCGCGCGCACGAGCGCGTCGAGCAGCGCGACGAGCTCCGTCGGCCACTCGCCGGGCTCGTCGGCGCGCGGCGCGCCGCGCCGCAGCTCGACCTCGCTGTGGAAGTCCCATCCGACGAGCCAGATCTGATGGCGCGCGCGCTCGAGCGCGTCGGCGATCGCCGCGAACGTCTCCTCGCCGTCGACGAGGAAGCGCAGGCGGCGCGCGCGCGCGATGCGCCAGCAGTTCTCGCCCTCGACGAGCAGCCCGGCGCGCGCCGGCCGGCGTGCGAAGCGCAGCGGCGCGCGCGCGGACGCCGGCGCCCGCGGCCCCTCGGCCCCGCGCCGCGGCCGCGCGCCGTCCGGTCTCATCGCCGCAGCTCCGCGTAGGCCCCCGGCGCGAACGCATCCACGCGAATCGCCTCGTCGCGCGCGCGGTCGGCCGCGGTGAGCGCGGCGAGCTCGTCGTCGCCGATGCATCCCGCAGCGCGCGCGCGCTCGGCGAGCTCGCGCCCCGGCGCGTGCTCGATGCGGCCCTCCGCGACCGCGCGCCGCAGCTTGGCCTCGACGGCGAGCGCGGCGCGCGCGTCCCGCAGCGCGCTCTCGAGCCGGCCGAGCCCGGGCTCGTCGCCGCGCGGGAGATGGATGCCGGCGGTGAGGTGCTCGCGCGCGTCGGGGTCGTCGAGCAGCGCGCGCGCGCACGCGGTGCCCGCGGCGTCGTCGGGGCCGCGCTCGCGCCGACCGAGCGGGAAGACGAGGACGCGCGCCGCGCGCGCGAGTGCGCGCGACGGCAGGTTGCGCAGCACGCCGTCGAGCGCGGCGTCGACTTCGGAGAGCGCGTGGTCGAGCGCCCAGCGCGCCAGCGCGCGGTCGCGCTCCTTCGCGCCGTCCTGCGCGAAGCGCTGCACGACGGCCGACCCGATGTAGAGCCACGCGAGCGCGTCGGCGAGGCGTCCCGTCAGCTTCTCGCGGCGCTTGAGCTCGCCGCCGAGGCTCGCCATCGACAGGTCGGACACGAGCGCGAACGCGGCGCTCGCGCGTCCGAGGCGCCGGCAGCCGCGCCGCACGAGCGGGTGCGGCGAGTGCCCGCGCTGCAGGCGGCCGCCCGTGAGTCCGAGCGCGAAGGCGCGCAGCGCCGTCGTCGCGACGAAGCCGACGTGTCCGAAGAACGCGCGGTCGAAGGCCGCGAGGTCGCCGTCGCGCGACGCGCTCATCTCGGCGAGCACGAAGGGATGCGAGCGGATCGCGCCCTGGCCGTAGATGATCATCGAGCGCGTGAGGATGTTCGCGCCCTCGACCGTGATGGCGATGGGCACCGTCGCGTAGAGGCGGCCGAGCACGTTGCGCGGGCCGCGCATGATCGCGGCGCCGGCGCGGATGTCCATCGCGTCGTTGGCGATGCGGCGCAGGCTCTCCGTGCAGTAGCACTTCACGATCGCCGACGGGACGGCGGGCTTCTCGCCGGCGTCGACGCCCTCGAGCGCGAGGCTGCGCGCCGCGGTCGTCGCGTAGGTGAGGCCGGCGATGCGCGCGAGCGGCTCCTCCACACCCT
This sequence comes from Myxococcota bacterium, assembly GCA_041389495.1. Classification (NCBI taxonomy): domain Bacteria; kingdom Pseudomonadati; phylum Myxococcota; species Myxococcota bacterium. The sequence goes on along the minus strand of JAWKRT010000005.1, from coordinate 82,131 downwards.
CGAAGCGTCCGATCGGCGTGTCGAACTGCTCGCGCACCATCGCGTAGGCGCTCGTGACGCGCGCGGCGAGCTTCGCGCCCGCGACCGAGACCGACGGGAGCGAGATGGCGCGCCCGGCCGCGAGGCACTCCATCAGCATCTTCCAGCCGCGCCCCGCGCCCTCGACACCGCCGATGATCGCGTCGATCGGGACGAAGACGTCGTCGCCCTCGATGGGCCCGTTCTGGAACGGCACGCCGTTGGGGTCGTGGCGGTCGCCGATCTCGATGCCCGGCAGGTCGGCGGGCACGAGCGCGCACGTGATGCCGAGGTCTTCGCGCTCGCCGATCAGGTGGTCGGGGTCGCGCAGGCGGAACGCGAGACCGATCAGCGTCGCGACCGGCGCGAGCGTGATGTAGCGCTTGCTCCAGCGAAGTCGGATCCCGAGCACCTCGTCCGAGCGCCACTTGCCGCGGCACACGACGCCCTCGCTCTGCGTCGCGGCCGCGTCGCTCCCGGCCTCGGGGCCCGTCAGCGCGAAGCACGGGATCTCCTCGCCGCGCGCGAGCCGCGGCAGCCAGTGCTCGCGCTGCTCCTCGGTTCCGTAGGCGAGCAGGAGCTCGGCGGGGCCGAGCGAGTTCGGGACCATCGCGGTGACGGCCGCCGTCACGCTGCGACTGGCGAGCTTCTCGACCACCGCGGCATGGCCGCGCGCCGAGAAGCCGAGGCCGCCGTAGCGCTCGGGGATCACGAGGCCGAAGAAGCGCTCGTCGCGCAGACGCTGCCAGACGTCGTCGGGGAGGTCGCCGGACTGCGTGACGTCCCACTCGTCGAGCCGCGCGCAGAGCGCCTCGACCGGCCCGTCGAGGAACGCCTGCTCGCGCGCGCCGAGCTCGCCGCGCTCCTCGGCGAGCAGCCGCTTCCAGTCGGGCGCGCCCGAGAAGAGCTCGCCGTCCCATCCGACGCCGCCGGCCTCGAGCGCGGTGCGCTCCGTCTCGCCGAGCCGCGGCAGCATGCGCGCGAGTCGCGGCAGGACGTGACGGGTGACGAGACGGCGGCGCAGCGGCGGGATCGCGAAGGTGACGACGAGCGCTGCGAAGACGAGCGCGACCGCGCCGAACGCGGCCCACGACGCGGGGCCCGACACCGCCCACGCCGCGAGCATCGCGGCGCACGCGGCCGCGGCGCCCAGCAGCGGACGTCCGACGAAGACGAGCGCGAGCCCGCCGAGCAGCGCGAGCGCCGCGGAGATGGTCATGGTGCGAGCCCTCCCTCGAGGCCGGTCGTCGACCCGACGAGGAAGAGCAAAGGGCGTGCCGCCGCGCGCGCGGCGAGGCGCGGAGCGTGGCGCGACGCAGCGCGCGGCGATGCGCGACGCGCGCGTCCTGTGGAGCGCGATTGTAGAAACGGGAACGGCGCGCGCGAGGCGCGCGCCGCCTAGAGCACCTTCGCCGCGTGCTTCGCGAGCGTCGAGCCCATCTCGCTCGGCGCCTTCGCGACCGCGATGCCGCACGCCTCGAGCGCGGCCATCTTGTCGGCGGCCTTGCCCTTGCCGCCCGCGATGATCGCGCCAGCGTGGCCCATGCGCTTGCCGGGCGGCGCGTTCTGGCCCGCGATGAACGCCGCGACGGGCTTCGTCATGTGGTCGCGGATGAACGCGGCCGCCGTCTCCTCGGCGCTGCCGCCGATCTCGCCGATCATGATGACGGCCTTCGTGTCGGGGTCCTCTTCGAACTGCGCGAGGACGTCGACGAACGTGCTGCCGATGATCGGATCGCCGCCGATCCCGACGCACGTGCTCTGGCCGATGCCGAGGCGCGAGAGCTGGTCGACCGCTTCGTAGGTCAGCGTCCCCGAGCGCGACACGACACCGACGGGGCCCGGGCGCGTGATCTGCGCCGGCATGATGCCGATGCGGCACTGGCCGGGCGTCACGAGCCCCGGGCAGTTCGGACCGACGACGCGCACCTTCGTGCCGCGCAGCGCGGCCTTCGTCTTCGCCATGTCGATCGCCGGGATGTGCTCGGTGATGCAGACGACGAGGTCGAGCCCCGCGGCGGCCGCCTCGGCGACCGAATCCGCGGCGCCGGACGCGGGCACGAAGATCTCGGACGCGTTCGCGCCCGTCTTCTCGACCGCCTCCTTCACGGTGTCGAACACCGGGATGCCCTCGATGGTCGAGCCACCGCGCCCGGGGTGCACGCCGCCGACGACGTTCGTGCCGTACTCGATCGACAGCTTCGCGTGGAACTGCCCCATCTTGCCCATGCCCTGGACGAGGAGCTTCGTGTTCTTGTCGCACAGGATCGCCATGGCCAGCTACCTCGCGCCCTTGGCGGCGGCCACGGCCTTCTCGCCGGCCTCCGCGAGCGTCTCCGCAGGAGTGATGTCGAGCCCGGAGTCGGCGAGGATGGCGCGGCCCTCCTGCGCCATCGTTCCCTGCAGCCGGACGACGAGGGGCACCTGGAGGCCGAGCTCCTTCGCGGCCGCGACGACGCCCTCGGCGATCAGGTCGCAGCGCACGATGCCGCCGAAGATGTTGACGAGGATCGCCTTCACGTTGGCGTCGCGCAGGATGAGGCTGAAGGCCTGCTTCACCTTCTCCTTGTCCGCGCCGCCGCCCGCGTCGAGGAAGTTCGCCGGCCGGCCGCCGCAGTGGTGGATCATGTCGAGCGTCGCCATCGCGAGGCCGGCGCCGTTCACCATGCAGCCGATGTTGCCGTCGAGGCCGACGTAGGAGAGGTCGATCTCGTTGGCCTCGCGTTCGCGCGGATCCTCCTCCTCGGGGTCGCGCATCGCGGCGACGTCCGGGTGGCGATAGAGCGCGTTGTCGTCGAAGTTGAGCTTGCCGTCGAGCGCGAACAGGTCGCCCTGCTTCGTCACCACGAGCGGGTTGATCTCGACGAGCGAGCAGTCCTTCTCGACGTACAGGCTCCAGAGCGCGCCGAGGAACGCCTCGAACTTCGCGACCTGGTCCTTGTCGAGCCCGAGGCCGAAGCCGATCTGGCGCGCCTGCCACGGGCGCAGCCCGACGTTCGGGTGGACGAAGACGGTCTGGATCTTGTCGGGCGTCTTCGCGGCGACCTCCTCGATGTCCATGCCGCCCTCGGTCGACGCGATGATCGCGAAGTCCTCGGTGGCGCGGTCGAGCGTGATCGCGAGGTAGAGCTCGCGCGCGATGTCGCTGCCCGCTTCGACGTAGACCTTGCGGACGAGCTTGCCCTCGGGCCCCGTCTGGTGCGTGACGAGCTGCATGCCGAGGATCTCGCTCGCGTGCTGCTTCGCCTCGCCGGGCGACTTCGCGAGCTTGACGCCGCCACCCTTGCCGCGACCGCCCGCGTGGATCTGCGCCTTCACGACGACGACACCCGTGCCGAGGCGCTTCGCGACGGCCTCCGCCTCGGCCGGCGTCTCCGCGAGCCCGCCCTCGGGCACGGCCACGCCGAAGTCGCGAAACAGCTGCTTCGCCTGGTACTCGTGAACGTTCATCGCGCATCCTCGTTCGCGCGCGGCGCGCGCGGGAGTGGCCTCCGCGAGAGGCGGGGAGCCGACGGGCGAGCCCCGTCGGCGGGGTGCGGGCCGGCCCCGCTCAGAGCTGGATCTGGTCGACGAGCGTCTTCACGTGGTGGACGGAGGCGTCGAAGAGCTTCTGCTCCTCGCCGTTCAGCTCGACCTCGATGATGCGCTCGACGCCGTTCGCGCCGAGCACGCACGGCACGCCGACGTAGAGCCCGTCGACGCCGTACTCGCCCTCGCACAGGCACGCGCACGCGAGCACGCGCTTCTTGTCCTTGAGGATCGACTCGGCCATCTCGATGGCGGAGAGCGCCGGCGAGACGAACGCCGAGCCCGTCTTGAGGAGCGCCACGACCTCGCCGCCCGCGCCCTTCGTGCGCTCGACGATCGCGTCGATCTTCTCCTTCGCGAGCAGCTTCTCGACGGGAATGCCGGCCACCGTGCAGTAGCGCACGAGCGGCACCATGGTGTCGCCGTGGCCGCCGAGCACGAGCGCCGTCACGTCCTCGACCGACACGCCGAGCTCCCACGCGACGAAGCTGCGGAAGCGCGTCGAGTCGAGCACGCCCGCCATGCCGACGACGCGGTTCTTCGGGAAGCCCGACTTCTCCTTGAACGTGTAGACCATCGCGTCGAGCGGGTTGCTGACGACGATGACGTAGGCGTTCGGCGCGTGCGTGCGCACGCCTTCCGCGACCTGCGTCATGATCTTGAGGTTGGTGGCGAGCAGGTCGTCGCGCGACATGCCGGGCTTGCGCGCGAGGCCGGCGGTGATGATCACGAGGTCCGCGCCGGCGATGCCCTCGTAGGAGTTGGCGCCGCTGATGTGCGCGTCGGAGCCGACGAGCGGCGCGCCCTCGGCCATGTCGAGCGCCTTGCCTTGCGGCAGGCCCTCGACGACGTCGAAGATCACGACGTCGCCGAGCTCGCGGTACGCGATCTGCTCGGCGAGCACGCCGCCGATGTTGCCACCCCCGATCAGAGCGATCTTCGGTCGAGCCATCCTTCCAGTCTCCGTCCCGTGCGTTCCGTTCGTGCGTTCGTGCGTTCGTGCGTTCGTGCGTCCGGCTGCGGCGCGCCGCGCGGGGCCGCGCCTCAGCCCATGTTCGAGATGATCGCGTCGCCGAACTCCGAGCACTTGAGCTTCGTGGCGCCGTCCATGAGGCGCTCGAAGTCGTAGGTCACGGTCTTGTTCGCGATCGACTTCGTGATGCCCTTCTCGATGAGGTCCGCGGCCTCGTTCCAGCCGAGGTGCTCGAGCATCATCACGCCCGAGAGGATCACCGAGCTCGGGTTCACCTTGTCCTGGCCGGCGTACTTGGGCGCCGTCCCGTGCGTCGCCTCGAAGATGCCGTGGCCCGTGTCGTAGTTGATGTTCGCGCCGGGCGCGATGCCGATGCCGCCCACCTGCGCCGCGAGCGCGTCGGACAGGTAGTCGCCGTTCAGGTTCATCGTCGCGATCACGTCGAACTCGTTCGCGCGCGTCAGCACCTGCTGCAGCGTGATGTCCGCGATCGAGTCCTTGATCAGCACCTGGCCCGCCGGCGGGTTGCCGCCGCAGTCGTCCCAGCCGACGGCCTTCCCCGCGAACTCCTCCTTCACGAGCTGGTATCCCCAGTCGCGGAAGGCGCCCTCGGTGAACTTCATGATGTTGCCCTTGTGGACGAGCGTGACGCTCGCGCGCTTCTTCTCGACCGCATAACGAACGGCGGCGCGCACGAGGCGGTACGTGCCCTCCTTCGACACGGGCTTGATGCCGATGCCCGACGAGCCGGGGAAGCGGATCTTGTTCACGCCCATCTGCGTCTGGAGGAAGTCGAGGACCTTCTTGACCTCGGGCGTGCCGGCCTCCCACTCGACGCCGGCGTAGATGTCCTCGGTGTTCTCGCGGAAGATCACCATGTCGACGTCCTGCGGGCTGCGGACGGGCGACGGGACACCCGGGTACCACTTCACCGGGCGCAGGCAGACGTAGAGGTCGAGGATCTGTCGCAGCGCGACGTTGAGGCTGCGGATGCCGCCGCCGACCGGCGTCGTGAGCGGCCCCTTGATGCCGACGAGGTATTCGCGGAACGCGTCGAGCGTGTCGTCGGGCAGCCAGCTCTTCGTCTGGTTGAACGCCTTCTCGCCGGCGAGCACTTCCTTCCAGACGATCTTGCGCTCGCCGCCGTAGGCCTTCGCGACCGCGGCATCGAAGACGCGCACGGAGGCGGCCCAGATGTCGGGCCCGGTGCCGTCGCCCTCGATGAACGGGATGATGGGGTCGTTCGGAACGGAGAGGACTCCGCTCGCATCCAGCGTGATCTTGGTTCCGGTGGTGGTCATGGCGGCGCAGTAGATACGCGATTCACGCGGCCGACGCCATGCAGAAGACGGGGCCGGAGGAGCCCGCGGAACGCCGTTCTGGAGCGTACGCCGGAGCGGGTGTGCGGGCGCCGGCCGAGGCGCCGCGGCGCGCCGCTCCCTAGGCCTTCGGCCGTGCGACGACGCGCAGCGACAGCTCGTCGAGCTGCTCGCGCGCGACCGGCGACGGGCTCTGCATCAGGAGGTCCTGGCCCCGCTGCGTCTTCGGGAAGGCCAGCACGTCGCGCAGGTTGTCGGCGCCGCACAGCACCATGGCGAAGCGGTCGAAGCCGAAGGCGAAGCCGCCGTGCGGGGGCGCGCCGGCGTCGAGCGCGCGCAGCAGGAAGCCGAAGCGCTCCTCCATCTCGGCCGGCGAGTAGCCCATCACCTCGAGGATGCGCCGCTGCACGTCGCTGCGGTGATTGCGCAGGCTGCCGGAGCCGAGCTCGACGCCGTTCAGGACGACGTCGTAGTGCGTGCCGCGCACGCGTTCGGGCTCCTGCCACAGGAGCGGAACGTCCTCGTCGACGGGTGCGACGAACGGCTGGTGCACGTACGTGAGCGCGCCCTTCTCGTCGCGCTCGAAGACCGGGAAGTCGACGACGATCAGCACGTCCCACGGCCGATCCTCGACGCGGCCGAGCCGCTGGCCGAGGTCGACGCGCAGCCGCGCGAGGATGGCGTTCGCCTTGTCCGCCGCGTCGGCCTGGAAGAAGAGCACGTGGCCGGGCTTGGCGCCGGTGCGCTCGGTGATGCGCGCCTTGTCGTCGTCGGAGAGGAACTTCGCGATCGGCGACTGCCAGGTGCCGTCGGGCTGGATGCGGATCCAGCCGAGTCCCTTCGCGCCGAGCTCCTTCCTGACGAACGACTCGAGACGGTCGATCTCGCTGCGCGACAGCGCGTCGCCCGCGTCGGCGATCGGCAGGCACTTCACGATGCCGCCCGCGTCGACGGCGCCGCGGAACGCGCGGAACTCGCTCGTCGCGAACACGTCCGTCAGGTCGACGAGCTCGAGGCGGATGCGCGTGTCGGGCCGATCGATGCCGAAGCGATCCATCGCCTCGCGATACGAGATGCGGCGGAACGGGCGCGCGAGCTCGACGCCCGCCGCGCTGCGCGCGCACTCGGCGGTCACTTCCTCGAGCACCGCGAGCACTTCCTCGACGTCGCAGAACGACAGCTCGAGGTCGATCTGCGTGAACTCGAGCTGGCGATCCGCGCGGCCGTCCTCGTCGCGGAAGCAGCGCGCGATCTGGAAGTAGCGGTCGAAGCCCGCGATCATGAACATCTGCTTCATCAGCTGCGGCGACTGCGGGAGCGCGTAGAACTCGCCGGGCTGGAGGCGGCTCGGCACGAGCACGTCGCGCGCGCCCTCGGGCGTCGAGCGCGCGAGCATCGGCGTCTCGATCTCGAGGAAGCCGAGCGCGCTGAGCGTGCGCCGCGCGGCCTGCGCGAGCTCGTGGCGCACGCGCATGTTGCGCTGCATCACCGGGCGGCGCAGGTCGTGGAGCCGGTGCTCGAGCCGCGTGTTCTCGGCGATCTCCGCGTCGTCCTCGATCGGGAACGGCGGCGGCGTGGCCGTGTTCAGCACGCGCAGCTCGGACGCGGCGATCTCGACCTCGCCCGTCGCGAGGTCGGCATTCACCGTCTCGGCGCTGCGGCGCTCGACCGTCCCGCGCACGGCGACGACCCACTCGGATCGCAAGTCGTGTGCGCGCGCGTGGACCTCGGGCGCCTGCTCGGGGCGGAAGACGACCTGCACGAGCCCTTCGCGGTCGCGCAGGTCGACGAAGATGAGACCGCCGTGGTCGCGGCGACGGTGGACCCAGCCGGCGACGACGACCTCGGTGCCGATCGCGTCCGTGCGCAGTGCGCCGCAGGCGTGCGTGCGGCGCAGACCGGTCATGCCGTCGAGCTTCGCGCCCAAGCCAAGTGCTCCGCCGGCAGCGCGTCCGCTCCCGGCCGCTCCCCTCGCCCGTCGCGGACGCGGGAGTGGAGCGGGTGGCTGCCGAGCATCGGGGAAGGGCCCGCGAGTGCGGGCCCGGACCGCGCGGCTGGGTAGCCCACGGCCGCGCGCGGGTCAAACACTCCGCGCGGCGCCCTCGACGGCTTCGGCTCCGGCGAGCTCGTGGGCCGAGCAGGTGCGGTTGCGGCCGAGCGACTTGGCCCGGTACATCGCCTTGTCCGCGGCCTCGAGCAGCTCGACGCGCGAGCGCCCGTGCTCGGGGAAGCTCGCGACGCCGGCGCTGATGGTGAGCCGCAGCGGTGCGGCGCCCGGACACTCGAACAGGTGCTCCTCGACGCGGCGGCGGATGCGCTCGGCGACGATGAGCGCCGCCTCGTGCGACGTGTCCGCGAGCAGGATCGTGAACTCGTCGCCGCCGTAGCGCGCGAGCGTGTCGACCTGGCGGATCTCGCCGAGCAGGAGCTTCGACAGGTTGCGCAGCGTCTGCGACCCGACGAGATGGCCGTGGCTGTCGTTGACGAGCTTGAAGCGGTCGAGGTCGAGGAACACCACGGAGAGCGAGTTGCCGTAGCGCTCGGCGCGGCGGATCTCGTTGTCGGCCGCCGACATCAGGTAGCGCGCGTTGTACACCTCGGTGACGTCGTCGACGAACGCCCTCTCCTTCGCGTTCGCATAGCGTTCCGCATTGCGCAGCGCGGCCTCGGCGTGCTGACGGATCGTCTCGACGAGCCGCAGCTCGGCCGCGCCGAGCTCGACCGCGTCGTCCGCGATCCAGATCACGCCCTCCTCGCGCTCCGCTCCGCGCACCGGCACCGCGACGAGCGAGCGCGCGTCGGCGCCCGCCGCGCGCAGCGCCTCGAGCGCGGGCCCCTGGCGGCTCGCGCGCACGTCCTGGAAGAGCGCGAGATCGACGCGCTTGCACTCCACGAGCTCGACGCGCAGCGCGCGCGCCTCCGCCTCGCGGAAGCCGCGGAACGCGATGCCGTCGCCCTGCGGCGCGGACAGGCGGCGGAAGAGCGCGAACCCGCGCGACGCGCCGACGGCACCGAGCACGAGATCGAGCGCGACGGGGTACACCTCGCCCGGCTCGAGGCACGGCGCGAGCGCCCGGCATGCCTCGAGCGCGCGCACGGTCGCCGCGAGGCGCTCTCGCTCGGCGCTCGCGCGCGCCCGCTCGAGCGCGAGGGCGGCGCGGGAGCGGAGCTCGAGGGCGGAGAACGGCGCCGGCACGGCGTCGGCCGCGCCGGCCTGGAGCGCGGCCGCGACGGCCTCGGACCGGCAGAGCGCGAGAATGGCGCCGGCCGCCGTCGCACCGAGGAGTCGGGCCACGGACGCGGCGGCCTCCTCGGGCGAGGCGACGCTCGCCAGGTCGACGACGACGAGATCGCGAGCGCGGAGCGCGGAGGCAGGCGGAGGGACGTCGGTCGCGACGACGTCGCCGAGGGGCGCGAGAGCCGCCTCGGCATCGCGGACGACGGCGGGGTCGGCGGAGACGAGAGCGATGGCCGCGGCGCGCGGCGCGCCCGCAGGCCCCGGTGCGCGCACCGGTTCGCTCTGGTCCACCGAAGCCATCGCCTGCCGCGCTCCTCCGGAAGTCGAGAGGGGCGCGACTCCGCACGCGATCCGGGCGCGCGGAGTCGCTGCGGGCGCATCGGCACCGGCGGGGACGCCCTTGAGGCGCTCGGCGTCCGCGAGAGCGCGCCCGGCTCGGCCGGCCGGGCGCGGCGTCAGGCGCCCGTGTCCTCGGACTCGCCCCGGAGCACGCTCGGCCCCATCACCAGCTCCCAGCGGAAGCCGGCGTCGCGGCTGCGATAGATGCGCCCCGTCTGCCCGACGATCAGGCCGAGGGTCCCGTCCGGCGCGAACTCGACGTCGCGCATGAAGGTGAAGACGTTCGGGAAGGTGCCCTCCGGCATCTCGTGCCAGCTGGCCCCGTCGTCACTCGAGACGCGCACGAGCCCCTTCTCGCCGACGGCGACCGCACGGCCTTCGACGGCCGCGACCGCGAACAGCGCCTGCTGCCGGTCGATCCGCACGTACTCGAACGAGCGGCCCCCGTCGTCGCTGCGCAGGACGACGCCGCCGAGGCCCGAGATGAGGCCGTGCTGCTCGTCGCGGAACCGCACCGTGAACAGATAGGGGTTCTGGATGACGCGGACCTTGACGCCGGGGTACGCCCACGTCTCGCGCTCGAGGTAGCGGTCGAGGAAGCCCGGGTCGTCGTCGAGGAAGTCCTCGAAGTCCCACGGCGGCTGGCCGCGCATGCGGAGCCGATCGGAGTCGACGTCCGTGTCCTCGAGGATCGCGATCACCTCGCGGGCGCGCGCCTCGAGCATCTCGAACAGCGGGAAGACGTCGTCGGCCTGTCGGCCGAGGCGGTCCATCTCCTCCTTCGAGCCCACCGCTTCGATCGCGACGTTGAGGTGCTTCGAGTCGACGATCGACCGCCCGAACTCGCGGATGCGTTCGGCCTCGTCGGGTGCGACTCGGATCTCGTTGAACGACAGTCGCACGGGCTCCATCTCGACGGAGCCCGCGATCTCGGACCGCTGCCAGGTGTCGCCGGCGTCGGTCGAGAAGAAGATGTATCCGAACTCCCCGATCAACCAGCACGCCTGCGACGGAGCGCGCAGGCACGTGACGTCGTTGAGCCCGACGTCCTCGTAGACGGTCTCGCCGTTGCGCACGCGCTCCTTCTCGACCGGTGCGAGCCACACGTACTGCGGGTGGTCCTCGGTGATCGTGAAGCTGCGGTCCTGCCACGAGGCGCCGCCGTCGACGGTGCGGATGCGCGTGCCCCACTCGCCGACCGCGACCGCGGTGTTCGCGTCGATCGCGGCGATCGAGAACAGGTGGGAGCCTTCCTTCTCCTTCAGGTTGGGCTGCTGCACCCACGACTTCCCGCCGTCCTCGGTGCGGAGGATGAGCCCGCGCTGGCCGACGGCCCACCCGCGCTGCGCGTCCGCCATCGACACGCTGTAGAGGAGCGCCTGCGTGCCCGTGTTGCCGAGGTGCCAGGACGTGCCGCCGTCGTCCGTCCAGTAGGCGGCGCCGTAGTAGCCCACGGCGACGGCGTGGTCGGCGTCGGGCGCCGACACCGAGAACAGGTTGTCGAGCACCTCGATGTCGCCCGACGGAACGTCGAAGTCGAGGTGCACCTCGTGGCAGCCGAACGTCGCGAGCGATGCGAGGACGGCCGACGCGAGCCAGTGGGCGCGGGACATGCGGTACCCCTCGGTGCGGTGAGCGCCGGAGCCGTGCGGCTCGCGGCAGCGGCGACGGCCGGGCCCGCCGCGCGATCGGTCGAGCTATCTAAACGGCGCGCTCGGACAGTGTCAAGCAGCAGTCTCGCGGCCAACCTCGCGCAGTGTCGACGGTTCGCGGACGCGGAACCGGGCGCGCGAGCGCGCGGCGGAGCTGACCGATGGTCACGACGACGACGGCGATCGAGCGCTCGCGCACGCCCCGCGGCGCGCGCGAGCGGCTGCGCGCGAGCGGCGTCGAGGCGGCCGCGCGCCTCGCCTGGTGCGCGGTGGCGATCGGTGTCCGGCGCCTCGCCGCGCGCGGCGGCGGCCGCGCGGCGCGCGAACGCGCCCTCGTCGCGAGCGCGCGTCGGCTCGCCCGCACTGCGGGCGCGCTCAAGGGCGCGTTCGCGAAGGCCGGCCAGTTCGCGTCGCTGCGCCACGACGTGCTGCCCGCGGCCGCGCTCGCCGAGCTCGACGTGCTGCAGGAGCGCGTGCCGCCGCTCCCGTTCCGCGTCGTCGAGCGGTTCGTCGAGGAGCAGCTCGGCGCACCGATCGCGCGGTCGTTCGCGACGTTCGACCCCGCGCCGATCGGCGCCGCGTCGATCGCTCAGGTGCACCGCGCGCGGCTCCACGACGGCACGGACGTCGCGGTGAAGGTGCAGTACCCGTGGATCGAGGCCGCGCTGCCGAGCGACCTGCGGCTGCTGCGCTTCGCACTGAGGCGCGTCGCGCGAAACCGTCGCGACGCCGTCGAGCCGCTCCTCGAGGAGTTCGCCGCGGGCCTGCGCGAGGAGCTCGACTTCGAGCGCGAGGCGCGCGTCGCCGCCGAGATCGCCGCGAACCTCGCCGAGCTCGACCGCATCGTGGTCCCGCGCGCCGTGCCCTCGCACTCGACGCGGCGCGTGCTCACGATGACGCACCACCCGCGCATCGACCTGCGCGACGGCGGCGCGCTGCGCGCGCGCGGCATCGCACCCGAACGCGTCGTGGAGACGCTCGTGCGCGCGTACGCGCGCATGGTGTTCCGCGACGGCCTGTTCCACGCCGACCCGCACCCGGGGAACCTGTTCGTCGTCGACGAGCCGGGCGCCGCGGAAGCGCCGCGAGTCTTGTTCCTCGACTTCGGCCTGTCGCGGCGGCTCGCACCCGAGCTGCGCCGCGCGCTCCGCGGCGCGCTGCACGCCGTGATCGCGCGCGACGTCGAAGGGGTGGTGTCGCGGATGGACGAGATGGGGATGATCGCCGACGGCGCGCGCCCCGGCGTCGAGCGCGCCGTCTCCGCGATGTTCGAGCGGCTGCGCGAGCAGGGTGGCGCGCTCGCGCTCTCGGGCGGTCAGGTGCTCGGGCTCAAGGACGAGGCGAAGCGCCTGCTCGGCGAGACGCCGGGGCTGCGCCTGCCGAACGACCTGCTGCTCTACGCGAAGACGCTCTCGTATCTGTTCGCGCTCGGAGGCCGGATCGCGCCCGACGTCGACGCGATGCGGATCTCGCTCCCCTACCTGCTGCGCTTCCTCGCCGAGGCCGACTAACGAGCCGACGCGCGACGCGCGTCCTCGTCCTCCTCCGCGAACGGCAGCGGGATCACGGTCGCGCGACCGGATGCGGACTGGACGCAGGCGTGCCGGAAGCCACCGAGGGCGGCGATCGAGTCGCGCACGCGGCGAAGGCCGGGGCCGGTCTCGGGCAGGCTCGGCGCGATCAGCGCGACGACCGCACACTCCTCGCCCTGGACGCGCGCGGCGCGCAGCGACAGCACGATGCGCTCGCCCGCGTCGCACTGTGCGACGCGATCGCGGACCATGCGCAGCAGCACCGTCTCGAGATGGCGCGCATCGCCCTCGACGGGCGGCAGCGAGCGCGGCGCGAGCAGGTCGAGCTCGACGCCCGCGCGCGCACACTCGCCGCGCGCGCGATTCGCCACGGATCGCACGGCGCGCGTCGCGTCGACGCGCTGCCCCTTCGTGGCCGGTGCGTTCTGCGCCGTGAGCAGCGCGCGGAGGTCGACCGCCGCCTTGCGCGCGCGTTCGGCCGAGCGGAGCGCCCCCTCGATCGCCTCGCGGACGTGGCGCGACCCCGGGCCGCCGATGCGCTCGCGCAGCTCCTCGAGCGCGCCGACGGCCTCGGCGAGCGGCTCGTCGATGTCGCGCTGCAGCCCGAGCAGGCGCTGCAGCGAGAACGGCTCGTCGGACAGCGCGATGATGACGCCGACGCGGTCGGTCTCCGCCTCGATCGGCGAGGCGACGCCGATGTAGCCCCGCCCTTCCTCCCGCAGCCGGAAGCGCACGGTCTCACCCGTCTCGCACACCTGCGCGACGGCCTGCAGGAAGGCCTCGCGACCGCCCCCCTCGAACAGCTGCGCGAAGCTCATGCCGCGCGCGGAGGGACCGAACTCGAACGACTCCTCGAACGCCGGGTTCGCGTAGATCACGCGGCCTTCGGGGTCGCCGACGAGCACGGGCTCGTCGAGGAAATCGAGCAGCGAGGCACCGGCGGCGTTCACGACGCGATGCTCACGAGGCCCGAGTCGACGAGGCCACCGAGGTTGTGGAGCACGTCGAACTCGTCCATCCCCGCCGCCTCCGCCAGGTCGTCGAGCGGCGTGCGCCCGTCGCAGAGGGAGACGAGGAAGGCGGCCTGCGCGGGGAGGTGATAGCGGGCGAGGTCGCCCGCGGGCACGGCGAGCCGCGGAGCGCCGCCGGTCGCGAAGCGATCGCGATAGGCGGGCAGGAGGCGCGCGCGGACGAGCTCGAGCACGGCGAGCGACTCGAGGTCGAGGTCGTCGGCGCGCAGGCCCCCCTCGAGCAGCGCGTGCGCGTCCGCGAGCCCGCCGCCGGCGGCCAGCGCGAGCGCTTCCTCGAGCAGCGTCGCATCGCGGCGGTCGTGCGCCGTGTCGGCGGCACCGCGCGCGGGCTCCGCGCCCGCGGCCTCGATGTAGTCGCGCGCGTCCGCGTTGCCGGCGTCGAGCTCGAGCACGCGCTTCCACGCGTGCACCGCGCCATCGACGTCGTCGTTGCCGTAGAGGTCGAGCCCTTCGCGCAGGAGGCGATCGATCTCGTCGCGATTCGCAGCCATCTCGTCGATCGCCTCAGCCCTTGAGCGTCACTTCGTAGAGCTCGTTCTCTTCGATGATCTGGTTGATCTCGTCCTCGGAGAGCGTGCCCGTCGCGTTGACCGTGATCGACTGCTCCTTGCCCGTCGCGAGATCGCGCGCGGAGACGCTCACGATGCCGTTCGCGTCGATGTCGAAGTGCACGTCGATCTCGGGCTCGCCCTTCGGTGCCGGCCGGATGCCCGAGAGCACGAACTCGCCGAGCAGGTCGTTCTCCGCCGCCGTGTCGCTCTCGCCCTGCAGCACGCGGATCTTCACCGCCGACTGGTTGTCGCGCGTCGTCGTGAAGATGTGGCTCTTGCTGACGGGAACGGTGGTGTTGCGCTCGATCAGGCGGGCGAAGTGGCCGCCGTAGGTGCCGATGCCGAGCGACAGCGGCGTCACGTCGAGCAGGAGCATGTTGGAGTCGGCGTCGACGAGCGACGAGGCCTGGATCGCCGCACCGAGCGCGACCACCTCGTCCGGATTCACGCCCTTGTGGGGGCGCTTCCCGAAGAACTCCGTCGCGGCCTGCTGCACGAGCGGCATCCGCGACTGTCCGCCGACGAGCACGATCTGGTCGATGTCGCCGGGCGACAGGCCGGCGTCGTTCACGCACTGCTCGACGCTCTTGAGCGTCGAGTTGACGATGCCGCCGACGAGCTGCTCGAGCTGCTGCCGCGTGAGCTCGTAGTTCAGGTGACGCGGGCCGTCGGCGTCGGTCGCGATGAACGGGAGGTTGATCTCCGTCGCCTCGCGCGAGGAGAGGTCGCACTTCGCCTTCTCCGCCGCGTCCTTGAGCCGCTGCAGCGCCATCGTGTCCTGGCGCAGGTCGATGTGCTGCTCGTTCTGGAACCACTCGACGAGGTGGGCGACGATGCGACGGTCGAAGTCCTCGCCGCCGAGGAAGGTGTTGCCCGACGTCGCCAGCACCTCGACCACGCCGTCGGACATCTCGAGGATCGAGATGTCGAACGTGCCTCCGCCGAGGTCGTAGACCGCGATCTTCTCCTCGCCCTGGCGGCCGATTCCGTACGCGAGCGCGGCCGCCGTCGGCTCGTTGATGATGCGCAGTACCTCGAGGCCGGCGATCTTGCCGGCGTCCTTCGTGCACTGGCGCTGGGTGTCGTTGAAGTAGGCGGGGACGGTGATGACCGCCTCCGAGACCGGCTCGCCGAGGTACTCCTCGGCGACGCGCTTCATCTCGCGCAGGATGATCGCGGAGATCTCCGGGCACGTGAACGTCTTCGCCCCGACCTTGATGCGCGGGTCGCCGTTCGGCCCCTCGACGATCTCGTACGGCGAGAGGTCGATCATCTTCTGGACTTCGGGCGCCTCGAAGCGGCGGCCGATCAGGCGCTTCGACGCGAACACGGTGTTCTGCGCGTTGGTGATCGCCTGGCGCTTGGCGAGGTGTCCGACCAGGCGCTTGCCGTCCTGCGAGATCGCGAACATCGACGGCGTCGTCTTGTAGCCGCCGGTGTTCGGGATCACGACCGGCTGGCCGTTCTCCATCACCGCGACGACCGAGTTCGTCGTCCCCAGGTCGATACCGATCACTCGGCCCATGTCGTCCCCTCTTCCATGAAGGCGTGTCGCGGCGCGGGAGGCCGGCTCCCGCTCGCCGCGAATCCGTGTTCGTTCAGCCGCCCGCGCCCGCCGCACGTCGGAGGACGGCGAGCAGCTTGCGGCCCTCGTCGTGCCCCTTGTCGAGTGAGAGCGCCTGCTCGAGCGCGTTGATCGCGTGGCCCCGGTTGCCGCGCGCCCGGTGCACGAGCGCCATCGTCACGTGGTGCTGCGCGACGTCGGGGCTGTGCGCGAGCGCGGTCTCCGCATACTCGACCGCCTTGGTGAGCTGCTTGCACTGGATGGCCGCGCGCGCCGCCCGATCGTTCAGCGCGGGATCGTGCGGGCGGTACAGGAGCGCCTCCTCGTAGAGGCGGAGCACCTGCGCATAGCGTTTCTCGTCCGCGATGCCGCCGGCGGTCGTCGCCTCCTCGGCCTCGGCGACGAGGGCCTCGGCGCGAAGCTCGGCCGCGCGCGCCTGCACCTCGCCGAAGCGCTCGCGGTACGCGTCCTCGAACGGGTCGAACGCGATCGCGAGACGGATCGTCTGCGCGGCCTCGATGAAGCGGTTGCGCGCGAGCTCCTTCTGCGCGGCGTCGAAGAACTCGCGCGCGCGCTGGCGCCGCTCGGCGAAGACGGACTCGGGCAGCTTGAACGGCATCCGCGCGCGCAGCCTCTCGAGCTTCGTGAGCGGCCGCGGCGGGGCCGTCGGCGCGTCGCCTTCGCTCGCGACCGGCGCCGCGGGCTGCGGCCGCGCACCCGCGGCCGCGGACATCGACTTCTCGACCTCGGCGCGCGCCGTCGGGTCGGAGAGCAGCTCGTAGGCCTCGAGGATGCGCTTGAAGATCGCCTCGAGCCGCTTCGCATAGCCTCCGATCTCGCGCCGGAAGTAGCGGTCGGGATGGAACTCCTTCGACAGCTTGAAGTACGCGCGCTTGATCTCCTTCGCGTCGGCGTCGCGCGCGACGCCGAGGAGGTCGTGGTAGGCCGCGCCGAGGCGCGACTCGAACTCGAGGATGCGGCGCTGCGTGTCGAGGTCGATGCCGAGCGATTCGTCGAGCGCGTCCTCGTCGATCTCGCCGGGTGCGAGTCGGCGCTTCGGGCGCCGCGCGGCGGGGTCGACGAGCTCGAGGATGCCGCCCTCGAGCCACGCCTCGAGGCGGGCGTCGACCTCGTCGGGCGTCAGTCCGCCGATCGCGCGCAGCACGCCCCACGGCGTGGCGCCGTCGATGCGCGACAGGAGGAAGCCCTCGGTCGGACTCAGGACGAGCGCGGTGGGATCCGCCGAGGCACCGAGCCTCGGGATCCGCGTCGCCCGATCCTTCTCCGAGCCGTCCGGCATGCGGACACCCCCCGACGGCGCGCGGGACGCGCGCACGCGTGGGGCTCCATCGGTGGGCGACCGCGCCAGCGTTAGCAGTGAGCCGGCAAGAGGCGCGGGAAGTCGGGGCCCCGCGGCCGGCCAGCGGGTGTCGCGCGCTCGGCCCGGACCGGCGCCGCGGCCGGCGGCGGTGCCGCACCTCGGCCGCCCGATCTGGACCGATCGATCCGGTCTCGGACCGCGGGGCGGCGGCTAGCGCGGCCCGAGCATCACGGCCTCGAGCACGGCCTTCTGCGCGTGCAGCCGGTTCTCGGCCTGCTCGTAGACGAGGCTCCGCTCGCCGTCGAGCACGTCGGACGTGATCTCCTCGCCGCGGTGGGCGGGCAGGCAGTGCATCACCCACGCGTCGGGCGCGTGCGCGAGCAGCGCGTCGTTGACCTGGTAGGCGGCGAAGATCTGCCGGCGCTGCTCGGCCTCGGCCTCCTGTCCCATGCTCGTCCAGGTGTCGGTGTAGACGAAGCTCGCGCCGCGCACGGCCTCGACCGGATCGTCGAGCACGTCGATGCGCGCTCCGCTCCGGCGCGCGAGCTCCGCGGCCTGCTTCGCGATGCGCTGCGCGGGGCGGTGCGTGCGCGGCGTCGCGACGCGCAGGTCGAGCCCGAGCACCGCGGCCAGCAGCAGGAGCGAGTTCGCGACGTTGTTGCCGTCGCCGACGTAGGCGATGCGCGCGGCCTTCGGCTCCATCACCTCGGCGACCGTCTGCAGGTCGGCCATCGCCTGGCAGGGATGCAGGAGGTCCGTCAGCCCGTTGATCACGGGAATCGTCGCCTCGGCGGCGAGCTGCTCGACGAGCGCGTGGCTGAACGTGCGGGCCATGATGCCGTCGACCCAGCGCGAGAGGTTGCGCGCGACGTCGGTCGGGCTCTCGCGCGTGCCGATGCCCACCTGCTCGGGGCGCAGCAGGATCGCGTGGCCGCCGAGCTGGGTCATGCCCGCCTCGAAGGTCACGTGGGTTCGCAGCGACGGCTTCTCGAAGTACATCGCGAGCGTGCGGCCGAGCAGCGTCTGCGGCCGCTCGCCCGCGCGCCACATGCGCCGGAGGTCGCGCGCGCGCGCGAGCATCGCCAGGAGCTCGTCCGCACTCCAGTCGGCGATCGTCAGGAAGCTCCGCGCCGGCAATCGCATCTCGACCTCTTCCCTCCTCCTTCGCGGGGCGCCTTCTCGGGGCTGCGTCGCGCGGCCCCTTCGCGCGTCAGGGAACCAGCAGCGTTCCCGCTCCGCCCTCGTCCGTGAACATCTCGAGCAGGATGGCGTGCTTGATCCGGCCGTCGACGATGTGCGTGCGTGCGACGTGGCCGCGCAGCGCGTCGAGGCAGCACTCCACCTTCGGGATCATGCCGCCCTTGATCGTGCCCTCGCGCACGAGCGCATCGACCTGCGCGACGGTGAGCTGCGGCAGCAGCTTCCCCTCGCGGTCGAGCACGCCCTCGACGTCCGTCAGGAGCATGAGCTTCTCGGCGCGGAGCGCGCTCGCGATGGCGCCCGCGGCCTCGTCCGCGTTCACGTTGGTCGTGCGGCCGTCCGGGTCGAGACCGATTGGCGCGATCACCGGGATGAAGCCCGCATCGACGACGGCCCGGATCGCGCTCGGCTCGACGCCGACCACCTCTCCGACGCGGCCGAGCTTCGGGTCGCGAAGGCGCGTCTGGATCATCCCGCCATCGCTGCCCGTGAGGCCGACGGCGCGGCCGCCGCCGCGCTGCACGAGCCCGACGATCTCGCGGTTGATCTTGCCGCCGAGCACCATCTCGACCACTTCCATGGTGGCGTCGTCGGTGATGCGGCGACCGTCGACGAAGGTCGATTGGCGCCCGAGCGCATCGAGCGTGGCGCCGATCTGCGGCCCGCCGCCGTGCACGATCACCGGCTGGATGCCGACGTACTTGAGCAGCACGACGTCGGTCGCGAACGACGCGCGGAGTGCGTCGTCCGTCATCGCGTGGCCGCCGTACTTGATGACGATCACCTTGCCGAAGAAGCGCCGGATGTACGGCAGCGCCTCGATCAGGATGGCGGCCTTGTCGACGAGGTCCTTCACGGCGAATCCTTGCGAGCGAGAGCGGTGGATGCGGAGGCGCTTCGGAGGAGTGACCCCACCCGATCCGGGGGAGTCGAGAACGACGAGGGACCGCGACCTGCGACCGGCTCGCCGCGCGACGCGCGAAGGACGCCGTCGTCCCGGCCGGCGGCCCGCGGGCCGGGATCGCTAGCGCCGCGCCGCCCGGCGCGCCTCCGCGACCTCGTCGATCGATTCGAGCAGCGAACGGTACAGGAGCGCGTTGCGCACCGCCGCCGAGAGCGCGGCCGCGAGGAGCTCTGCGCTGCGGGCCGAGGCCTCGGCCGCATCGCGCGGGAAGGCGCGGAAGACGCCGACCACCTTGCCGCGCAGCGAGAGCGGCACGCACACCATCGGCCCCGATCGCCCGTCGGCCGGCGTGTCGATCGACGCGTCGAAGCGGGCGTCGGCCGTCGGCGCATCCGTCGCGACGAGGCGGCCCGTCTGCAGCACCGCCCCCGTCAGCCCGCCGCGCTTCGGAAGCTCGGCGCGCTCCTCGCGCTCGCCGCCGTCGTCGGCCGCCTCGCACCGGAGCACGTCGGCCGCGTTGTCGATGAGGAAGAGCGAGGCCGGCGCGGCGCCGAGCCCCTTCGCGACGGCCTCGAGCCCCTTCGCGAACACCCGCGCCGGCTCGACCTCGGTCGTCATCGCCTCGCACACCGCGCGCACGAGATCGGCGTCGCGCTCGACGCTCGCGACGTGCCGCGCCGCCTCGGCCGCCCCCTCGTCGAGCTCGCTCGTGTCGAACCCCGGATCGACGGCGCGTTCGGCGCTGGCCGCCGTGCCCTCTCCCGCGAGGACGCGCGCGGCGACGTGCGCGGCGAGCGCGCGGAGCAGGACGAGATCGTCCGGCGCGAACTCGCCGCCTCCCGTGCGGTCGGTCGCGCAGAGGACGCCGAGCGCCTCTCCCGCCGCGACCACCGGAGCGACGGCGAACGACGCCGAGTCGTAGCGCTCGCCCGGGTCGCGCGGTGTGAAGCGATCGCTCGGATGGGCCGACGCGACGAGCGCCGCGGAGCGCGAGGCGAAGACCGCGCCCGCGACGGCCTCGCCGATCGCGACTCCGTCCATGTCGGCCGCGTCGATCTTGCGCCCGTGCGCGGCGGCGACGCGCAGCGTGTCGCCCGAGTCGTCGAGCCAGAGCAGCGACGTCTTCGCGGCGTCGAGGACCTCGGCCGCGACGTCCACGGCCGCGCGCGCGACGGCCTCGGCACGTTCGTCCGCGTCGCCGTCGACGCCCCAGCGGCCGGGCGCGTCGCAGGCGTCCGCGAGCCGCGCGAGCCGCGCGCGCAGCGCCGCGAGATCGTCCGCGACGCGGAACGCGTCGCGCGCGCGGCGCACGGCGAGCACGAGCTCCTCGTCGTGGAGCGGCTTCGCGAGATAGTCGTTCGCGCCGAGCCGCAGCGCCTCGAGGACGAGCTCCTGGTCGGTGTGCGCGGAGAGCATGATGATGCGCATGTCGGGGCGCGCGTCGCGCAACGTGCGCAGCACCTCGATGCCGTCGATGCCGGGAAGGCGGATGTCGAGGATCGCGACGCCGAGCGAAGGATCGGCCGCGAGCTCGATCGCGCTCTCCCCGTCGAAGGCCTCGACGACCTCGAGCCCCTCCGCGCCGAGGATGTCCCGGATCGCCTCGCGGTAGAAGTTCTCGTCGTCGCAGACGAGGATGCGCGCGGTCGGGTCGCCCATGCCTCTCCCCTCGGCGGCGGAACCTAACCGATCCGCCGCGCCCGGTGAAGCAGCGCAGCCGCCGAGCGGTGCCTCAGAGGATGTACTGGGACAGGTCGCGGTCGGCGACCAGATCGGCGAGCCGCTCCCGGACGTAGGCGGCGTCGACCACGATCGTCTGCGCCGGGCGGTCGGGGGCGTCGAAGCTCACCTCGTCGAGCAGCCGCTCCATCACCGTGTGCAGCCGCCGCGCCCCGATGTCGTCCGTCGCGTCGTTCACCGCGGCGGCGATCTCGGCGATCGCCTCGATGCCGTCCGTGCGGAAGTCGAGCGTCGTGCCCTCGGTCGCGAGCAGCGCCGCGTACTGGCGGACGAGCGAGTTGTCCGGCTCGGAGAGGATGCGCACGAGGTCGGCGCGCGTGAGGCTCGCGAGCTCGACGCGGATCGGGAAGCGCCCCTGCAGCTCGGGAATGAGGTCCGAAGGCTTCGCGACGTGGAAGGCGCCGGCCGCGATGAACAGGACGTGATCGGTGCGCACGATGCCGTGCTTCGTCTGGACGCTCGAGCCCTCGACGATCGGCAGCAGATCGCGCTGCACGCCCTCGCGCGACACGTCCGGGCCCTGCCCCCCGCCCTGCCGGCCCGCGACCTTGTCGATCTCGTCGATGAACACGATGCCGCTCTGCTCGACGCGTGCGACGGCGCGGTCGCGCGTCTCGTCGGGGTCGATCAGCGACTGCGCCTCGAGCTCCGTCAGGGCGTCGCGCGCCGCGCGCACCTTCATGCGGCGCGGTCGCGTGCGCTTCGGCACGAGCGAGCCGAGCAGGTCCTTGAACTGGACGCCCATCTCCTCGAAGCCCTGCGGCGTCATGATCGAGAGCTGCGCGCCCGCGCGCTCCTCCGGCAGCTCGACGTCCACCTCGCGCTCGTCGAGCTCTCCGAGTCGCAGCAGCTTGCGGAGCTTCTCCCGCGTCTCGGATCGGCCGGAGGCCGGCGAGGTCTCGCCCGCCGCCCCCGCCGCGCCCCCGGGCAGCGCCGGCGGCGCGGCCGCGGGCGGGGGCAGCAGCGCGTCGAGGATGCGCTCCTCGGCGATCTCCTCGGCGCGTGCCCGCACGTTGCGCTTCTGCTCCTCCGTCACCATCGCGAACGCGACCTCCGTGAGGTCGCGGATCATGCTCTCGACGTCGCGCCCGACGTAGCCCACCTCCGTGAACTTCGACGCCTCCACCTTCACGAACGGCGCCTGCGAGAGCTTCGCGAGCCGCCGCGCGATCTCCGTCTTCCCGACGCCCGTCGCGCCGATCATGATGATGTTCTTCGGCGCGATCTCGTCGCGCAGCTCCTCGGCCACGCGGCGCCTGCGCCAGCGATTGCGCAGCGCGATCGCGACCGCGCGTTTCGCGTCGCGCTGACCGACGACGTAGCGGTCGAGCTCGGAGACGATCTCGCGCGGCGTGAAGGACGGGGTCTCTGCGGGGTCGGACACGTTCGGGTCTCTCGCGGTCGGGACGTCGCGACGCTAGGGGAGCGCGACGAGGTGGAGGTCGGCGTTCGTGTAGATGCAGATCTCGGCCGCGACGCCGAGCGCCTCGCGCGCGATCGCTTCGCAGTCGAGGTCGGTGTGCCGCGCGAGCGCCCGCGCGGCGGCGAGCGCATAGCTTCCGCCGGAGCCGATGGCGGCGATCCCGTCGTCGGGCTCGATCACGTCGCCGTTGCCCGAGACGACGAGCAGCGTGTCCGGATCGCCGACGAGCAGCATGGCCTCGAGGCGCCGCAGCATGCGGTCGGTGCGCCAGTCGCGCGCGAGCTCGACCGCCGCGCGCCGGACCTGGCCGGGGTGCGCGTCGAGCCGCGCCTCGAGCCGCTCGAGCAGCGTGAGCGCGTCGGCCGCGCCCCCCGCGAAGCCGACCACCGCCCCGCCCTTCGCGAGCTTCCGCACCTTCTCGGCGCGCTGCTTCATCACCGTGTCGCCGACCGTCACCTGGCCGTCGGCGGCCATCGCGATCCGACCGCCGCCGCGCACGGCGACGACGGTGGTCGAGCGCACTCGCTCTCCGGGCATCACGACTCCGTCACTCCTTCCCCCGGCGCGCGCGCGGGTGCGCGCCGTCGTACACGGTGCGCAGGTGCTCCACCGAGACCTCGGTGTACTTCTGCGTCGTCGACAGGCTCGCGTGGCCGAGCAGCTCCTGGATGTCGCGCAGCGAAGCGCCCGTGTCGAGC
Organism: Myxococcota bacterium; assembly: GCA_041389495.1. Taxonomy (NCBI): domain Bacteria; kingdom Pseudomonadati; phylum Myxococcota; species Myxococcota bacterium. Next base: position 59,100 of record JAWKRT010000005.1, on the reverse strand, counting down.
AGGTGGGTCGCGAAGCTGTGGCGCAGCCGGTGCGGGTGGACGCGGTCGTCGATGCCCGCGCGCGACGCGCGGCGCGCGAGCACGCGACGCACTTCGCGGTCGGAGAGCCGCCGCGCGGGCGACGGCACGTCCGGCGCGCCGCGCGCTTCCGAGGTCTCCCGCGCGCGTGCGCGCCGCAACGACACGAAGAGCGGCTCGCCCAGCACCCCGGGCCGCGCGCGCGCATCGAGCCACTCCCGCAGCGCCTCGAGCGCCAGCGCGGGCACCGGCACGACGCGCTCCTTGCGTCCCTTCCCGAGCACGCGCAGCTGGTGCGCGGCCGGGTCGACGTCGCGCACGTCGAGCGCGACGAGCTCGCCGACGCGGATCCCCGTCCCGTAGAGCAGCTCGACGAGCGCGCGGTCGCGCAGCCGCCGCAGGCGATCGCGCGACGACTCGTCGGTCGCCGCCCGTGCATCGGCGTCGGCGAGCGCCTCGCAGTCGTCGACGCCGAGCGGGCGCGGAAGCCGCGACGCCTGCTTCGGTGCCGGAAGGCCGACGCTCGGATCGCGCGCCGCGGCGCCCTCGCGCAGGAGGAAGCGATAGAGCGCACGCACGCCCGAGAGCTTGCGCCCGATGCTCGCCGCACCGTGCGAGCGGTGCAGGCTCGCGAGCCACGCGCGCAGCTGCGTCGGCGTCGCCTCCCCGGGCGCGGCGACACCGGCGTGTCGCGCGAACTGCTCGGCGTCCGAGACGTACGCGCGGATCGTGTGGGGCGACACGTTGCGCTCGACGCGCAGGTGGCGCGCGAAGTCCGCGATCGCCGCGGACCAGCGCGGCGACAGCGCCGGCGCGTCCGCGCGGCCTCCGCCGCTCATCGCTCGCCCTCGGGCGCGACGAGCGTCGCGTGGTGCGCGATCGCATCGAGCGCGCGCGCGGCGAGTGCCTCGTTGCGCTCGGCGCGGCGCATCCGGCGGGGCCCGCGCGCGGCCCCGCCTTCCGCGGCGAGCGGCTCGAAGAGTCCGTAGTTCACGTTCATCGGCTGGAAGTGGGCGGGGTCGGCGTCGCGCAGGTGGCGCAGGAGCGCGCCGTGCGCCGTGCATTCGGGCGGCAGTGCGAGCGGGAGACCGAGCGCGCGTCGCGCCGCATTGACGCCGCCGACGAGCCCGAGTGCCGCGGACTCGACGTAGCCCTCGACGCCCGCCATCTGTCCGACGACGAAGAGCCCCGGACGGCCGCGCAGCTCGAGCGACGGCGCGAGGCAGCGCGGCGCGTTCACGTACGTGTTGCGGTGGACGGAGCCGTAGCGCGCGAAGACGGCGTTCCCGAGCCCGGGCAAGGCGCGGAACACCGCCTGCTGGGCGCCCACCCGCAGCTTCGTCTGGAAGCCGACCAGGTTGTAGAGCGCGCCCGCCTTGTCCTCCTGTCGCAGCTGCACGACGGCGTGAGGACGCCGGCCCGTGCGCGGGTCGACGAGGCCGACTGGCTTCATCGGTCCGTAGGCGAGCGTCTGACGGCCGCGGCGCGCCATCTCCTCGATGGGCAGGCAGCCCTCGAAGTAGAGCTCCGCCTCGAACGCGTGGAGCGGGACGGCCTCGGCCTCGAGCAGCGCGTCGACGAACGCCTCGTAGCCGTCGCGATCGAGCGGGATGTTGAGGTAGTCGCCGTCGCCGTCGCTCTCGTAGCGCGAGGCGCGGAAGACGACGTCGAGATCGATCGAGTCCGCGTAGATCGTCGGCGCGATCGCGTCGTAGAAGTACAGGTCCTCCTCGCCCGTGCGCGCGCGCAGCTCGCGCGCGAGCTCGGGTGCGGTGAGCGGCCCGGTCGCGAGCACCGCGATCGCGTCTTCGGGGAGCCGATCGACGCACGCGTGCCGCACCTCGATCGCGGGATGGCGCGCGATCGCGTCGGTGACGTACTCCGAGAACGCGAGCCGGTCGACCGCGAGCGCGCGTCCGGCGGGCACCGCCGTCGCATCCGCGGCGCGCATCACCAGCGACCCGAGTCGCCGCATCTCCTCCTTGAGCAGACCGACGGCGTTGTGCAGCGACGCGCCGCGAAGCGAGTTGCTGCAGACGAGCTCCGCGAAACCGTCCGCGACGTGCGCGGGCGAGCGGCGCAGCGGCTTCATCTCGTGGAGGACGACCGGAACACCGCGCGACGCGATCTGCCACGCGGCCTCGCAGCCCGCGAGCCCCGCGCCGACGACCGCGACACGCGTATGAGCTCCGCTCGTGGACGAAGTGGGCAAGCCGAGGCCTCCGTGCTCGGCCGGCGAGTCTAGCGGCGCGTGCGAACGTGCAGCCTCCCGTCGCGCTCGAGCGCGATCCGGCCGTCGATCTCGAGCTCGGCGAGCTCGAGCGCGAGCGCCTCGGGACGCGCGCCGAGCCGTGCCGCGAGCTCGTCGCGCGTCGCGGGGGCATCGCGGAGCGCGCGCACGAGCGGCGAGTCGGCCGCCTCCGCGGCGCGGGACGGCCCGGGTGCGGGCTCCGGATCCATGCCGAGGGCCGCGAGCACGTCGTCGGCGCCGAGTGCGACGGCCGCCCCGTCGCGGAGCAGCTCGTTCGTTCCCTCGCTCGTCGGCGCGTCGATGCGGCCGGGAACCGCGAGGACCTCGACGCCCTGGTCGGCCGCGTGCCGCGCGGTGACGAGCGAGCCGCTGCGCCGGCGCGCCTCGACGACGACGACGGCCCCGGCCAGCGCGCTGATGAGCCGGTTGCGCAGCGGGAAGAACGCGCGCCTCGGCGCTACGCCGGGGCCGAGCTCGGTGACGACTGCGCCGCGCTCGCGCAGGCGCAGCGCGAGCGCGCGATGCGCGGCCGGGTAGACGTCGTCGGGCCCGCGCGCCTGGACGGCGATGCTCGCCCCCTCCGCATCGAGCGCGCCCTCGTGCGCCGCCGCGTCGATGCCCCGCGCGAGCCCGGAAACGACGACGACGCCGCGCGCCGCGAGCGCGCGGGCGAGCTCGCGCGCCACGCCCCGCCCGTAGCCCGTCGCGGCGCGGGCGCCGACGATCGCGACGCAGGGGCGGCGCCAGGCGGCACAGTCGCCCTGCACGAGGAGCAGGGGCGGCGCATCGCGCAGCGGCCGCAGCCGCGCGGGATACGCGGGCGACGACCAGGGCACGGCGCACACGCGGTGACGGACGAGAGCGCGCCACGCGCTGCCGCCTTCGCGAACGCGAAGCGCCCGCGCCCGCCCCGCCGCGTCGGCGAGCCGCCACAGGGTGTCGGGCGCATGCCCGGCGCGGAGGCCCTCGATCGCGTCGACGGGACGCAGTCCGAGCGCCGCCTGCAGCCGCAGCCACGCGAGCAGCTCGGCGCGGCGGTGGGGCCGGGAATCGGTGGGGTCGAGCGGCGCGCTCGCCTCGGCATCGGGCGCGCGCCCCTCGGATGCGGCAGCGGAGTCGAGAACGGAGCCGCCGGCGCGCCGGCCGGACGGCGGACGCGAAGCGGGGACGTGCGAGCGATCGGGCACGGGAGCGTCCCGGGGACCGGGGAGTCCTTCAGTAGCACGAAGGGCGGCACGGTCGCCCGCGCCGCCCTTCCGGACGCTTCCCGCGTACCCGCTCTCGCGGGTGCGCCGCCCCCTCAGCGCATCGTCACCGTGCTCACGGCTCCGCTGCGGATGGTGTCGCCGATGTGCAGCTCGCGGCGCGCCTCGAGCACGAACGCAGCAGCCGACGTCGGCTGGACGCTCACGATCACGAGGTCGGCCACGTGATTGTCGGGCGTGCGGACGTCGACGCCGCGCGCGCGGTCGCGCACTACGTTTCCGCTCTCGTAGACGGTGATCTCCGAGCCGATCTCGAGGCCGTGGACGCTGCCGCGATCGATGAACACGTAGTCGAGGTTCCCGAGCTGCGTGCGGCGCTTCGGCGCGTAGACGATGCGGGCCTCTAGATCGGTCGGCGCCGCCTTCGTCGCGAACTCCTCGGGCATCGGCTCGCGCGGAACGAGCCGGTACCCGCGCATGATCTCGCTGGTCGACTGGCGGATCTCGGCCACCGCGGCGTCGCCCTCGACGCGCGTCACCTCGACCCAGCCCGCGACGTCCACGTAGTAGCCGAGCGTGCGACCCGTGCGCGGATCGCGCACGGGGTCGGCGTTGACGAAGACGTCGAACTGGTCACCGACCTTCGTCTCGCCCTCGCCGAGCCCGATCACGATCGTGTCCGTCTGCGAGAGCAGCGTGCGCGGAGACACGCTCGAGACGATGCTCGTGGCACCCTCGAGCACGTCCTCGCTCACGTAGCTCCACACGTCGACGCCGGGAATGCGGAGTGCGCGAGAGAGCGCGACCGACGGGGGCGGCGCCACGGCGATCACGTCCTCGTCGCCGATCGCGGCGGGAGCGGCTTCCTCGTCGAACGCGATCTCCTCCTCGTCGATCGCGGCCGGGAGCTCCTCGCCGAGCTCGACGTCCGAGGCGACCTCGAGCTCCGACTGCGCCTCGATCATCTCGGCCGCCTCGGCGGGCGTCACCTTGCGCATCTCGGTCGAGCTGATCCAGATGTGCTCGCCGGGATGGATGAGGTGCGGATTCGCGATGTCGCCGTTGTCCTTCCAGACGCTCGGCCACACCCACGGCGTCTTCAGGTAGGCGTTCGAGATCGCCCACAGCGTGTCGCCCCGGGCGACCACGTGGATCACGCCGCGACGACCCTCAGCGTCCACCGCGGGCGTGCCGGAGCGAACGACAGGACGCGCGACGGACGCGGACGCGGGCAGCGAGGGTTCGACGGAAGGTGCGGGAGCCGCGCTCGGAACCGGCGCGACTTCACTGGGATCGGCCGACTCGACGCGTGCGGCGGGCACTGCGACCTCGGCCACCGTCGCGGCGTCGGCGTCGCTCGTGTCGTCCGCGGGAGCGGCGGGAATGGGCGCGGGAGCCGCGGGCGCGACCTCGGTCGGGGCGAGCGCAGCTGCACCATCGCCGCTGTCGAGCTCCCAGACCGAGCCGGCGTCCGAACCGGCGTCCGACGCGCCATCGTCGGCGCCGAAAGCACCGGGCGCGAGGAACAGGGCGGCGCAGGCCACGAGCGCGCGCGTCCAGGAATTCATGCGATCCCCTCCCACGCTCGCCGCATCCGAGCGGCGCGCGTGCACGCCGGTCGGCGTGCCACCTCGTCGCCGCGCGCGGCCCCACCGGCCGACGCACGAGCGAACGGAACGCGCAATGCGCTCCGCGAGTCCACGTGTTGCGGGCATCTATCGGTCCCACCCGATCGCGGCTTGACGCTTCGGGGCGGCTCCCGCCGGTCGGAGGGGGGCCGCTCGTGCCCCGGGTCACGGGGGCGGGCCCACAGAAACGCGAGAGCGGGCGCGGCCGATGGCCGCGCCCGCTCCAATCGAGGTTCACCGAGTCTCGGCCGCGGGGGTGCGCGGCCCGGTGAGGAACGCGCCCGCGTCAGGACTTGCGCAAGCGCTCCGCCATCGTGCGGACGTCCGCGAGCCAGGACGGCTCACGCCCCTTGGACGCGCCGCGCTGCGCGGCGGTGAGGGCCTCCTCGAGCGTCTCGAGCGCCTTGTCGGGCTGCTCGTTCGCCTCGTAGGCCTGGGCCAGGTGGTAGCGGACGATCCCGAGGCGATCGTCCTCGGCACCGAACCCGGCGACCGCTTCGCGCAGGTAGCCGATCGCCGCGGACGGGATGCCGCGCTTGAAGAGGACCCAGCCGAGGGTGTCGGCCGCGCTCGGGTTGTCCGGCAGCAGGGCCTTGGCCTCCTGAGCGAGATCGAGTGCGCGATCGAGGTCGCCGCCCTTCTCGGCGATCAGGTACGCGAGGTTGTTCTTGGATTCGCCGAGCGAGGAGTCGAGCCCGATCGCCTCCTCGTAGTGGCGCATCGCGTCGTCGACCTTGCCCTGGTACTCGAGGAGGGTCGCGAGCCGCTCGTGGAGGCGCGCGTCGTTCGGGTTCTTCTCCAGTGACCGCTGCAAGGTCGCGACGCTCTCGTCGAGGCGGTTCGTCATGCTGTAGAAGCCCGCGAGCCGCTGGAACGCCGACGAGTCGGCGGGGTCGAGCTCGACCGCGCGCTTGTAGGCCGCCTCGGCGCCCGCGAGATCGCGCTGTGCGAGCGCCGCGTTGCCCTCGAGCATCGCCAGCTTCGGATTCTCGGGCTCGGCCTCGACGGCCTTCCGGATGCGCGCGAGCGACTCGTCGAGGCGACCCGTCCGCACGTCGATGCGGTGCAGCGCATCGAGGATGTCCGGGTGGTTCGGCCGTCCGGCATCGGCGCGGAGCAGCGCCTCGCGCGCCGCGTCGAGCTTGCCCTCGACCATGTTCATGCGGCCCACCGCGTACCACGAGTCGGCGTCGCGATCGGCTTCCGGGATCTTCGACAGCTCGGCGAACGCCTCGTCGCGCTTGCCGAGGTTCACGAGGCTCTGCGCGACGAGGATGCGCGTGGCCGCATCGTCCGGCTTCTCGCGCAGGTACGCGCGCCCCTGCTCGATCGCGTACTCGTGCTCGCCGAGCGCGGAGTGGATGCGCGCGAGCGCGCGGCGCGCCTCGAGCAGGGCGGGGTCGAGCTCGACGGCGCGCGCGAGCTCGGCGCGGGCGCCGTTCTGGTCGCCGAGCAGCATGAGCGCCGAGCCGAGCACGAAGCGCCCCTGCGCCCAGTCCGGCCGGATGTCGAGCGCCGAGCGCAGCGTCTGGGCCGCCGCCTTCGGGTCGAGCTCGGCCATCTCGATCTTCGCGCGGACGAAGAGCGCCTCGGGGTTCGAGGGCTCGACCGCGAGCACGTCGTCGACGATCGCGCGGCCCTCGGCGATCGCGGCATCGTCCTTGTTGCGATAGCCCGTGTCGACCTTGAGCTCGGCCTTGCGAAGCTGCGCGGCGCGGTTCTTCGGGTCGATCTCGAGCGCCTTGTCCACGGCCGCGAGGGCACCGTCGAAGTCCGACTGGCGGCCCCGATAGGCCGAGAGGACGAGCCACGGCTGCGCGTCGTCCGCCTTCGCCTCGGTCGCCTGCTCGACGAGCGCGTCCGCCTTCTCCGTGTCGCCCTGCGAGATGTAGAAGCGCGCGAGCAGGTAGATCAGGTCGAGCTTGCCGTCGTCGTCGGCGACCTCGATGCCCTTCTCGAGCGTCGCGACCGCGTCGCCGAGCCGATCCTCGTTGAAGTAGAAGCCCGCGAGGTTCCGGTAGCCCACCGAGCGCGACTGCTTCGCGACCTCGAGCGCCTTCTTGAAGGCCGCCTCCGCCCCGGCCGACTCGCCGGTGCGAACGAGATGGCGCCCGAGGATCGAGTACGAGCGGAAGCTCGGCTCGAGCTCGACGAGCCGGTCGATGTACGTGCGCGCCGCTTCGAGGTTCCCGCGCCGGCTCTGGAACTGCACCATGTTCGACAGGTGCGACGGGGCGTCCTCGGGCTTCGCGACCTCGATCGCCTTCGCGAAGGCCTGCTCCGCCTCGTCGAAGCGCTCGAGCGCGGTGAGCGCCTCGCCGCGGAGCGTGTAGGCGGAGGCACGATCGGGCTCCTGCGCGACGATCGCGTCCGCCTGCGCGAGCACCTCCTCGTAGTCCTTCGCGAGCAGCGAGAACTGCGCGAACGAGACGCGCGCGTCGATGTTGGACGGGTCGAGACGGACGGCCTCGTGCAGCTCCCAGTACGCTTCCTTGAGCTTCTGCAAGGCGGTGTAGGAGCGCGCGAGCGCGTAGTGCGCCTCGGGATGATTGGGGTCGAGCTGCAGGACGTTGCGGTACTCGATGACCGCCTCGTCGTACTTCTCGGCGTCGAGCGCCTGCTTCCCGCGATCGAGGAACTCCGCGAGCTTCTGCTCGTCGCTCTTGCACGCCGCGAGCGCGAGACACAGCGCGGCCGCGGAGAGAACGGGGAGGAGGGAGCGGAGCTTCGGAAGACGCATCGCGACGGTCCTCGTGGTGCGGATTCGGGCGATCCCGGTCCTGGAGCGGGCCCCTACCTATCCGATGGGCCCGCCGGCAGCAAGAGCGAACGCCCCGAGCCCGGCGGAGACGCGCGCCGGTGCCTCCGCGTGGGTGGCCGGCGCCCGAGCCTAGGTGTCGCCGTCCGAACGGCTGCGGTTCCGGCGCCAGGTGGGATGCGTGATGCCCATGCGCCGGACCGCGTAGTTGAGCTTGCGCCTCGAGACTCCGAGCAGGTGTGCCGCGTCCTTTTGCACATAGCCTGCTCGCTCGAGTGCGAGCTGCACGGCGCGACGCTCGATCGCGTCGAGCGACACGCCGCCGTCGGGCAGCTCCAGTCGGAAGCCGGCGTCGGCCTCACGCAGGCCGGATCGTTCGAGCGAGAGGTCCTCGGCGTCGATCCGCGACTCCTCGCAGAGCAGCACCGCGCGCTCGATCGCGTTCCGCAGCTCGCGCACGTTTCCGGGCCACGCGTGCGAGCGGAGCCGATCGATCGCGCCGGGGCTGAAACACCGGACGTCGCGCTCGAGTTCCTGGGCGAAGCGCGCGCGGAAGTGCTCGGCGAGCGGCATCAGGTCCTGTGGACGCTCGCGCAGCGGGGGAACGTGGATGGGCACGACGGCGAGTCGGTAGTAGAGGTCGCGTCGGAAGGCGCCCTCGGCGACGCACGCCTCGAGGTCGCGGTTCGTCGCGGCGACGATGCGCGCGTCCGTCCGCAGGAGCGACGTGCCGCCGAGCCGGTGGAATGCCTGGTCCTGCAGGACGCGCAGCAGCTTCGCCTGCGTCGCGAGGGACAGCTCGCCGATCTCGTCGAGGAGCAGCGTGCCGCCGCTCGCCTGTTCGAAGCGCCCGCGGCGGCGCTGCTCGGCTCCCGTGAAGGCCCCGCGCTCGTGTCCGAACAGCTCGGACTCGAGCAGCGTGTCGGGGACGGCCGCGCAGTTCACCTCGACGAACGGCCCGCCGCGACGCGGCGAGCTCGCGTGGACGAGCGCGGCGACGAGCTCCTTTCCGGTGCCCGTCTCGCCGGTGACGAGGACGGTCGAGCGCGCCGGGCCGACCCGACGTGCGACGTCGACCGCCTCCCGCATCGCGGGCGCGTTCGCGAAGATCGGCTCGCTTCCCGCGTCGCCCATGACCGGCCGTGTCGGCCCGCGCGCGGGAGTGCTGGAGGAGCGGGAACGGCCGCGCGAGCAGGCGCGGCGCGGCGGGCGCGATCAGGAGGAGTAGCCGGCGTCGAAGCCCTCGACGGGCACGACGTACCGCTTGCCCTCCTGCTGGAGCCAATCGTCCTGCTTGAGCTGCTTGACCACGCGCGTGACGGTCTCGCGCGAGGTGCCGATCATGTCGGCGATCTGCTGGTGGGTGAGCGCCGGCGTGATGCGACGCCCGTCGGCCTCGGTCTTCGCGATGCGGTCGAGCAGGCCCTGGGTGCGGGCCTTGACGCGCTGGAAGGACATCGAGCTCGCCTGCTCGTCGGTCTCGCGCAGCCGCGCGATCAGCGCGCCGATCACGGACAGCGCGAAGTCGGGGCTGCGGCGAAGCACGTCGAGCACGTCGCGCCGCGAGAGCGCGAGCACGCGGCAGTCCTCGAGCGTCTTGACGCTCGCCGACCGCGGCTCCTGGTCGAACAACGCCATGTCGCCGAAGAAGTGCCCCGTCTCCATGAAGCTCAGGATCTTCTCGCGCCCGTCGTCGGACGCCTTCGTGACCTTCACGCGTCCTTCGCGGATCACGTACATGTAGTCGCCGGGAAGCCCTTCCTCGACGATCGTGGTGTGCTTGGGGAAGCGACGCTCGATCACGACGCGCGCGAGCGCCTCGAGATCGTCGTCGTGAACCTTGCTGAAGAGCTGGATGGAGCGAAGCGACTCGAGCGCCTCCGAACGCGTCGACATGAGCGACCCCTCCCCTTCCGGTCCCGCCCCGGTACTCGCCGCCGGCTTGCGGGAGGATGCCGTCCTCAGGTGAGATCGGCCCGTCCGCGCCTTCCGAGCTCGGCGACGAGGCGCCTTACGTCCGCACTGCGCTCGAGCCGGGTGACGAGAATCACGTCGCCCGTATCGACCACCGCGAGCCCTTCTACACCGAGCAATGCGATCAGCCGCCGATCGCCCCACACGAGGTTTCCCGCGGCGCCGTCGCAGAGGACATCGCCGGCGACGACCCGGTTCCCGGCGACGCCGGCTCGCGCGTCGACACCGAGCTCGGCGGCGAGCGATGCCCACGTCCCGACGTCGCTCCAGTGGAAGTCGACGGGGAGGGTCCAGACGCGCCGGCTGCGCTCGAGCACCGCGACGTCGACCGGCAGCGATGGCGCGCGCCGATAGGTCGCCTCGATCGCCGCGCGGCCGCGCGCGGAGGCGCCTCGAAGCGGCGCGAGCGCACGGTGGAGATCGGGCGCGCAGACTTCGACCTCGCCGAGGAGCGCTTCCGCGCGCCAGACGAACACGCCCGCATTCCACAGGTGCCGACCACCGCGCAGGTAGCGTCGCGCGCGGGCGGCATCGGGCTTCTCGACGAAGCGCGCGACGCGCCGCAGGCGCGGGTGCGCGGGCCCGACCGGTGCGCCCACCTGGATGTACCCGTACCCGGTGTCGGGACGCGTCGGCACGACGCCGAGCGTGACGAGCACACCTTCGCACGCCGCGGCGGCGGCCGCGGCGCGCACGTCGCGTGCGAACGCGCGCGCGTCGGGGATGTGATGGTCGGCCGGGAGCACGGCGACGACGGCGTCGGCGTCGCGCTCGGCGATGACGTGGCTCGCCCACGCGCACGCGAGCGCGGTGTTGCGACGCCGCGGCTCGACCAGGACGTGCCCGCGCGGCAGTCCGGCCGCGCGGCGCACGGCGCTGGCGTGCTCGCTCCCGCACACGATCCACGTCCGCGCCGGCGGCGCGAAGTGCCGCGCGCGTTCGAGCGTCGCCGCCAGCAGCGACTTGCCGCCGACCACCTGCAGGAACGGCTTCGGGTGGTGGCGGCGCGAGGCGGGCCAGAAGCGCTCTCCCGCGCCGCCCGCGAGGATCACGGCGTGCACGTTCGCGCCCGCGCGCGGCGCGGCGTCCGAGTGCCGCGAGGTCGAGCTCGAACGCGCCACGCTTCAGCGCCCGACGCTCACGTAGTGGAAGCCGGCCTCGCGCATGCGCGCCGGGTCGTAGATGTTCCGGAGGTCGAACATCACGGGGTCGCGCAGCCGCTCCTTCACGCGCTCGAGATCGAGCATCCGGAACTGGTTCCATTCGGTCACGATGACGAGCGCATCGGCATCGCAGCACGCCTCGTAGACGTCCTTGCACATCGTCACGTCGGGGAGCGCGGCGCTGGCGGCCGCCATCGCCTGCGGATCGAACGCCTGCACCGACGCTCCGCGCGCGAGGAGCGCGCGGATGATCCCGATCGCGGGGGCCTCGCGGATGTCGTCGGTCTCGGGCTTGAACGAGAGGCCGAGCACGGCGAAGGTCCGGCCGCGGACGTCGCCCTCGTACGCCGCGAGCAGCTTCTCGACCATGCGCTCGCGCTGGCGCTCGTTCACGCGGATCGTCGCCTCGACGATCTCGAACGGCTGTCCGAGCTCGCGCGCGAAGTGCGCCGCGGAGAGCGTGTCCTTCGGGAAGCACGAGCCGCCGAAGCCCGGCCCCGCGTGCAGGAACTTCGAGCCGATGCGCCGATCGAGGCCCATCGCGCGCGCGACGGCCTGCACGTCGCCGCCGACGCGCTCGCAGAGCCCCGAGAGCTCGTTGATGAAGGAGATCTTCGTGGCGAGGAACGCGTTGGCCGCGTACTTCGAGAGCTCCGCCGTCTCGACGTTGGTGAGCACGAAGGGCGTCTCGTTGAGATAGAGCGGACGGTACAGGTCGCGGAGGATCGCGAGCGCATGCTCGTCGCCGGGTGCGGTTCCGATCACCACGCGATCCGGCCGCATGAAGTCGCCGATCGCGGCGCCCTCGCGCAGGAACTCCGGGTTCGAAGCGACGCTGAAGTTCGCCGGCTCGCCGCGGCGATCGAGCTCCTCCTGGATCCATGCCCGCACGCGCGCCGCCGTCCCGACCGGAACGGTGCTCTTCGTGACCACGACCTTGTAGCCGTCGATCTGCCGGCCGATCTCGCGCGCGACCGACTCGACGAACGCGAGATCCGTACTTCCGTCCGCCGCCGGCGGCGTGCCGACCGCGATGAACACGACGAGCGCGTTGCGGATCGCCTCCGCGGTGTCCGTCGTGAACGTGAGGTGGCCGGCGCGGACGTTGCGCACGACGATGTCGTCGAGCCCGGGCTCGTAGATGGGCATGTCGCCGCGCTCGAGCGCAGCGATCTTGTCCGCATCCTTGTCGGCGGCGGTCACGCGGACACCGAACTCGGAGAAGCAGGCGGCCGTGACGAGCCCGACGTAGCCCGATCCGACGACGGTGACGTTCATCGTGCGCTCTCCCTTCGTTCGGGCGCGCGCGCGCCCGCCGCGGCCGCCTCGTCGAGCTCGGCCTTCGTGAAGCTCTCGACCGTGCGACGGAGCCCCTCTTCGAGGTCGACCGCCGCCCGGAAGCCCATGCGTCCACTCGCGCGAGAGGTGTCGGCGACGCTGTCGCGCACCTCGCCCGCGCGCTCGGGGAAGTGCTCGATCGCGAGCGGACGTCCCACGCAGCGACCGACGAGCTCCGCGAGCTCGGAGATCGACGTGGCCTCGCCGCGCGCGACGTTGATGATCTCGCCGGCGATGCCGGCGGTCTGCGCGGCCACGTGGCACGCGCGCGCGATGTCGCCCACGTAGACGAAGTCGCGCGTCTGGCCCCCGTCGCCGTAGATGCGCACCGCTTCCCCGCGCACCGCCGCCAGGGCGAAGCGCGGGACCACGGCCGCGTAGTCGCTGTACGGGTCCTGTCGCGGGCCGAAGACGTTGAAGAAGCGCAGCGGTACCGCCTCGAGCGCGTAGAGCTCGCCGTACAGCCGGCAGTACTGCTCGCACGTCCGCTTCTGCAGCGCGTACGGGGACGCGGGCCGGGGGGGCAGCGTCTCGAGCTTCGGGAGCTCGGGCCCGTCGCCGTAGATCGCGCAGGACGACGCGAACACGACCCGCTCGACGCGCGACGCCCGCGCGGCGTCGAGGACGTGCAGCGTCCCTTCGACGTTGATCGCGTTCGTGCGCGCCGGCTGCGCGACGCTCTCGACCACGGATGGAATCGCGGCGAGGTGATGGATCCAGCGGACGCCCTTGGCGGCGCGATGGACCGCGTCCGCATCGCAGACGGAAGCGTCGATGATCTCGCAGTCCGCCGCGCCGACCGCCGCGAGGTTCGCGCGGGAGCCGCGCGAGAAGTCGTCGAGCACGCGGACCTCGAGCCCCTCCGCGAGGAGGTGCTCGACCAGGTGCGAGCCGATGAAGCCGGCTCCTCCCGTGACCAGCACGCGATCCGCGCTCACGCCTGCACCTCCAGCCACGCGACGAAGCGCGCGATGCCGTCGTCGAAGCTCGTCCGCGGCGCGTAGCCGAGGGCGACCCGCGCGGCCTCGATGTCCGCCCACGTCTTCGACACGTCGCCCGTCTGCCGCGGCAGGCGCTCGATGCGGGGCTCGACGCCGAGCGCCTTCGAGAGGCTCTCGATCATCTCGGCCACCGTCACGGTCCGCCCCGCGCCGAAGTTGAAGACGCCCCATTCGGGGCCGCGATCGAGCGCGCGGACGACGCCGTCGACGACGTCGTCGATGTACGTGAAGTCGCGCTGTGCCGAGCCGTCGCCGTACACCGGAACCGGCTCGCCCGCGCGCATGCGCTCCGCGAACTTCCGCACCGCGAGATCGGGCCGCTGGCGCGGACCGTAGGCCGTGAAGAAGCGCACGCACGCGACCGACAGGGCGTGCGCGTGATGGAAGGCGTGCGCGATCAGCTCCCCCGCCTTCTTCGTCGCGGCGTACGGCGAGATCGGATGGTCGACGCGGTCGCTCTCGCGGAAGGGCCCGTCGCTGCGCTCGCCATAGACCGACGACGACGACGCGAACACGAAGCGCGGCGCACCGTGCCGCACCGCGGCTTCGAGCAGGATCGTCGTCCCGTTGACGTTCACGTCGGCGTAGGCGGCCGGACGTTCGAGGCTCGGTCGCACGCCGGCGAGCGCGGCGAGATGCACGACGCCGTCGAAGCCGCGCGCGAAGAGCCGTTCCACGAGCGCGGCGTCCCGGATGTCGCCCTCGACGAGCTCGAAGCGCGAGCTCGCGGCGGCGGCGGCGAGGTTCGCGCGCTTGAGCGGAGCGGGGTAGAACGGGTCGAACGAGTCGAGGCCGACGACCGTCCGCCCCTCGGCGAGCAGGCGATCGACGAGCGTCGAGCCGATGAAGCCCGCCGCTCCCGTCACCAGCACGTGCTCGCGCGCGCTCATCGCGTCCCGGGGCCTCCGATGCGCCGCCCGCTCGCGCGCTCCTGCCGCTCGACGTCGGCGTCGACCATCATCTCGACGAGCTCGCGGAACGAGACGCGCGCGCGCCAGCCGAGCTTCTCCTGCGCCTTGCGCGGGTCGGCGAGCAGCGTGTCGACCTCGGCCGGCCGCAGGAAGCGCTCGTCGACGCGGACGAAGTCCGCCGGGTCGAGGCCGACGCGTGCGAAGGCGATCTCGAAGCAGTCGCGCACGGAGTGCTGCACGCCCGTTCCGATCACGTAGTCCTCGGCGGCGCCCTGCTGCAGCATGAGCCACATCGCCTGGACGTACTCGCCGGCGAAGCCCCAGTCGCGCTTCGCCTCGACGTCGCCGAGCGGCAGCGCGTCGGCGAGCCCGAGCTTGATGCGCGCGACGTGCTCCGTGACCTTGCGCGTCACGAACTCGCGACCGCGGCGCGGCGACTCGTGGTTGAACAGGATTCCCGACACCGCGAACAGGTCGTAGCTCTCCCGGTAGTTCACCGTGATGTAGTGACCGTAGGTCTTGGCGACGGCGTACGGGCTCCGCGGGTAGAAGGGCGTGTCCTCGTTCTGCGGCGTGGCGCGCACGCGGCCGAACATCTCGGAGCTCGACGCCTGGTAGAAGCGCATCGTCGGGTCGACCTGGCGGACCGCGTCGAGCAGGCGAGTGACACCGAGCGCGGTGAACTCGCCGGTGAGCGACGGCTGCGCCCACGACGTCGGCACGAACGACTGCGCCGCGAGGTTGTAGACCTCGGTCGGCCGCGACCGCCGAAGGGCGTCGACGAGCGAGCTCGGGTCGAGCAGGTCGGCCTGATGGAGCACGACCTTCCCTTCGAGGTGCGCGATGCGCTCGAACGTCTCGGTGCTCGAGCGGCGCACCATGCCGTGCACCTCGTAGCCCTTCTCGAGCAGGAACTCGGCGAGGTACGAGCCGTCCTGGCCCGTGATGCCCGTGATGAGTGCGCGGCTCACGCGCCATTCCCTCCCTTCGGCGTCGCCTTCGCGGCGTCGGCGCGGTGCACACCGAGGTTCCGCAGCAGGCGCGCCGTCAGCACGACGACGGCGACGAGGAACACGAACGCTGCCGAGCCCTCGAGCTTCGTGAACGACACGGCGATCACGCAGAAGCACGCCGTCAGGAAGTAGAGCGCGAGCACCGCGCCGCGGTCGGAGCCCTCGGCTTCGAGCAGGCGGTGGTGCATGTGCTGGCGATCGGCGTCGAAGATCGGCTGTCCGGCGCGCCACCGGCGGAGGATCGAGAGCGCCGTGTCGAGCAGCGGAACCGCGAGTGCGAGCAGCGGCACGAGGAACGCCATGATCGACGCCTTGCGGTAGCCGCCGACGTAGCCCTCGAGCGCCACGAGCGAGAGCGAGTAGCCGATGAAGAGCGCGCCCGTGTCCCCGAGGAAGATGCGCGCGGGCGGGAAGTTGAACGGCAGGAAGCCGAGCAGCGCACCGACCAGCGTGACGCCGAGGATCATGCCGACCGGCTGGTCCGCCTGCGCGCAGATGATCGCGAGCGTCGCGGCGATGATCGCGCCGACGCCGGTCGACAGGCCGTCGAGGCCGTCGATGAGGTTCATGGCGTTCGAGACCGCGACGATCCAGAACGTGGTGATCATCGCGGCGAACCAGAACGGGAAATCGAACACCTCGCCGGTGAGCGGCTCGCGGAACGACTCGATCACGTAGCCGTAGCGGACGGCGAGCAGACCGGCGCCGACCTGGAACGCGAGCTTCGCCCACGGCGAGAGCGTCCACCGGTCGTCGAGCACGCCGGCGGCGAGCACGGCGAAGCCGCCGACGAGGAAGCCCTCGATCTGCGCGATCCGGACGTAGTCCTCGCCGAGCGCGATCACGGCCGCCGCGAGCCCCACGGCGCACCCGAGCGCGACCGCGAGACCGCCGAGCAGCGGCATGTCCTCGCGCCGGCTCACCTTGCGCTCGTTCGGCCGGTCGATCGCGCCGATCTGCCGCGCGAGCAGCGACACGACCGGCGTCGACATCGCCGCAACGGCGCATGCCACGACGAACGGAAGGATGAGCTGGAACGGGTTCACGAGGGCCTCGGGGGGTTGGCACCTGGCGCGCGAGATCAGTAGTAGCCGTAGCGTTCGCGCGTCTGGTCGACGCCGTTCAGGACGAGGCCGAGCACGCGCCGGCGGTCGAGCACCTCGAGTGCCGCGTGCACGTCCTCGCGCGGCGTGACGTCCGCGCGCACGACCATCACGAGCCCGTCGCAGAGCTCGCTCACGATCTTCGCGTCGGGAAGCCCGAGCGTCGCCGGCGTGTCGAAGATGACGCGGTCGTAGCGCGACGCCGCCTCTTCGATGAACGCCTGCATGCGCGGGGACGCCAGGAGCTCCGACGGGTTCGGCGGGAGGAACCGCACGCCGACGACGTCGAGGTTCAGGTTGTCGACCTTCACGACGGCCTCGTCGAGCGTGTTGCGATCGAGGAGGATCTCCGCGAGCCCGGCCCGGGCATCGATGGCGAGCGAGGTCGCGATCTTCGGGCGGCGCAGGTCGCAGTCCACGAGCAGCACGCGTCGCCCGAGGCTCATCGCCGTGACGATGGCGAGGTTGATCGACGCCGTGCTCTTGCCCTCGTGCGCATTCGCGCTCGTGACCGCGATCGTGCGGATCGGCCGCTGTGCCGCGACGGAATCGATCCGGCCGCGCAGCATCCGGAACTGCTCCGCCACGTAGGAGTCGGGCTGGAGGATCGCGATCCTCCGCTTGTTGACGTCGTTGGCCGTGTCGATCACGGCGTTGGTGGGATTGCGCCGGAACCAGCGCTGGAAGAACGACGCGCGCGGCTGGGGCTCGTCGAGGACGTCGCTCGCGGCGTCGTCCCAGTGCACGGGAGCCGGCGCCGACGCGTCCGCGCCGAGCTTCCGCTTGCGCTCCTCCTCGGCGCGCTTCATCGCTTCGTAGACCTTGGCCATACGCCCTTCCTCGCTCGATCGCTCTCGCCCGCCTAGCGGAAGAGCCCGAGCCAACCTCGTCGACGCGACGACGACTCCGCGCCCTTCGATCCGTCGCCATCGGCGCGCGGCACGAGCTCGAGGTCGGCCGCGACCTCGCGCACCGCATCCGCCCCGATCGTCCGCTGCCCGCGCGAGTAGCCGAGCAGGAGCGCGCCGTCGCAGAGCGAGTTCACGAGGCGCGGAACGCCTCCGGACGCCTCGTGCACGGCGCGCAGGGCGGCCTTCTTGAACAGGCCGCCTCCCGTGTATCCCGCCTTCCCGAGCCGGTCGGCGATGTAGCGCTCCGTCTCCGCCTCGTCGAAGGGCCGCAGGTCGTGACGCAGCGCGATGCGCTGGCGGAGCTGTCGGAGCTCCGGCCGCGCGAGCATCTCCTTCAGCTCGGGCTGCCCGACCAGCATGATCTGGATCAGCTTCGAGCGCGGCGTCTCGAGGTTCGAGAGCAGCCGGATCTCCTCGAGCATCTCGGCCGAGAGGTTCTGGGCCTCGTCGACGATGAGCAGCGGCGTCGGGCTTCCCGCCTCGAGCCTCTCGATGAGGAACCGGTTGAGCGCGAGCAGGTACTCCGCCTTCGTCGCGCACTTCTGCTCGATGCCGAGCTCCTCGAACAGCATGCGCAGGAAGTCGAGTGGCTCGAGCCGCGGGTTGAAGATGAACGCCGACGGCGTCGCGGCATCGAGCTGTCCGAGCAGCGCGTGCAGCAGCGTCGTCTTGCCCATCCCCACCTCGCCCGTGAGCAGGACGAAGCCCTTGCCCGAGCGCACGCCGTAGACGAGCGTCGCGAGCCCTTCGCGGTGCGCCTCGCCGAGGTGCAGGAACGACGGGTCGGGCGTCAGCTCGAACGGGTCGCGGACGAAGCCGTAGAACTCCCGGTACACGTCAGAGCTCCGGCTCGGCTTCGCCGCCGCGGTCGCCGCGCCGCGCACCCGGCTCGCGCAGGAGATCGAGCGCGCGATCGCGCACCTTTGCTGCGCCCTCGTCGTCGGCCTCGACCACCGCTCCTCCCGACGCGCCGTTGACGACGAAGTACGAGACGACGCCGCCGAGCATCATGAACAGCGTGATCGCCGCAGCGACCCCGAGATTGCGCAGCCACCGGCGCCGCCGCGCCGCGATGTCCGGTGCGAGCAGGATCGCCGGGATGCTCGCCAGCACCGGGATGCCGACCTCGTTCTGCAGCTGGACGGGGCCGTGCACCGAGCTGTCCGCGCTCTCGGCCACCACGGCCGCCGCGACGCCGAGGCTCATGCCGATCATCAGGGCGACGACCAGGATGACGATGCGGTTCGGCGCGCTCGGCTGCATCGGAGGGAAGGCGGGCTCGATGACGCGGAACTGCTCGGCGAGCTGTCGTCGCTCGAGGTTCGCGCGCACCTCGGCCTCGAGGCGGCGGTTGTTGAAGTCGCCGAGCTGCTGACTCAGGGAGTGGTGCGAGCGCGTGAGCGCCTCGAGCTGCTCGGCCACGCGCGGGGTCGCCTCGAGCTGCTTCTGCAGGTCCGCGATCGTCGAATCCAGGCGCTCGATCTCGAGCTCGGCGGTCTGGATTCGCGTCTGGGCCCTCTGCTGCTGCGCGAGCGCGCCGCGCTGGGTCGCCGTCTTCGGCTCGCCCTCGGCCGGCGCGCCGCGGGCGGCGTCCTGGCGGATGCTCTCCTTGACCTCCGCGATCTCCTGCAGCGTGACGATCACGTCCGGGTGCTTCTCCGTGAAGCCGCGCGCGCGCAGCGCGTCGAGCGCGAGCTCGAGCTGCTGCAGGCGTCGCCCGGGGCTCACGTCCTCCGAGCCCCCGTCGCTCGCTCTCGCCTGGTTGCCCCAGAAGGCCTCGTCACTGCGCGCCGTGTCGAGGTCCCGCTGCGCGACCCGCTTCGCCTCGTGTGCGCGCTCGATCAGCCGCTGCGTCTGCATCATGTCCTCGGGAAGGCTCCCGGGGTTCGCGTCCTTGACCTCGGCGATGCGCGCTTCGACGTCCGCGATCTGCTTCGCAAGCCGCTCCTGCTCGGCGGCGATGAAGTCGAGGCTCTTCTGCGAGACCTGCACGCGCTCGCTGATGTGCTCCTGGATGAAGTCGTTGGCGAGACGCTGCGCGACGTTGGCCGCGACGCGCGCGTCGCCCGACGCGAACTCGACGCGGAACGTGTTGATCTCGATGTCGCGTCGGGTCCGCAACGTCGCCTCGAGCTCGGGAAGGACCGGTACGACGGCGACCTTGTCGCGCATGAGGTCGATGACCTCGTCGCGCGTCATGCTGCGCGACTCGTCCTCGTAGAGCGCCAGGTCGTCGATGACGCGCGAGAGGCGCGGGCGCGACAGGATCTGGGCGCTCATCAAGTGCAGGCGGTCGTTGAGGTCGGTCTCGGCACCCGTCGTCTTCACCAGGCCCTGGTCGACCGTCTGGGGCTGCACGAGCAGCGTCGCGTAGGCTCGGTACTCGTTGGGCAGCGCCATCGCGATCCAGAATCCGACCAGGAAGATCAGTCCTGCCGTCGCAGCGATCATCACACCGCGGCGCCGCAGCGCTCCGGCGAGGTCGAGCTGGAATCCGGATTCGACGTTCATGGCCTGTCTACCTGGTCTTCCTGTGCGTCTCTAGAAGCGGATGGGGGCGAAGTCGTAGTCGAGTCGCAGAGCGACGATGAACCACTGCACGTTCCGCTGATCGTTGACCGCGCTCTCGCGCGACTGCAGGCGGTGCCGGAAGTCCAGCGTGGCCGAGAGGTGGCGTGAGAAGCGCCTCGTCGTTCCGATCACGGTCGTGAACTGCTCGTTCTGGGCACTTCGGGGGCGTCGCACGGTAAGGACGGCGACCGGAAAGGCAAAACCGGGGTCCGTGGCCGATGCCGTGACGATGACGTCCGCGACCTGGACGCTCGTCCCGAGGCGTTCGCGGCGGGTCCACGCGGTGCCGGCGAAGACGTTCCAGAGGTCGTCGATCCGATAGTCGAGATTGAAGCGGACGGTATCGCGCACCGAGGTTCCGCCCTCGCCCGACACGACCGACTGGGCGCGCGAATACCGCAGCGTGACCTCGAACTCCTGCCAGCGCTTGGAGAGGAGCGCGCTCGCGAAGAACGTGGCGTCGTTGCGGGTCGGCTCGGCACCGGGGAGGGCGATGCGAACGATCGACGTTCCCGACGCCGGCGCGGCTCCTGCCGGAAGCGAGTCGCAGCTGCTCGCGAGGAACAGCCCCACTCCGATCTGCACGTCGCACGCGTTGATGTCGCGGTACTCCGGCGGGTCGCCGCTGCTCCTCGACGGACTCTCGAACGCGATGCGCGTGTCCGAATCGGTCTCGACGAAGCTCGGTCCCCCAGACAGGGCGACGCGGAACGACTCGTCGAAGACGTGCTCGAGCGTGAGCGCGGCGTCCCAGATGCGCGACCGCGAGCCCGCCACTCCTCTCACCGACGCGAAGCTCTGGTAGGCGAATCCGCCCGAGACACCCACGGAGTCGGCGGGCGTGAGCTGATAGGACAGGCCTCCTCGTGCCCCCATGGTGAGTGCGTCGTTGCGGAACCGGTCGTCGTCGAAGTCGATCCAGTCGTTCTGGAGATCGATCGAGCCGCTGATGCGACGGGAGAATGCGTGCCGAACCCGCAGGTCGAGCGTGTTCCGGAGGAACCGATCGCGCTCGCCGTCGAGCGTGTCGGCGCCGTTGCGACTCTCGTCGATCGTGAAGCGGATGTTGCGGAGATCGCGGAAGGTCTCCTTCACGTCGATCCGCGTGCGGGGTGAGAGCGCGTAGCCTCCGGTGACGTCGAGCTGCTGCTCGTACGCGTCGAGCCCGGATGCGTTCGCGTACCAGGCGTACGTACCGAGATAGCGTGTCGCATAGGTCAACCGTCCGTACGGGTCGCTCAGCTCGAGCGACGGCCCGAGGCGAACCAGGTACGAATCGATCTCGCCGCGCGCACGACCCACGACGTTCGAGTTGTACTCGTTGTCGACGACGACGGAGAAGCGCGCCTCCTCGGCGGACGCGCGCACACCGAAGAGGCACGCGATCGCGAGCCCTCCGAGGGCGGCGCGGCGCCGGCCGTGTCGCATCGCGCGGCAGTCCACGGCGGTCAGTCCGGGACCACGACCGTGTCGCCGGGCTCGAGCAGCATGTTCGAGCCGGGCGCACGGCCCTTGATGAAGGCGTCGTAGTCGAAGCCGTACTGGACCTGCCGGCCGTCGCGGTTGCGGAGCACGCGGATGTCGCCCTTGCGCGCGAAGGGCGTGAAGCCGCCCATCGTCGCGATCGCGTCGAGCACGCGCGTGTTGCGCTGGAGGGGCACGAGGCCCGAGCGCGCGACGCCGCCGCCGACGACGGAGACGACGTTGCTGCGCATGTCCTTGACGAGCACGTTCACGTGCGGCGCGACGATGAACTCGGCGAGGCGCTCCTCGATCACGGCGCGCAGCTCGTCGGGCGTGAGCCCCTCGGCCTGCACGTCCTGCAGCAGCGGCATCGAGATCTTCCCGTCGCTGCGCACGAGCGCCTCGGTCGTGAGCTGCTCCTGCTTCCAGACCGTGATCTGGAGGACGTCGGGGATGCCGATCACGTACTCCTCGACCTCGCCGACGACGCGGTCGGGGGGCGGGGGCTCGACGGGCGTCGCGCACGCGAGCACGGTGAGGCTCGCGAGCAGCGCTGCACCGCACAGGGCCCCCGCGCGCAGCGGCGAAGTCGTTCCGATGTCCATGCGCTCGCGTCCCATCGTCCTCACCGGCCCTCCGAGAGGCCGTTCTCCTTCATCTTGTAGAGCAGCGCCTTGTAGGAGATCTTGAGCCGCTCGGCGGCCTCCTTCCGGTTCCAGCGCGTCTGCCCGAGCACCTTCTCGATCACGCGCTTCTCGGCGATCTGCGCCGCGCGCTTCGAGATGGCCTTCAGGTCCATCGTGTCCTCGTCGTCGAAGTCGACGCCGAGCGCGGAGAGGTCGAGCATGTCGCCGCCGTCGGCCGCGGCCTCCTCGGGCTCCGCGAGGTGGATCTCGGACAGCACCGCCTGCTCGCTCCCGAGCACGACGATGCGCTTCACCATGTTCTCGAGCTCGCGGATGTTGCCGGGCCAGTGGTACTGCATGAACAGTCCCACGGCCTCGCCCGACAGCGCGACGACCGACTTGCGGTACTGCTCGTTGTACTTCTCGAGGAAGTGCTCGACGAGCAGCGGGATCGCGTCCTTGCGTTCGCGGAGCGGAGGCAGGTTCACCGTGACCACGTTGAGGCGGTAGTAGAGGTCTTCGCGGAAGCTTCCCTCTTTGACCGCCTCCTCGAGATTGCGGTTCGTCGCCGCGATGATGCGCGTGTCGACCTTGACGTCGGCCTCGCCGCCGAGCCGCGAGAACTCGCCGTCCTGGAGCACCTGCAGCAGCTTCGCCTGCAGCGACGGGTGCATCTCGCTGATCTCGTCGAGGAAGATGGTGCCCTGGTTCGCGTACTCGAACTTGCCGAGCTTGCGCTTCTGGGCGCCGGTGAACGCGCCCTTCTCGAAGCCGAAGAGCTCGCTCTCGAGGAGCTCGCTCGGCAGCGCCGCGCAGTTCACCTTCACGAACGTGCGCGAGCGACGACCGGACAGCTGGTAGAGCGCGCGGGCGACGACCTCCTTGCCCGTGCCGCTCTCGCCGCGGATGAGCACCGTGATGTCGGTGTCCGCGACCTGCTCGATCATCTCGCGGACCTCCTTCATCCGCGGGTTGTCCCCCCAGAGAAGGAGCATCTCGGCCTCGCTCCTCACGCGACCGCGCAGCTCGGCCACCTCTTCCTTGAGCTTCGAGTTCTCGAGCGCCTTCTGGAACGCGATCTCGAGCTCCTCGACCTCGAACGGCTTGCGCAGGAAGTCGGAGGCGCCGAGGCGCATCGCGTCGACGATCGTGCGCGCCTGGCCGTGGCCCGAGAGCATGACGACGGGGACGTCGGGAAGCCGCTGCTTGAGCCGGCGCAGCGTCTCGAGCCCATCCATCCCGGGGAGCACGACGTCGAGCGTGATCACGTCGGGGCGCGACTCGTGGAGCTTCGCGAGCGCGTCCTCGCCGGTCGCGGCCGAAGACACCTCGTACCCCTGCCGCGAGACCGCGGCCTCGAGGTAGTCCCGGATGCCCGGGTCGTCGTCGATCACCAGGACGCGAAATCGTTCCGCCATGGAACCTGTCTTCCTCACCCGGCTGGGTCCCTTTCCGGGCAGCGCTCGCAGCGGCCGGCTCGTTATTCGCTTCCGGATCCGCGGCCTCGAGCGCACCGGCGCTAGGGACTTCCTCCGGGCCTGAACCGCTCCGGAGCTGCAGAAGGGCCCCGAAGTGTGAAAGATTCTTCTCGTTGTGGGAAGAAGAGTCTCCTCTGGGAACGTAGGTTCCCTCTTCGGCGGCACAGGTGGCGCGTTTACAGCGAAATTTCTCGCAACCGCCACCGCCGACGCGCACCTGGACACCCAGCTTGCGGGTGGGAGCGCATCCGATCCGATGTGGATTCCTCCCGCCCCGGAACGGGACGGTCGCGGGAGCGGCCGCTCGCGGCCCAGCGGCGCCGCGACGAGGCGCTGCCCGACGGGCACGGACGCCGGAAGACGGTGACGGCGCGGGACTGGACGACGGCCCCCCCGAACCCCTAAGGAGTGGACCCCGCCCGCGACGAAAGTCCGGCGGCCGTCCCGGATCGAGGAGACCAGCGCGCGCATGCCGAACCGGAAGATCCGCATCCTCGCCGTCGCGGGCGCCCGGCCCAACTTCATGAAGATCGCGCCGCTGCTGCGCGAGATGCACGCGCGCGCGAGCTTCGAACCCGTCCTCGTCCACACCGGCCAGCACTACGACGAGGCGATGTCGGAGGGCTTCTTCCGCGACCTCGGGATCCCGCGCCCCGACGTGAACCTGGGCGTCGGGTCCGGCGCGCACGGCGCGCAGACGGCGGAGGTGCTCGCGCGCATCGAACGCGAGCTCGTCGAGCGACGGCCGGACGCCGTGCTCGTGGTGGGCGACGTGAACTCGACGCTCGCCGCGACGCTCGCCGCGGTGAAGCTCCACATCCCCGTCGCGCACGTCGAGGCCGGACTCCGCAGCGGCGACCGCCGCATGCCGGAGGAGATCAACCGGCTGATGACGGACGTCGTGTGCGAGTGGCTGTTCACGACCGAGCCCGCGGGCGAGGAGAACCTGCTGCGCGAGGGCATCCCGCGCGAGCGCATCCACTTCGCGGGCAACGTCATGATCGACACCCTGCTCGCGAACGTCGAGCGCGCGCGCGGGCTCGACGTGCTCGCGCGGCTCGGCCTCGACCCGGGCGCCTACTGTGCCGTCACGCTCCACCGCCCGAGCAACGTCGACGATCCGGCGCGCCTTCGCGAGCTCGTCGAGATCCTCGAGGAGCTCAACGAGCGGCTGCCCGTCGTCTTCCCCGTGCACCCGCGCACCGCGAAGGCCATCGAGGGCCTCGGGCTCGGCCGCGCACCGCGCTTCACGGCGCTCGAGCCGCTCGGCTACCTCGAGTTCCTCGCGCTCGTCTGCGACGCGAAGGTCGTGCTGACGGACTCGGGGGGCCTGCAGGAGGAGACGACCGCGCTCGGCGTCCCGTGCCTCACGCTGCGCGACTCGACCGAGCGCCCCGTCACCGTGACGCACGGGACGAACACGGTCGTCGGCCTCGACTCGGCCGTGCTGCGCCGCGAGCTCGCGCGACTCTTCGCCGGCGAGACGAAGGCGGGCCGCATCCCCGAGAAGTGGGACGGCCGCGCCGCGCAGCGCATCGTCGACGTCCTCGAACGCGACCTCGGCGGAGCGCGATGAGCGCGAGCGCGCCGGCGCGCGGCGGCGGACGCCCGGCCGACGCGGGCGCGCGCTCCCGCACCTGGGTCGCCTTCGCGGCCGCCGTCGCCGCACTCGTCGCCGTGTACGGCCAGATCCTCCGCTACATGGTCCTCCACTGGACGCAGGTCGAGGACTACCAGCACGCGTTCATCGTCGCCCCGCTCGCGCTCTACTTCGCGTGGGAGCGGCGCGCGAAGCTCCGGCGCGTCGCGCTCGACGGGAGCTGGCTCGGCCTCGTCCCGCTCGCGCTCGGCGTCGCATCGCTCGCGGTCGGAAGGCTCGGCGTCGAGCTCACGACGATGCGCGCGGGCTTCGTGCTGTCGCTGATCGGTCTCGTGCTGCTGCTGCTGGGACGCGAGGTGTTCCGGATCCTCGCCTTCCCGCTCCTGTTCCTCTTCCTGATGATCCCGCTGCCGCAGTCGCTCGTGAACGTCGTCGCCTTCCCGCTGCAGCTCGTCGCGGCGCGGGCCGCGGTGGCCGCGATGCAGGCGCTCGGCATCCCCGTGCTCCTCGAGGGCAACATCATCCACCTCGCGCAGACGTCGCTCTTCGTCGAGGAGGCGTGCTCGGGCCTGCGCTCGCTCACGGCGCTCGTCACGGTCGGCGTCCTGTTCGCGTACTTCTTCCGCAAGTCGCTCGGCGAACGCGCCATCCTCGTCGCATCGACGATCCCGATCGCGATCCTGGTGAACGCGTTCCGCGTCGCGCTGACCGGCGTCCTCGCGCACGCGTACGGCGAGCAGGCGGCCACCGGCGTCGTGCACGAGCTCCAGGGTGTCGCCACCTACGTCATCGCGCTCGCGATCCTGTTCGCCGAGGCGGCGCTGCTCTCGAAGCTCTGGAGGCGTCTCCCCGCGCGCGTGCGGAGGGCGCTCGCGTGACGCGGATCGCCGCCGCCTTCGCGTTCATCGCGCTCAACGCGTTCGTCTACTCCTATCTCGGGACGCGCGAGGTCGTGCCGCCGCGCGAGACGTTCGCGGCGTTCCCGCGCGACCTCGCCGCGTGGAGCTGTGCGCGGCCGCTCGAGATGGAGCAGGAGGTCCACGACGTCCTCGGCGTCACCGACTACCTGCTGTGCGACTTCGCGCCGCGCGACGCGGGCGATCCCCGCGACGCGCGCTCCGTCACCGTCTACGTCGGCTACCACGCGAGCCAGGTGCGGCGCTACGACGAGAGCGGCGACAAGGTGACGTCGATCCATCCGCCCGAGCACTGCCTGCCGGGCGGCGGCTGGAGCATCATGAACCGCGCGATCGTCCCGATCCGTTCGGGCGGCCTCGAGGGCGAGGCCAAGCGCTTCGTCATCGCCAAGGGCGACGCGCGCTCGCTCGTGTACTTCTGGTACCAGTCGAACGGCCGCGTCTTCGCGCGCAATCACGAGGTCATCCTGTACAAGTTCTGGGATCGCGCGACGCGCGGACGCAGCGACGGCGCCCTCGTGCGGCTGACCGCCCCCTTCCGCGAGGGCGAGGCGGGCGACGAGGAGGCCGCGGAGCGCGCGATCCTCGATCTCGCGCGCGACCTCACCCCGCGCTTCGATCCGTATCTCCCCCGCTAGGCGCGACGTCGTGAAGATCCTCTTCCTCACGCACTACTTCCCGCCGGAGGTGAACGCACCGGCGAACCGCACTCACGAGCACGCGCGCCGCTGGGCCGCAGACGGTCACGACGTCACCGTGATCACCGGCGTCCCCAACCATCCGCGCGGCGAGCTCTTCCCCGGCTACGAGAACCGCTGGCTCCAGCGCGAGGAGCGCGACGGCATCCACGTCGTGCGCACGTGGATGTACGTGACCGCGAACGAGGGCTTCCTGCGCCGCACCGCGAACTACGTGCTGTTCGCGATCACGGCCGTGCTCGCCTCGTTGCGCGTCGAGCGGCCCGACGTCGTCGTCGCGACGAGCCCGCAGTTCTTCTGCGGGCTCGCGGGCGCCGTCGTGTCGTGGCTGCGCTGGCGCCCGTTCGTGCTCGAGGTGCGCGACCTGTGGCCCGACTCGATCGTGCAGCTCGGCCAGCTGCGCTCCCCCGCGATCGTGCGCGTGCTCGAGGCCGTCGAGACCGCGCTCTACCGGAGCGCCGCCGGCATCGTCGTCAACACGCGCGCGTTCATCGACCACATCGCGGGTCGCGGCATCGCGCGCGAACGGATCGAGCTCGTCTACAACGGCATCGACCCGGATCTCTTCGCACCGCAGCCGCGCGACGAGGCGCTGCTGCGCGCGAATGGTCTCGAGGGCCGGCGCGTGGTCGCGTACATCGGCACGCTCGGCCTCGCGCACGGCCTGCGCACGATCCTCGACGCCGCGGAGCGGCTCCGTGGCGACGCGCGCATCGCATTCGCACTGATCGGCGACGGCGCGGACCGCGCGGCCCTCGAGCGCGAGGTCGCCGAGCGCGGGCTCGAGAACGTGCACCTGCTCGGGCTGCGCCCGCGCGCCGAGGTGCCGGCGTGGATCGCGTCGAGCGACGTGCTGCTCGTGCTGCTCCGCGACCTCCCGGTCTTCGAGACCGTCATCCCGTCGAAGCTGTTCGAGTTCTGGGCGCAGGAGCGGCCGATCGTGCTCGCCGCACCCGACGGCGAGTGCCGGCGCCTCGTGGTCGAGGCCGACGCGGGCACCGCCATTCCGCCCGAGGACGCCGCGGCGCTCGCCGCCGCGATCGAGCACATCGAGCGCGAGCCCGCCGAGGCCTCGCGACGCGCGCGCAACGGGCGCGCGCTCGTCGAGCGCGAGTTCGTCCGCGACGCCCTCGCCCGCCGCATGCTCGCGTTCCTCGAGCGCACGCTCGCGCGGACGACGGGCGCCTAGCGTTCGGCGAGCACCTCGGCGAACAGCCCGCGCAGCCCCTCCGCGCTCCGACGCCACGTGAAGCCCGCGGCGCGCTCGCGCGCGGCGCGACCGAGCGCGGCCGCGCGCGCGGGGTCGCGCGCCAGCGCGAGCAGCCCGTCCGCGAGCGCGGCGACCTCGAACGGGTCCGCGTAGGCGACGGCATCGCCCGCGATCTCGCGGAACACGGGGATGTCGGCGGCGAGCACGGGCAGACCGCTCGCCATCGCCTCGACGAGCGGGTGGCCGAACGTCTCGAGGTAGGACGGGAAGACGAAGGCGTCGGCGTGCGCGTACCACGCGCGCACGTCCGCGTACGCGACCTCGCCCAGCAGGTGGATGCGCGGTGCGCGCGGGCCGGCCGCCTCGCGCGCACGCTGCATGTCGCGCGCGTGCACCGCGTCGTGCGCGTCGCCCGCGATCACGAGGTCGGGAAGCTCGGGCTCGACCGCCGCCGCGCGTGTCCACGCCTCGATCAGCCGCACGAAGTTCTTGTAGCGGTAGATCGAGCTCACCGACAGGAAGTACGGCCGTGCGAGCGGCCGCGCCCCGCTCGGCTGCGACCACGCCTCGACGTCGATGCCGTGGTGGACGACGCGGCGCTTTGCCTCGGGAATCCCCATCCGATCGCCGATCCAGTGCGCGGAATCGTGCGAGACGAAGAGGATGCGCGCACTCCGCCGCGCGGAGAGCGCGGCCATCGCACGCAGCGTCCCGAGCCGGATGCGCTGGTGCAGCGGCCAGCCCTGGTCGAGGCGCGTGAAGGCGTTCGGGTTGCGGAAGCTCGCGATCGTCGGGAAGGGCGCGGCGAGCGGCGTCCACTCGGCCGCCGAGAAGTACAGGTCGGCCCCCCACCGCGCGGCGCGACGGGCCGCCTCGAGGTACACGAAGCGGAACGCGCCGAGCCACCCTGCCGCCGGCAGCACGTCGATCTCGAGGTTGGGCGCCTGCGGCATCGCGCGCACCAGCGGCGGATGGCGCAGCACGACGCGAATGCGCCATTCGGGCGCGATCTCGACGAGGTGGGGCACGACGTTCACGAGGTAGGTGAAGCCGCCTCCGCGAACGGCGGTCGAGCCGTCGACGACGATGCGCGCGGACGCGTCCATCGCGCGCGTCAGCCCGCCCGCCGCGTCATGCGGTAGAGCACGCGCTCCGAGCCCTCGATCGCGGTCGCCGACTCGATCGCGAACCAGGGCGCGAACGCGGCCTCGAACGGCGCCCGTGCGTAGTCGGGGAACACGTCCTCCCGCGTCGCGAGCATGCGCGCGACCTGCGAGTCGGACTTCGGCACGAACTCGACGACGAGCGCGCGCCCGAGCCGCGCGAAGTACGCCGCGATGCGATCGAGCGGGACGTTGGCCCCGATCGCGAGGTGGTGGACGAGCGCGAGCGCGAGCACGAGGTCGGCCGGCCCGCGCGACGCGAGCGACGCGCGCTCGTCGTGCGCGAAACCCTGGTCGGGGCTCGGGTTCGCGAGGTCGAGCCGGAGCGGCAGGAGGCGCTCGTCGCGCCGTTCGACCGCGCCTTCGTACGCGCGCTCGACCGCGGCGGCGTCGACGTCGAACGCGACGGCGTAGGCGCCGCGCTCGCTCGCGAGCCGCGTGAACACGCCCGTGTTCGCGCCGAGGTCGAAGACGAGGCGCGGCTGCACGCCGTCGATCGCGCCCGCCACCGCCGCGCGCTTCGCCGCGAAGGCCGCGTCGTCGTAGTTCGTGTCGGCGTAGTAGTCGCCCCAGGCCGTCGTCGGGAGTGCGAGCGCGAGCCCGCGCACCGTCGACTCGAGGCTCGCGACGAGCCCCTGCATCCCGCGCTCGCTCACGCGCGCGCGCGCGGCCCGGCCCGCTTCGGCGGGCGCGCGCGCGTCGTCGGCGTGCGCGCGCTGATAGCGCGCGTGCAGGTGCAGGTGCGCGAAGAGACCCGGCCGCAGCCGCGTTCGCCACGGCAGGGCGCGCGACGCGAAGTCGAGCGGAACGCCCTCGAGCCACGACCGCAGCAGCGCGAGCCAGCGCACGTCGCCGTGGGCCGCGAGCGCGAGCGGCGCGACGAAGTGCTCGCAGAACTGGCGATAGGCGACCCAGGGACGCCCCGGCTCGTAGACCTCGAACGAGAGGTGGTCGATGAAGACCGCCCGGTGCCCGACGAACTGCACGTTGTAGGCGCTCGCGTCCTTGAGCGTCATCCCGCGCGCGAGCGCCTCGATCTGCACGCGCAGCGTGAGCAGCGCCGCCGCGCGCAGCTGGGCGAAGCCCCACTCGTAGGGGTGCGACACGAAGGGCAACGGCTCGGGCCGCAGCACGGCGACGGCGCCCGGCGCCGCCGCGTGTTCGAGGCCGACCTCCTCCTGCGCGACGAGGAGACCTTCGCGCGCGAGATCGACGTACAGCCCCGAATCGACTGCGCGCCGGTAGTGCGCGGCATGGCGGGCGGCGACCTGGCGGTACAGCACGCCGTCGCGCCGGAAGACGAAGCCGCTCGGGTCCCGGAACGAGGCGCCGTCGCGCGTTGCCGCCGCCGCGTGGGTCACGCGTCGTCCGGCTCGCTCCGCGCCGCTCCGTCGCGCCCGTCCGGCGCGCGCCGCGCGGCCGCGTCGTCGTCCGGCGCGCCGCCGAAGAACGCCCGGATGCGCCGCCAGTACGTCTTCGTCGCGAGCGCCGCGCCCGCGACCCCCGCGACGAGGGCCTGCACGAGCATGCTGCCCGTACCCGGGTCGATGTAGGCGGCGGCGGGCGAGGCGACCAGTAGCGCGGCGACGAGCACGAGCGCGGCCACCGCGCGGCGGCGCCGCGCGCGGACGCGCGGCGCGGACACGGACGGGGCTCGCTGCGGCGATCGCGTGGGCACGGCGGCGCTCCGGCGGATGTCGCGCGCGGCGGCGCGGCGCGCGGCGCGCATGCTAGCAGCCGCCTCGCTATTCGAGGAAGTGCGCGAGCACGTGCAGCAGCCACACGCGCGAGAAATGCAGGCGCCCTGCGCGGAAGCTGCGCTCGAGCGCGCGCATCGCGTCGGGGCGCAGGGCCTCGTGGCGCGGCAGGCGCAGCTCGATGCCGCCGCTGCGGAGCCAGTGATCGAAGGGCAGCGTGAAGCCCTGCTTCGGCCGGTTCCACAGCGCGTCGGGAACGGGCGGTACGGGCGCCTCGCGCAGGAAGCGCTTCGCCGGCCCCATGCGGCGCTGCTGCGGCTGCACGGTGCACAGCGACTCGAGCAGCGTCCGGTCGACGAGCGGCGTCCGCACCTCGAGCGAGTGCCGCATGCTCACGGCGTCCGTGTCGCGCAGCAGCTGCGAGCGCAGGTACTGCGAAAGCTCGAGCGCGCTCACGCGCTCCCGCTCGTCGAGGCGCGCGACGTCGACGGTCGCGCGCAGCTCGTCGACCGCGCCTTCCGCCGCGTGCGCGAGGTCGGGCGCGAGCAGCCGCCGCACGTCCTGCTCCGAGAAGATCGAGCGCTCGACGAAGTAGGCGCCCGCGTCGTCGCCGCCGTGGCGCAGGGCCTTCGCGACGCGGCCCGCGACGCTCCCGCCGACGCGCCACTCCGCCGCGCGCGCCGCCGCGCGCAGCGCGAAGCGCGGAACGACGTCGAGCCGGTCGTGCGCGCGGCGGATGCGCGGAATGCGATCGAACGTGCCGTACCCCCCGAAGAGCTCGTCGCCGCCCACGCCCGATACGGCGACCTTGAGGCCCGCGCGCACGGCCGCCTCCGACACGAAGTACGTGTTCACGCCGTCGACCGACGGCTGGTCGAGCGCACGGATCGCATCGGGCATGCGGTCGCGGACGTCGTCCGCGCGGATCGGCACCTCGCGGTGGTCGGTGCCGTACTGGCGGGCGGCCTCGCGCGCGAGCTCCCCCTCGTCGAGCGCCGCGACGTCGAACGACAGCGTCACGGTCCGCACCTGCGCGTCGCGCTCGGCGAGCAGCCCGACGAGCGCGGACGAGTCGACGCCGCCGGACAGGAAGGCCCCGACCGGCACGTCGGCCTCGAGGTGCGCGCGCACGCTGTCGCGCAGCAGCTCGCGGATGCGCACGCCGGCCTCGACGTCGCTCATGGCGCGCGCGCGCCCGAAGGCGTCCTCGAGCGCGTAGTAGGCGTGCGGGCCGTCGACGCCGCCGCGCCCGACGCGCAGGTAGGCGCCGGCCGGCAGCGCACGGATGCGGCGGTAGAGCGTGCGCGGCGCGGGGATCGATCCCCAGACGAGGTACCGGGCGAGCGCCTCGACGTCGAGCCCGCCGTCGTCGACGACGCCGCGAAGCGCCTGCACCTCCGACGCGAAGCAGAGCCGGTCGCCGTCGATGCACGTGTAGAGCGGCTTGATCCCGAGCGGGTCGCGCGCGAGCACGAGCTCCTGCGTCTCGGCGTCCCACAGTGCGAACGCGAACATGCCGCGCAGGCGGTCGAGCAGGCCGAGCCCCCACGCGCGGTAGCCGTGCAGCAGCACCTCGGTGTCGGAGCCCGTGCGGAAGACTGCACCGTCCTGCTCGAGCTCGCTGCGCAGCGCGCGGAAGTTGTAGATCTCGCCGTTGAAGACGACGTGGAAGCGGCCGTCGGCCGTCGCCATCGGCTGGTGGCCGGCGGGGGACAGATCGATGATCGAGAGGCGCCGGTGCCCGAGCCCGATGCGCCCGCTCGGGTCGAGCCAGGCGCCGGCGTCGTCCGGGCCGCGATGCGTCTGGGCGTCGCGCAGCGCGACGAGCTCGCCCTCGTCGACGCGGGTCGAGCGGCGGTGGTGGACGATGCCGGCGATGCCGCACATGCGCGCCGGGAAGTAGTGAAGTCGCTGTGGAATCGCTACCCACCGGCACGCGCGCGCACACGGGCGCCGGCGTCCGATCCGGCGCGCACCGGCCCGGGCCCGCGCGCCGGGCGGGCGGAGAGGTCGGGCGTTGGACCGCATTCGGCGACTGCACGGGCGCGTGCGCAGCTACGCGTGGGGCTCGCACCGAGCACTCGCCGAGCTCTGCCACCGCCCGTCGCCCACGCCCGAGCCCGAGGCCGAGCTGTGGTTCGGTGCGCATCCGAGCGCGCCGTCCGCGCTGTGGCTCGACGACGAGGGCGTCGAGACGACGCCCCTCGACGCGTGGATCGCGCGCGACCCGGCCGCCGCGCTCGGCGCCGAGACGGCGCGCGCCTTCCGGGGCGAGCTCCCGTTCCTGCTCAAGGTGCTCGCCGTCGAGCGCGCACTCTCGATCCAGACCCATCCCAACGCCGAGCGCGCCGCGCGCGGCTTCGAGCGCGAGAACCGCGAAGGCATCGCGCTCGACGACCCGCGCCGCCGCTACCGCGACCCGCACGCCAAGCCCGAGCTCGTGTGCGCGCTCTCGCGATTCGAAGCGCTCTGCGGCTTCCGGCGCGCCGAGCGCGTGCACGAGTCGCTCGCGCCGCTGCGCGCGCCCGCGCTGCGCGGCGTGCTCGACGCGCTCGAGCGCGGCGGCGTCGCGACGGGATTCCGCGCGCTCCTCGAGCTCGCCGACGACGACAAGCGCGCGATCGCCGCGGAGGCGGCGCGCAGCGGAGCGCGCGACGCGTCGCCCGGCGCCGAGCTCGTGCGGCGCCTCGCCGCCGACTACCCCGGCGACGTCGGCGTGCTGGCCCCGCTCTGGATGCACCACGTCGCGCTCGCGCCGGGCGAGGCGCTCTTCCTCGACGCGGGCGAGATCCACGCCTACCTGCGCGGCGTCGCCGTCGAGCTCATGTCGAGCTCCGACAACGTGCTGCGCGGCGGGCTCACCTCGAAGCACGTCGACCCGGCCGAGCTGCTCGCGAACCTGCACTTCGAGACGCGGCCGCCCGAAGTGCTCCACCCGGCGCCGACGTCGCGGCCCGGCTCGCGACGCTATGCGGCCGCGACGAACGCCTTCGCGCTCGAGGTGCACGACCTCGCGTCGGGGCCGCTCGCGCGCGAGGACGGGCCGGGCACCGCAGAGATCGTGCTCTGCGCGAGCGGCGGCGCGAGCGTGCGCGACGCGCGCGCAGGGCGCGCCCTCCCCCTCCCGCGCGGCGCCGCCGCATGGATCCCGGCCTGCGCCGGGGCGCACGCGATCGAGGGCGCGGGCGAGCTCTTCGTCGCCCGGGCCGGCGGCGAGGCGAACGGCGCGTGAGCCTCGGCGGCAGCTTCGTCCGCGGCTCGGTCTACCTCGGCGGCAGCCAGCTCGTCGTCAACGCCGCCAACTTCGCGATGCAGATCCCGATCGCGCGCTTCCTCGGGCCCGCGGAGTACGGGCTCTACGCGCTCTGCTTCGCGATCGACCAGGTGCTGAACGTGGTCGGCGCGTTCTCGATCTCGTTCGCGCTGATCCAGTCCGACGAGGAGGTCGGCCAGCGCGAGTACGACACGGCCCTCGTGCTGTGCGCGCTGCAGGGTGCGGCCGGTCTCGCGCTCGCCGCCCTCGCCGCGCCCGTACTCGGCGCGCAGCGGTCGGCCGACGCGGGCTGGATGCTCGTGGCCCTCGCGTTCGCACGCGTCTTCCGGCTGCTCGCGCAGGTCCCGCAGGCGGAGCTCGAGCGCTCGCTGCGCTACGGCGCGGTGTCCGGCATCAACACGGTCGTCGGGACGGCGCCGAACGTCGTCGCGGTGGTGCTCGCCTGGCGCGGGCTCGGCGCCTGGAGCCTCGTGGGGCGCGACGTGCTCGTGACGCTCCTGCTCGCCGCCGCGAGCTTCTCCGTCTCGTCCTACCGCTTTCGCGGCGCGTGGAGCACCGAGGCGAGGGCTCGGCTGATGGACTTCGCGCGGCCCATGTTCTGGTCGCGCGCGATCGAGATCGCGCTCGAGCAGCTCGACCGCGCCGCGGTCGCGCTCGCCTTCGGCAACCAGCCGGCCGGCTACTACCACGCCGGGCGCTTCGTCGCGGAGGCGGGCTTCGTCGCGACCCGGCCCGTCGAGCGGTTGAGCCTCAACCTCTATGCGCGCGTGCAACGCGACCCGGCGCGGCTCGCGCGCGCCTGGAGCCTCACCAACTACTTCCTGCTGCGCACGATGCTCGCGGGCGCGGCCGCGCTGCTCGTGTTCCCGGACGTGATCGCGCGCCTGCTCTACGGCGACGGCTGGGACGACGTGGGCGACGTGCTGCGCTGGCTCGCGCTCTACGCCGGGCTCTTCCCCGTCTTCCACAACGCGAAGAACCTGCTGTACGGCACGGGCGCGGTGCGCGAGATGGTGCGCGTGCGCTACGTGCAGCTCGCGGTCTTCGTCGCGAGCGTCGGCGCGGCGGCGTGGGTCGGGAGCGTCGCGGCCATGGCGGCCGCCCTGCTGGCGACGACGTGCGCATCGCTCGCGCTCGCGTGGCAGCGCGCCAGCCGACGCGTCGCGCCGCCTCCGCGCGCCGACCTCGTCACGCCCTTCGCCGTGCTCGCGGTGGTCGCGCCCGGCCTGCGCACCGCGAGCGCCGCCGGCGCGCTCGACGCCCTGCCGCCGCTCGCGCTTCCGCTGCTGCCGCCGGTCGCGTTCGCCGCGCTCGTGCTCGCGATCGAGGGTCGCCGCCCGCTCCGCGAGCTCGCCTACCTGCGCGCGCAGGCCCGGGCTCGCTAGGCTCGCCCGCATGCCGCTCGGAACTCCGCCCTCGTCGCGCACGCCGACGGAGCCCGGCGCTCCGCTGCCGAGCGGAGCCGCACTCGTCGTCGGCAAGTTCCTGAGTGACGGGGTCGCGGCTCACATCGCGGATGCGCTCTCCGAGATGGGGTCGCGCGTCGTCCGCTTCGAGACCGGCTTTCCGTTCCGCGTCGATGCGACGCCACTCCGGCGGCGCTTCGAGTCCGTCCGCGCTCGCTTCGCCGACCTCACGAGCGGACTCCCCGCCGCTCGCGCGCGCTTCACACGGCGGCTCGAGCAAGTCGCGCGGAGCGAACCGATCGGCCTGACGATCGTCTGCCACGACTACCTCGATCCCCGAGAGATCGAGCGGGTACGCGAGGCGACCGGTGCGCCCATCGCGCTCTGGTTCCCCGACGCGATCTCGCGCTTCGGGCGCGCGTGGTTCCTGAACGGCCCCTACGACGCGCTCTTCTTCAAGGATCCGTATGCGGTCGACGTGTTGCGCCGAGCCCTCGACAAGCCGGTGTACTACCTGCCCGAGGCGTTCAACCCGAAGGCACACGACGCTCCTCCCCTCACGGACGCTGAACGCGCGACCTTCGGGTGCGACATCTGCACCGCGGGCAACCTCTACACCTATCGCGCGGAGTTCTTTGCGCGACTCGCCGACTACGACGTCAAGCTGTGGGGTCATCCGGCGCCGCTGTGGATGCGTACCGAGGCGATCGCGCCGATGGTGCAGAACCGCTACGTCGCCAATGCGGACAAGGCGCGCGCCTTCCGCGCCGCGAAGGTGTGCATCAACAACCTGAACCCGGCGGAGATCTGGGGTCTCAACGCGCGCGCCTTCGAGATCGCGGGCTGCGGCGGCTTCCAGCTGCTCGACTGGCGCCCGGCGCTCGCGGACCTCTTCGTCGACGGCGAGGAGGTCGTCTCGTTCCGCGACATGGCGGATCTCCGCGCGAAGCTCGACCACTACCTCCCGCGCGAGGAGGAGCGGCGCGCCATCGCCGAGCGCGGCCGCGCGCGCGCGCTGCGCGAGCACACGTTCCGCCACCGGCTCGCGTTGCTGGTCGACACCGTGCTCGGCGGCGCGAGCGGCCACCCGATGCCGCGGATCGAGGCGGTGCGAACGGCCGACCCGCGTTGACGCACCGCCGGATGCGGCTCGTAGCGGGCGCGTCGCTCCGGCGGGTCGTTCAGAGCTGGAAGCGCACGCGCGACAGGCGCGCCAGGAGCTCGTCGTGCGGCCCCCAGCCCGTACGCACCGCGAGGACGTCGCCCGAGCCGGGCCGTACCGCGTCCACGCTCTCGGCGCACACGCCGCGCGGCCCGAGCGCGAAGACGCGATAGCCACCCGCGTCGCGGAGATACGCGAGGATCGACGCATAGGTCGTTCCGGCGCGGTCGAAGTGCGGCGCGTGCGCCTCGAACACGATCGCCGGCGGCGTCGGGGAGGCGAGCAGTCCGGCCGCGCCCCGCAGCACGTCGAGCTCCATTCCTTCGACGTCGATCTTCATCGCGCGCGGCGCTGCACGGCCGGCGAAGAACGCGTCGAGCGTCGCGACCTCGACTTCGACTGCGACGGATGCCGCGTCGTCGCGCGCATAGCGCGAGCTGAGCCCGGAGGAGCCGGGAACGACGTGCAGGGTCAACGTGCTCGGCTCCGCGCCCACGCCCTTGGGCACGACTTCGACCTGCGAGAACCCGTTCTCGACGACGTTGCGCTCGAGCTGCGCACGCGTGCCCGGGACCGGCTCGAACGCGAACACACGGCCGCGATCGCCCACGAGTCGCGCCGCCCACATCGCGTAGACCCCGATGTTGGCTCCGATGTCGACGAACGTGTCCCCCGGTCGCAGTGCAGCGTCGAAGACCGGCGCGAGGGACGGCGCGCCGAACCGGAGCCGCAGCGGCTCGAGCACGCTCGAGTCGACGTGGGGGTTGCCCGCGAACCGAAGTCCGCCCCCCCACTCGCCCTCGATCTCGGCGTCGATGGCGAGAATGCGATCGCGAACGAGGACCTGGAGCGTGTCGCGACCCGGGAAGTCGCGGCAGGCGTGAAGGACGGCGCCGATCCAGCGCAGCGGAGCGAGGTGCGCAGGCGGGCGTGTCGAGGCATCGGACGACAGGCGGACATCCTCGCGCGTTGGAGCGGGAGCGCCGCATTGTAGGAACGAGAGGTGAGGCGTGCTACGCCTCGCCCCGCCGCGCGACCGCGTCGGCCGACGAGCGGGACTGGAGTTCTCGATGAGCGACGCGCTGCGCGAGCGTCTGTACGCGAGCTACGTCTCCGCCGGACAGGCCCACCCGCCGGCCACCCTCGCCGGGCTCGCTCCACGCCTCCCCTACCTGCGCAAGCTCGTCGACGCGCACTTCCCGAGCGACCGCGACGCGCGCGTGCTCGAGGTCGGTTGCGGCTACGGCGCGCTCGTCCACGTCGCGCGCGAGCGCGGCTATGCGAACGTCGCGGGCGTCGACGTGTCGGCAGAGCAGGTCGCTGCTGCGCGGGCGCTCGGGATCGACGACATCGCACACGGCGATGTCCTCGCCGCGCTCGCGGCGCAGCCCGCCGGCGCGCTCGACGCGGTCGTCGCCTTCGACGTGCTCGAGCACTTCTCGCGCGACGAGCTGATCCCGCTCGTCGACGCCGTGCACCGCGCGCTCGCGCCGGGCGGGCGCTGGATCGTGCACGTCCCGAACGGCGAATCGCCCTTCTTCGGCCAGGTCCGGTACGGCGACCTCACGCACGAGCTCGCATTCACGCGCCAGTCGCTGCGCCAGCTGCTGCTCGCCTCGGGCTTCGCGCGCGTCGACGTGTTCGAGGACGCGCCCGTCCCGCACGGCCTGCGCAGCCGCGCGCGCGCGGTCCTCTGGAGCGCGATCCGCACCGCCCTCCGCGTCTGCGCCGCCGCCGAGACGGGCGAGGCCTCGGGCCACGTGTTCACGCGCAACCTGCTCGCGGTCGCCTTCAAGCCCCCGGCAGCCGCCTAACGTTCGTCGCCCAGGTCGAGGGCGGCGAGCAGGTCGCGCCGGAAGCGCGCGTAGCCGAAGCGCTCGCGCGCCTCGGCGAAGGCCGCGCGCCCCATCCGGGCGAGGCGCTCCGCATCGCCGAGCAGTCCGGCGATCGCGGCGCCGATCGCCGCGACGTCGCCGTACGGCACGAGCACGCCCGTCTCGCCGTCGCGCACCACCTCGGCGCCCGCGTCGCGCGTGCTCGCGAGGCACGGGAGCCCGTGCCACATCGCCTCCGCGTACACGAGCCCGAAGCCCTCCTGCCGGCTCGGCATCGCGAAGAGCGACGCGCGCTCGTAGCAGCGCGCCAGCTCGTCGTCCGAGACGCGGCCGAAGAAGCGCACGGCGTCGCCGAGCCCAGCCGCGCGCACCTTCTCTTCGAGGCGCGGTCGATCGTCGCCGTCGCCGACGACCCAGAGCTCGGCGTCGCGGATCGCGGCGCGCACGCGCGGCCACGCCTCGATCAGCTCGTCGTGGCCCTTGCCGCGCTCCTCGGACCAGACGCGCCCGATGATCAGGACGACGGGTGCGTCATGCGCGCGCTCCGCGGCGCCGGTCGCACCCTCGCGCGCGGCCGCCGCCCTCTGCTCGCTCCACCGGTCGGTGAGCCGCGGCTCGATGCACAGCGGCGCGGCGCGCACGCGCGCGGCCGCCGCCGGGAAGCGCTCGCGCACGAAGCGCGCCGTCGTCTGCGAGTTCGCGACGAGGCGCGCCGCACCGAGGAGCGCGCGCTCGTGCGCGCTGCCGGGCTCGATGCGTTCGAGCTCGATGCCATGACACAGGACGGCGTAGGACGGCGTAGGGCCGGGCAGCGCGAGGCTCCGCGCGAGCCCGACGAGATCGAAGAGCAGGAGATCCGGGCGGAGCGCGACGCGCGCGAGCCAGAGCTCTGCCGCGAACAGGGGCTGGCGTGCGCGCGCACGCCACTGCACGCCGCGCGCGGGTGGCGCGGGCGACCGTTCGTCGTCGTAGAGCAGCACGCGATCCGCGCGCTCGACGCGCCCGGCCGCGATCTCCTCGTCGAGGACGCGCGCGATCGTGCGCCCGACCGATGCGATCCCGCCCGGGATCTCGAGGCCCGTCAGCGCGAGCAGCCAGCGCCGCGCGATCACGCCGCCCTCCCCTGCGCGAGCTGCGCGCGGAGGTAGCCGAGCTCGGAGGCGAGCCGGCGCCCTTCGGCCGCGAGCAGCACGACGACGAACGTCGCGCCGATCGCGAACGGCCGGGCGTACCACGCGATCCAGTCCGCGCCGCCGAGCGCGTCGCTCCCCAGCGCCGCCGCCGCGGTGACGAGCGCCGCTGCGAGCGGCACCGCGAACACCGCGCGGTACGACATCGCCGCGAGATCCCGCGTCCAGCGCAACATGAACGCCGTGCCGACGCAGGTCGTGCACGCGACGACGGCCGCGACGGCGGCGAGCTGGTCGAGCCAGGCGGCCGCGATCGTGCCCGGAATCAGGATCGCCGCCTGCACGGCCGAGATGCGCGCGAGGCGCGCTCCCTCGTTGCGCGCGAGGACGAGCACCTTCGTCATCGTGAAGACCGGGAAGACGGCACCGTGGAGGCCGAGCCAGCGCAGCGCGGGTGCGGCCCCCGTCCATTCGTCGCCGAGCACGAGCCGCAGCGTCTCGACCGGCGCGAGCACGAGCACGATCGAGCCGGCGAACATGAGGCGGACGAGGAAGTAGGTCACGAGCTCGTAGGAACGCGCCGAGCGTCGCGCATCGTCCTGCACGCGCGACAGCAGGTTCAGGCTCGCGCGCTCGACGGGGCGCATGACGTAGAGCCCCACGTCGGCGAGGAAGCGCGCGCGGTCGAGCAGCCCGGCCGAAGCATTGCCGAGGAACGCGCCCACCGCGACGCGGTCGACGCGCTCGACGAGCAGGTCGATCACGCGCGCGAGGAAGACGGGCTTCGCGAACCCCATCAGCTGCGCGTACGCATCGCGACCGACGTCGCGACGGAAGCGGTAGCCGGACGCGAGGCTCTCCAGCAAGTAGGTGAGCACGCTCACCAGCACGTCGCGGATCACGAGCGCCCAGGCGCCGACGCCCATCCACGCGACACCGAGGGCCACGACGTTCGGGAGCCCGGTCGCGAGCACCGACGTGCGGGTGACCAGGTCGTAGCGCAGCGTGCGCTCGAGCTTCGCGCGCGGCACCTGCGCGGTGAGCCGGAACCAGCGCGCACCGACGAGCACGACGAGGAAGACCGCCTCCTCGCGGCCGCGCACCGCGAACAGCACGGCCGCGATCGCCGCGCCGGTCGCGATCATTGCCGCGCCGAGCGCGGCGTAGACGGCGAAGGCCGTGTCGTAGAGCCGCTGCGACTCCTCTCGCGCCTGGATGAGGGCCACGCCGAACGAGAACCCCCCGAACAGGCTCAGCACCTCCGTGATCGCGAGAACGAAGGCGAAGAGGCCGAACTCCTCCGGCCCGAGCCAGCGAGCGAGCAGGACGCCGACGACGAGGTTGACGACCGAGACGGCCGTGTTGCCGGCGCCGAGGAGCACGGTCCCGATGAGGAACCGGCGGCCGAGCGCGCCTGCAGCGCCGGGCTCGGTCGCGTCACCGGGGCGAAGCTCGTCGTCGGAACGCGACACGGGACCTCAGATACCACTTCCCCGGGCGGGGGGCCTGCAGCCGCGCGACCCGGCGTTCGGCCGGCATTCCACTGCACATCGGACCGAGCGTTCTCGCGAGGCGAGCGGCGATTCCTGCCACAAACGCCGCCGCGCAGCCACCCCGCACCAGGCAGGCAATCCGGCGCATCGGGCCGGGGCGAGGGAAGGCCGTGGGACGAACGAAGGACGGAGTGCGGCTTCGGGAAACGGACGCGCGCGGCCGGCGCATCGTGATCGACGGCTCGATGGCGAAGGGCGGCGGCGGCTTCACCTATCTCGTCAACATCGTCCCCGAGCTCTCGCGCCAGGCGCCGCGCCACCGCTTCAAGGTGCTGTGCGCGGATGCGCGCGTGGCCGCTGCACTCGCGCCGTGCGCGAACGTCGAGGTCGAGTACCTCGGTGCGCTCGGCCTCCTCGACCGCCTGCGGTTCACGTACCGCCGAGCAGGCCGCCTCGCGCGCGAGTGGGGCGCGGACGCGTACTTCTCCGCCGGCGAGATGGCTCCGCTCGACGCGGGCTGCCCGACCATGGCCGCCTTCCGGAATCCGAACGTGTTCACGCTCGGCGAAGGACAGGGGCTCACCTGGGTCCAGCGCGCGCGCGTCTTCGCGCTGAACGCACTGGCTCGGCTCTCCGCCCGCTGCGCCGACCGCATCCTGTTCGTGAGCCGCGATTCGGCGAGCTGGATCGGCGACGCGATCGGCCTCGAGCCCGCGCGCCGGAAGGTCATCCACCACGGAATCGACGTGGCGCCGTGGCGCGATGCGCGGGAGGAGCGCGAGCCGCACGAGCGCGGGTACATCCTGTCCGTGAGCTCCGTCTATCCCTACAAGAACTACGTGCGACTGATCGAGGCCTGGGTCGAGCTGGCGAAGCGCCGGCCGGACGTTCCCGACCTCGTGATCGTCGGGGACGAGCCGGATGCGGCCGCCGCCGCGGCGATGCGCGAAGCGCGCGACGCCGCGGGCGAGCTCGCCGAAGGCATCCACCTGCTCGGCGAGGTGCCGTACGCGGAGATCCGGCGCTACTACCGCGGCGCGGACCTGTTCGTCTTCCCCTCCTACCTCGAGACCTTCGGGCACCCGCTCCTCGAGGCGATGGCGGCCGACGTCCCGCTCGTCGCCGCCGACATTCCCGTCTTCCGCGAGATTGCGGGCGACGCGGCGTTCTACGCCGATCCCTTCTCGCCGAGCGCACTCGCGAAGGCGATCGAGGAGGCTCTCTTCGCGCGAGGCGCGGCCGAGGCACTCGTGAAACGCGGCCGCGAGCGCGTGACGCAGTTCACCTGGCGTCGGAGTGCCGCGGCCCTGCTCGCCGTGCTCGACGAGCTCGCTGCCGGCGACCGGGACGGCACGGCGGCCCCGGTCGCGGAGGCGGTCCCCTTCGCCGCCCCCGCGCCCGAGCTCGCGCCGCTGCGCATCGCCGCGCGCATCGCGACGGCCGGCGCGTAGTCGCCAGACGGGCGCCGGTCGGCGACCGCCGCCCGCTCACGGGCCCGCGACGCGATCGCGCGAGCGATCGAGACCCTCCTCGATCGTCGCTGGAGTCTCCCATCGCCGAACCAGGCCGCGCGTGTCGAGCGTCCGGACGCGGTGGGCGAGCAGGTAGTGGCCTGTCGCGTCGCGCCGGGCGATGACGCTCTCGGCGTCCGTCTCGACGTCGGCCCCGCATGCACGCGGCGCACCGGCGGCAGTGCCCGGGCGATCGCACACCGACCACCGCTCGTCCCCGATGCGGATCTCGAGTGCGAGGTCCGCCCCCGACGCTCGTACGACGCGGACGGAGTCCTCGCGTTTCGGCCCATCGAGACCTTGCGAGGTCGGCACGAGCACGGCGTCGAACCACAGCTCGTCGCCCGTCTGCGCCGCGCCCGTCCAGCGCGTCGCGATCACCCACGGCGAGCCGCGGCGACACTCGGCGGTCACCGAGGCCTCGAGCGGGTGGCGCGAACAGCCGGGGGGAGGCAGGTAGGATGGCTCCACGAACGCGCGCGCGCGCTGACCGGGGCGACCGACGAGCGACAGCCAGAGATGGCGCGCGGGATTCGCAATCACCCACACGTTCGAGAGTGGAGCGGGGAGCACTGCGTCGAAGTCGTCGCCCATGCGCCCGAGCACCGAGCCCACGTGCCATACGACACCTGCACTCGCGACCATCGGGCCGCCGAACCGGAAGCGATCGCGCACGACGAGAAATCGATTCTTGACGAACAGCACGCGGCGCTGCTCCGTCGCGCGCGCACCGCCGCGGTCCTGCCAGTCGATCGCGGCGATCGTCACACCGCGACCGTCCATCCACTCCGAGACCGACGCCGCCGGCGGCGCCGGCGCGTCCGCGGTCGAGCCGGAATAACGACGGAGGACGGGTACCGACTCGTCGTGACGACGCCGCTCGTGCTCCCAATAGGGCGTCGGCGTGTCCTCGACGAGCAGCGACCCGCCGTCCATGAGCGTCACGAGAGCGCCCGTCTCCTCCTGGCCGTGCCCATACGCGCTGAGGAGGTTGAAAACGGCCGCGAGGTCGTCGGCCGCGAAGCCCGAGCGCAGCACCAGCTTCGAGGGCACGCGCGCCGGGCCGAAGGCGAAGTCCGACCGTCCCTCGACACGGCGCTCGTTCGGCAGGAACGCGCCCTCGCGCCGCTCGACCATGCGCGACCCCTCGCCTTCGAGAAGTACGACGGTCAGCCACCCCGAACCGCTCCCGGACGCGCGACTCGCGAGCTCGAGCGCGGCATCGGCTCGCAGCGCGAGCGTGAGCGCGCGCGGCCCACCGACTCCCGAACGCGACGAGCCCTCGCCGTCCGGCGCGAGCGGGCGGAACTCGACGCGCTGGGCTCCCGCCGGGATCGGTCGACGCTCGGAGAAGACGCGGGTGCCGTCGTCCCTGCGGAGCTCGAGTCGCAGCTCCGTGGCAGTTGCCGTGCGCAGGTCGACGTCGAGACCCGCGAGCGGACCGGCGTCGAGCGGCAGCGCGATCTCGTGGACGAACTCCTCCCCCGGATCGAGCGAGCGCGGCTCCACCGACGCGGGATCGACGAGGCGGCGATCGCGAAGCGCCGTCGGGGCAACCGGCGCGAGCGCCGGATCCGCGTCGAGCCATGCGAGGCCGAGCCACGTGATCGACTTCTGGAGTGACTCCGCGGCGGGCGGCGCATCGGCGACGAAGCGCTGGTGGTAGTCGAAGAGACGCCGGGCGATCCAGCGATACCGAGGCTCGTGCAGGCGCGTCGCGGCGCGCTCGAAGAGCCAGACCAGACCTCCGATCTCGTGCGACGCTCCGACTCCGTCGCCGAACGTCGCCGGCAGCCCGGCCGGGAGGATCGTGTTCGCGAGACCGTCCACGAACAGACGGAATCCGGCGTCTCGCCACAGCTCCTCGTCGCGGCCCGCAGCGTCCGCGTAGAGCAGCAGCGACGGCACGAAGACGGCGCCCGTGTAGCTCGAGGAGTCCTCTCGCGTGTCGCGCACCGACCAGAACGCCGACCAGA
Organism: Myxococcota bacterium; assembly: GCA_041389495.1. NCBI lineage: Bacteria > Pseudomonadati > Myxococcota > Myxococcota bacterium. The sequence goes on along the minus strand of JAWKRT010000005.1, from coordinate 14,615 downwards.
CCTCGTCCGCATAGGCGCGCCATCGGGGCGCGTCCGGGTCGTCGGGGGAGAGCCGAGCGGAGAGCGCGAAGGCCGCGGCGGCCTGCATCGCGCGATTGAAAGCCCCGTGCTCGCGTTCGGGGAATGCGCGCCGCGCGGCCTCCGCGACGAGCGTTCGGGTGCGCTGGCGATCGTCCGGTCCGAAGCTCGGCGAGGACTCGAGCCAGAGTGCGGCGAGCGCGGGCTCGAGCATCCAGCCGGGCCAGGGCTTCGGCGACGCCTCGCAGCGCCGAGCACAACGGCTGCCGAGTGGATGCACCTCGTGAGAGCACGTCCGCCACGAGTACACCGCGCGCAGCATGTCGCGCGCCGCCCGTGCATGCGTCTCGTCGCATGCGCCGTCGGCGCACGAGATCCGGTACAGCAGCGCCTCGCGCAATGCGTTGCCTCCGTCGGGCTGCCGACAGTTGCGCACGGCATCGGCGCGAACATGGCCCGCGAAGGCGCGGACGCGAGCGAGGTATGCGTCGCGCCCCGCGATCGAGGAGGGCGCCTTCGGCCGGCGCCAGCGCGGCGCTGCGTCGTAGCCATCGTCCGCGATCGAGGGCGAGCCCGCCGGATCGCCGCGATCGAACGTCCGGAACCAGAGGTCGAACCGCGCGTAGGACCGATCGGGAGGGCCGATCACGCCGCCGCGCGGATAGGCGTCTCCACCGACCGGCGAGTGCTTCACGCGGAAGGAGCCGCGCCCGTCGGCGCGCAGCTCGAGGTAGAGCGCGCGCCCGGGCTCGACGGCGAGCATCGGGAAGAAGGAACGCGTCGCGAAGCTCGGTGGTCCCGCGAGATCGACTCGATCGCTCCACAGCGGGTCGCTCGCGACGGTCCGCTCGCGCGAGCCGCGCCATCGCCACAGACCGATCCACCCGGGACGCTCGTCGCGTTGGTTTCCGATCGCGACGTCGAGTCGCGCGAGGAAGGCCCGGTCCGGAACGAACGTCTGGCCGACCGGCGCGCCGGGCCGCACGTGGACGGCGCTCCCGTCGGCCGTCTCGTCCTGATGCTGGTCGAGACGCTCGCCGCCGCCGAAGGGCGAAGGCCAGATGTCCCAGGCGTGCGCGGCGCCGCCACTCGCGAGGAGCGCGCAGACGAGCGCGGTCGAAGGTCGGATCCGCATTCGATCTCTCGTGGGGGAGCCGGCGCGGCGAGGATCGGAGATCGTCGGCACGGCTGCCAGCCGCGGCCCGCACCGGGCCGCTACCCTGCGCCGCCGTGTCCGTCCGCGTGCTCGTCAACGGGCTGTCGCTCGCCTCGACCGGCGGCAGTCGGAGCTATCTGCGCAATCTCCTGCGCGAAGCCGCGCGCGTCGATCGCGGCCTTTCGTTCCACGTTGCCATCGCGCGGGGTCGGCTGTCCGCGGAGGAGGCGGCGGGGCTGCCGAGGATCGAGGTCGACCTGCCCGAGTCGCGCGGCGTGGGCACGCTCGCACGCGTGGCCGTCGAGCAGCTGTGGCTCCCACGCGCCGCGCGCGAGTTCGACGTGCTCTACTGCCCGGCGGACGTCGCCCCCGCGGTCGGCCACGCGCCGACGGTGGTCGCGCTCCGCAATCTCAACATCTACGACCGTCGCTTCTACGACACGCCGCGCACGCGGCTCCTCTTCCGGCTCGTCCGCCGCGGCGTGCGTCGACCGGACGTGCGCGTCGTGACGCCGACGCGCGCCGCCGCCGACGCGATCGGCCCGCTCGTCGGCATCGCCCCGGAGCGTTTCACGATCGTCCCGCACGGGATCGACGCCGCCGCGTTCGAGACGGCGCCAATCGCCGCCGCGGCCGAGGGCCCGCTCCCGCCCTACCTGTTCGTGCCCGCGAACCTCGAGCGACACAAGAATCTCGAGGTCGTCTTCGAGGCGCTGCTCCGCGTCGACCCGCGTGTCGAGTTCTGGATCGCCGGCGGACGCGATCTCGACCCAGGCTGGGCGCGCCATCTCGAATCCGAGGCGCGCCGGCTCGGCGTTGCGAGCCGTGTGCGCTTCCTCGGCGCCGTACCCTACGCCCAGGTGCTCGCGTACTACCGCGGCGCGCTCGCGCTCGTGTTCCCTTCCCTGCTCGAGACCTTCGGGCATCCGCTGCTCGAGGCGATGCTCGCGAGGACACCGATCCTCGCGAGCGACTTGCCGTCGTTCCGCGAGATCGCGGGAGGCGCCGCGCGCTACTTCCGCCCGACCGATCCCGACGACGTCGCACGCGCGATCGAGGACGTGCTCGTCGGGCGGCCCGATGTCGCACGCCGCGTCGAGGTCGGCGCGCGGCGCGTCGCGGAGCTCACCTGGGAACGTTCGGTCGACGCCCTGTGCACCGTCCTCCGCGAGACCGCCGGTGAGGCGCAACCACCCGCGCTTCGCGCTACCCGTCGCGGACCGTGAGCGATGCCGCGGGAGCGTGTGGACCCGACAGTCCCCCACCGGTGTCAGCGGAGAGCGACATGACCGCGAGTGACGGATCCGCAGCGCGACATGGAGGCGTACGTTTCGTCGCCGAGGCGCTCGCCCTTGCCGCCGGCTTCCAGGGCCTCGCGCTCGCGTGCGATCGCTACACGCATCCGGCCGCCGACCTCGTCCCCGTCGCACTCGCCTACGCGGCGCTCGCCGTCGCCCTGCACGCGACGGCTCGTCTCGCAGCGCGGCTCGCACGCCCCCTCGGCGCGGTGGCATCGCTCGGCGTCGCCGCCGTCGCGGTGTGGCACGTCCGCGAGCTCACGCACCGGCCCGACGACGGCGCGAGCGTCCTCGCGGCGACCCTCCTCGGCGGTCTGCTCTACGCGTGGATCGTCGATCGCGGGCGCGCTTCGCTTCCGGCCGCCCCTCTCGCTGCGACGGCCGCATCGGGGTTCATCGCGACGCCCGCGGCGGTATTGCTGGCCTTCCACGCATCGGACGGGTCGCGCTGGCACCTGCTCCGCCACAACACCCTGCTCGGGACGCCCGCGTACTACGCGCTCGCGACGCCGATCGAGGACGTGCGCGAGGCCGAATGGGCGCGCGGCCGCGCGGCGTCGACGAGCGCGCCCGTGGCGCCGTCGCCGCTCGCGAGCGCGAACGGCGACCTCGACCCGCGCAGTCTCGTCTTCGTGCTCGTCGACACCTGGCGAGCGGACTCGCTCGCGGAGTACGGCAACACCACGCACTCGATGCCCGCTCTCGACGCGCTCGCAGCGAAGTGTGTGCGCTTCGCCGACGTGCATGCGAATGCGCCGTGGACGCGTCCGTCGGTGGCCTCGTTCTTCACGGGCCTCCTTCCCGAGGAGCACGGAGCGATCGATCGCGGACTTCGCCTCGCGAGCGGTGCGACGACGCTCGCGGAGGTGATGCGGCGCGCCGGTTACGAGACTGCCGCGTTCGTGGCCAACTACGCGAACGTGGGCATCGCGTCGGGCTTCAGCCGCGGCTTCGACCGGTTCGAGGAGCTCGACTCTCCGACTGCACCGTACGCGCGCGCCACCGACGTGAACGAAGCCGTCCGGCGCTTCCTGGCCGAGCGCGCGCGCACCTCGCCGGGGGCTCGGCCACTGTTCCTGTACGTGCACTACCTCGACCCGCACATGCCTTATCTCAGCGGCGGAAGCGACGCCAACCTCCAGGTGCCGGCCAACGCGCACCGGGCGTACGAGCGCGAGCTGTCGTTCGCGGACGGTCAGGTGAGCGCACTCATCGGCGACGCCGTGCGCGCCCTCGGGCCGTCGACACTCGTGTTCCTCACGTCCGACCACGGCGAGGAGTTCGGCGAGCACGGCGGGCTCGGGCACGGCCTGTCGCTCCATCCCGAGCTGCTCCACCTCCCCGCGATCCTGTGCGCCGAAGACGTCGCCGCGGAGCGGGTCGGGGGACGCCTCGAAGCCCGCGACTTCTTCGACCTCCTTCCTCGACTCGCCGCCCGCCCGCGCGGCGAGCGCGTGGAATCCCTCGATCGCTGGGTCGACGCGCGCGTTCGCCTTCGGCGCGACGAGCGCTACGCATCGTCGTACATCCGGACTCCGTCCGCGTGGCATCGCCCGTACCAGACGCTGATCGTGCAACGCGGAATCGACCTCGCTGACGCGAAGCTCGTCTGGTCCGGCTACGGGGAGACGACGCAGGTCTACGACCTCCTGCGCGATCCGACCGAGCATCGGGACGTCGCCGGAAGCGATCGAGCGCGACTGGACCGACTGCGAGCGGCGCTCGAGGCGGCGGTTCCGTACTGGCACCCCGTCGAGAGCGACACCGAATCCGACATCCCGATCGAGCTGCTGCGAAACCTCGGCTACGCGGAGTAGGGTTCCGCTCCTCGCGCCGCAGGCCGCCCACCGAGCACGAAGCGGACGATCAGGTGCGCGGCGACGATCGGGATCAATGCGAAGACGAAGCCGTTGATCAGGCCCGTGAGCGCGCCCTGCAGGCTCAGCAGGATCGTCCACAACGCGGTGACGGCCGTGATCAGCGCGACCGTCGGTGCGTTCGGCCGGAACACCATCTCGCTCATCAGGCGGAAGAGCATCCCGATCACCAGCATCCCGAGGATGATGCCGGGCCACCCGAAGTTGAAGAAGAGCTCCCCGACCTGCGACGGCCCTGTCTGCGACGTCACGATCGGGCCCGCGCCGTAGTTGTCGGTGACCCACTGCCCGATCGTGGTGATCGGCTTGTCCGGCCAGACGATGCGCGGGATGTAGGAGATGAACACGAGCCCGACGGTCCAGCCTCCCTGGAACGGGACCGCGTCGGGCGTGTCGCGCACGATCACGGACAGGATGCCGAGCGCACTCATGCGCGACGACGTCGCGTTCAGCCCGGCGAGGAGGTACTCGCCCCAGTCGACCGAGCTCACGAACGCGGACAACAATCCGATGGCGCGACCGGGATTGCGGAGCACCTCGACCGCGCCGAGCTGGTTCCCGACCTGGACGACGTCGCGGTAGAACTGCGCGATCGGATACAGGAACGTGATCGCCACGAGGCCGCCGAGGAACCACGAGATTCGCACGCGTCGGGTGGTCACGATGTGGGCGAGTGCGATGGTCGCGAGCGGGGCGAGCACGAGCTTCTTCGAGCCCGTGAAGAAGGCGAAGCCCATCGACGGCGGCAACATCACCAGGAGAAGCAGGACCGCGGCGCGCGAGCGGTGTCGGAGCGCCGCGATGACGAGCATGCCGTTGCCGAGGTAGTAGCTCGAGCTGAGGGTGCCGAGGAAGCCCGTCCCGAGGTCGCGCGGAAGCAGTCCGAACTGACCGAGCAGGAAGATCAGCCACCCGAACGCGATCATCAGCACGGCGATGAGCAGGGTGTTCGCGTAGCCCCAGTCGTACCGCGGCGACGGCAGCACGGCCGCCGCGACCTTGCCGAGCGGCAGTGCGAAGCCCGCGAGCACCGAGCACAGCGCGACGAGCGCGGCGAGCTGACCGTTGACGATGTCGGCCGGGGCGATGTTGATGAGGCGATCGCGCTGGAAGCCCTCGTGGTCGCTCCAGAAGTACTCCGGGAACACCGGCAGCACGAAGTACACGAGGAAGGCGAGCGCGAAGAGGGAGATGAACAGGTGGCGACGGCTCGCCGGGAGCAGCGCCTGGACGGCGATGGGCAGGACGCCGACGACGAACGTGAACATGGCGATCACCACCATGGTCATCTCGTCGCCGCGAGTCCCCGACGCGAACGCGATGCCGCACACGAGGAACGCGACCGCGGGGATCGCCGCGAACAGGATCGCCGCGAGGCGGAGGTCGGGCCCGCCCTCGGTGCGCCGCCGCGCGGGCTCCGCCGGTGCCGCGCCGGACATCGGGACGGGCGCGGCCTCGCTCATCCCGCGACCTCGACCGCCCGCCCCGTCTCGATCGACTCGAGCACGGCGAACGTCGCGCGCGCGCCGGCGACGATCTCGTCGAGCGGGATGGGCGACGGCGCACCGGCGCGGACGGCCTCGACGGCGGCAGCGAGCGCCGCCTCCTGGCCCTTGTCCTGGTTCACCGTGGTGAGCCCGCGCGCACCGTGGCCCGTCGTCGAGCGGAAGTTCTCGCAGCGCATCGTGCGCCCCTCGCCCGAGACCTCGAAGCGTTCCTTGGGGAGCTCCGCGCTCGCGCGCGCGAGGTAGCCGATGCTCGCGACCGAGCCGTCGGCGAAGCCGAGCTGCACGACGACCGAGTCGTCGCGCTCCGGGTCGCGGCCGAGCGCCTGCGCGAACACGCGCGCGGGCGGCGCGCCGACGAGGTGCGTGCACAGGTCGACGAAGTGGCAGAGCTCGCCGACGACGCGCCCGCCGCCGGTGCGCGGGTCGGTGATCCAGGTGCCGGCGGGAGGCGGCCCGGCCGCCACCGTGTACTGGATCGAGAGCGGCGCGCCGCGCCCGGCGAACGCGTCCCGCACCGCGCGCACGTGCGCCGAGGCGCGCCGGTTGTAGCCGACGGTGAGGAAGCCGCCGGTCTCGCGCGCGGCGGCGGCGACGGCGTCGACCTCGTCGAGATCGAGGCCGACCGGCTTCTCGAGCCACACGGCCTTGCCCGCGCGCAGCGCGCGGCACGCGAGCTCCGCGTGCGAGTCGTGCCGCGTCGCGATGACGACGAGGTCGACCGACGGATCGGCGAGCGCGTCGTCGGGGTCCGTCGCGCAGCGCGCGAAGCCGAAGCGCTCCGCCGTCTTGCGCGCCGAGGCGCCCGTCGCCGTCACGAGCGAGACGGGCCGCACGGCCGCGCCGCGCCCGAGCGCCGGCAGCAGCACGCCCTTCGCGTAGGTGCCCGCGCCGAGGAAGGCGACGCCGACGGAGTCCTTCGCCTCGCGCGGCGACGCGAGCTCGATGCGGCGCGCCGCCGACGCGGCGTCCGGCGCATAGCGGAAGAGCACCGAGAGCGCGGCGCTCCGCCCGCTCGCGAGCGACTCGTAGCTCGCGACGGCGTCGTCGAAGGCGACCGTCTCGGCGCCGAGCCGCTTCGGGTCGACGCTGCCCGCGCGCACGAGCGCGAGGAACGCGCCGAGGTTGCGGTTCTCCGTCCAGCGCACGTAGGCGAGCGGGTAGTCGTAGCCCTGCTCCTCGTAGCGGTAGTCGTAGCGGCCGGGGCCGTACGACTTGCTGACCGCGAGCTCGAGCTCCTTGTCGTAGAAGACGCGGCGGTCGAGCTCCATCGGCATCGCGCCGACGACCGCGATGCGCCCGCGCGCGCGACAGAGATCGGCCGCGAGCGCGATCGGCGCCGACGAATCGGCGGACGCGGCGACGACCGCGAGGTCGGCGCCGTGCCCCTCGGTCGCGACGTCCTTCCACGACGGCGCGATCGAGCCGGGCGCGGCGACCCACTCGGCGCCGTTGTCGAGCGCGAGCTTCGCGCGCGCCTCGTTGGTGTCGACGCCGAGCACGCGGCAGCCCGCCGCGCGCAGGAGCTGCACGGCGAGCTGGCCGATCAGGCCGAGCCCGACGACCACCGCGACCTCGCCGAGCTCGGGGCGCGCGAGGCGCACGCCCTGCATCGCGATCGCACCCACGGTCGCGAACGCCGCATCGTCGAGGCCGACGCCGTCGGGCGCGCGCGCGACGAGGTTCTCGGGCACGACGACGAGCTCGGCGTGATTCGCATAGCCGGCGCCCGCGCACGCGACGCGGTCGCCGGGCGCGAGGCCGCGCACGCCCGGGCCGCACTCCTCGACGACGCCCGCGCTCGAGTATCCGAGCGGCTGCGGCGCGTCGAGCCGCCCGAGCACGGCGCGATAGGTCTGGAGCGGGCCCTCGTGGCGCAGCTTGCGGACCACCTGCCTCACGAGGTCGGGCCGGCTCTGCGCCTTGCCGAGCAGCGACTTGCGCGCGAACTCCATCGCCATCTTCTCGGTGCCGGGCGACATCACCGAGTAGTGCGTGCGCACGAGCACCTGGCCCGGCCCCGGCGTCGGAGCCGGCACCTCGACGAGCTCGAGCGCGCCGCTGCGCGGCGTCTGGACGACCTGCTTCACCGCGTCCTCCGGGACTCGACGCGCGGCGCGAGCGCCGGCGCGGGCACGTCGACGAACATGCGGCACCACAGCTCGATGCACATCAGCGAGAAGATCGTGTAGCTCGCGTCCTGGCGCCGGGCGCGATCGGCGTCGACCAGCGCGCGCACGCCGGCCGGGTCGAAGAGCCCGCGCGCCTCGAGCGCCCGCTCCGCGAGCAGCTCGTCGACGAGCGGAGCGAGCTCGCTGCGGAGCCAGTTGCGCAGCGGCGCGCCGAAGCCCGTCTTGCCGCGATAGAGCACCTCGCGCGGCAGGTACGGCGCCATCGCGCGCCGCAGCACCCACTTGCCGGTGTTGCCGCGCTGCTTGTACCCGACGGGCAGGCGGGCCACGAGCGCGACGAGCTCGGGGTCGAGGAGCGGCACGCGCACCTCGACGCCGTTCGCCATCGACACCTTGTCGACGTAGTTCAGGTTGTGGTCCGCGAGGAAGAACTTCGTCTCGAGGAAGAGCATGCGATTGAGCGGGGCGACGCTCCTCGGCAGCCCGTCGAGCGCGCGCAGCACTGGGCTGCGCGGCGAGCGCGCGAACTCCTCGCGCAGCCGCGGGTGGAAGACGGGCGCGAGCTGGTCGCCGTCGATCCACTGGAAGTAGGAGGCGAGCCGGTCGTCGCCGTCGAGGTCCGCATAGCGAAAGGCCTTCGACAGCCGGCGCAGGAACTCGTTGGCGGGGCGCACGTGGCCGGCCGCGGTCGCGAGCGCGCGCCGCGCCGGAAGCGGCAGCCAGCTCCAGTAGCGCTCGATCGTGAGCGCGCGGTGGCGGCGGTAGCCCGTGAACACGTCGTCGCCGCCCGCGCCGGAGAGCAGCACCTTGATGCCGTGCTCGCGCGCGAGCCGGCTGATGAACAGCGCGTTGATGGGCGCCGGGTCCGCCTGCGGCTCGTCGAGGTGGAACACCATGTTGGGCAGCTCGTCGACCATCTCCGGGCCCACGTAGATCGTGTGCAGGTCGACGTCGAGGTGCTTGGCCACGCGCTGCGCGTACGGCAGGTCCTCGGCCATGCCCTCGACCTCGGCGCGCGCGTCCTTGAAGCCGATCGTGAAGCACTGCAGGCGCTGCGTGCCCATCGCGCGCTGCGCGAGCGCGACGACCGCGCTCGAGTCGAGCCCGCCCGACAGGAAGGCGCCGACCGGCACGTCGGCGACGAGCTGTCGCTCGACGGCGCGCGTCAGGTACTTGCGCACCTGCACGACGGCGTCGCCCTTCGGCCAGTCGACGATCTCCTGCTCGTACGGGAGCTCGTAGAACTTCCAGTGGCGCTCGACGCGCCCGTCGCGCACGCGCAGCGCGTGCCCGGGCTCGAGCTTGCGCACGGACTTCAGCATCGTGAGCGGCGACGGCGTCCACAGGTAGGTGAGGTGGTGGCGCACGCTCTCGTGGTCGAGCTCGCGCGAGATCGAGGGCTCCTGCAGCAGCGCCTTCATCTCGCTCGCGAACACGAAGCCGCGCGAGGTCTCCGCCCAGTACAGCGGCTTCACGCCGAGGCCGTCGCGCACGACGAGCAGCGAGTCGTCGCGCGAGTCGTGCAGCGCGAAGGCGTAGATGCCGTTGAGACGGCTCATCATCTTGTCGCCGTCGCGCAGGTAGAGGTTCAGCAGCACCTCGGTGTCGCAGTCGCTGCGGAACGCGTAGCCGTCGGCGACGAGCTCGTCGCGCAGCTCGCGGTAGTTGTAGATCTCGCCGTTGTAGACGACCGTGACGGTGCCCGTCGCGTCGACCATCGGCTGGTGGCCGCGCGGCGAGAGGTCGATGATCGAGAGCCGCCGGTGCGCGAGCCCGATGCCGGCGGCGACGTCGAACGCCGTGCCCGCGTCGTCGGGCCCGCGGTGCACGATCGCCGCGTTCATGCGGTCGAGCAGGGCCGCGTCGAAGCGGCCGGAGAAGCCGGCTATCCCGCACATCGCGCCGTCTCCCCCGCCTGCCGGCTCTCGCCGTCCACGCGCGCGCCGCCCTCGGGCCCGCGCGCCTCGACGTGACCGCGCCAGCCCGGATGCGGCGCGAAGGCCGCATCGGCCGACACCGCGTCGAGCCCGAGCGTTCGGGGCGCGTCCGAGCCTTCGTCGAACGCGACCACCCGCACGTCGCCGGGCGCCCCGACCGACGTGACGGGCAGCGGGCCGCCTCGGCGCAGCGCCTCCGCGATCTTGGGGATCCGCTCGGCCTCGAAGCCCATGAGGCGCACGGCGACGAGGTCGAGCGCGACGGGGTCGGTCGAGGCCACGACGCAGCCGAGCGCGCGGTCGCGCGGCGCGAGCGGCCCCTCGCCCTCCCCGGCCACCACCCCGTCGAGCACCGTGAGCACCGGCCGCACGGGCGCAGAGGCGTCGAAGTGCGCGCCGGACGCGTCGCTGTAGTAGAGCGCGCGGTTCAGGTCGAGGCACATGCGCCAGGTCGTCCGGTTGCCGTGCCAGTTGCCGCTGCGCACGAAGTCGGCGCCGCGCGCGCGATCCTCGGCGCGCCGCACCGCGCGCACGATCCGCGTGCCGATGCCGCGCGAGAGCAGGCGCCGCGCGACCTCGGTCGCGCGGCTGCGCCAGCGGTCGAGGGCGCCGCTTCCCGGATACTCGTCGCCGCCCTCGTCGACGCCGCCGACGCAGTGGTGGGGCAGCAGGTTCTTGTCGCCGTTGATGCCGACGAGGTTCTTGAGCGCGAGCGTGACGCCCGTCTTCTTGTGCGTCTTGAGCTTGGGCAGGTTCACGACGAGGTCGGACGCGAGCACCGTCTCGGACAGCAGGTACGCGTGCCGGCCCCCCGAGTGGTGGCCGGTGGTCGGGCCGGGGTCGTAGTCGGCGCCGCGGAAGCGCGCGGGGTCGAGGCCCGAGCCCTCGAACGCGCTGCGCGCGCCGAGGTCGACGAGGCGGTAGCCGGCCGGGTCGCCGGGCAGCGCGCGCCGCTCGACGATCACGCCGTCCTCGTAGCGCACGCACTCGCGGCGCAGGTCGACGACCTCGAGCTCGCGCCCGAGTCGCGCGCGGTAGTGCGCGACGAGCTCGGGAAGACCGGCGAAGCGTGCGACGACGTCCCAGTCGCAGTCGTGCTGCGGAGCCTCGGCGACGACGACGCTGCCCGCCTCGCCCGCCGCGAGCCAGGCGTAGTCCGCGACGGCGCGCAGCACGGAGCCGTGCGTCACGAGCGAGTCGAGCGTGCCCTCCGCGCACGGGTTCCAGTGCCGGATGAAGTTGGGCTTCAACACGATGCGGCTGCCCGGCGCCGCGAGCGCGCCGAGCGGGTTCCACGAAGCGGTGCCGAAGCGCGCTCGGTCGAGGCCCGCTCCCGCGAGCGCGCGGCGCACGGCGGCGTAGACGGGGCTCGGCGCGCCGACGGCACCGGCGGGATCGGCGAGGCCGCCGGCGACGAGCTCGGGCCAGGCCACGCCCGGGCCGAACGGCGGCGCGAGCCCGGCATAGCTCGGGCGCGCGCGCGCGAGGCCGACGTCGGGCCGCATGGCCGCCTCGGCCGCCGTCACGGGGCGTTCCTCCCGACCCTCGACTTCACCGCGCGGAACTTGCCGTTCGGCTCGCGCGGGATCGACGACACGAGCCGGATGCGGATGCCGATCTCGCTGCCGAGCCGCGAGCGGATCTCGCGGATCACGCTGCGCTCGCTCGCCTCGCTGTAGTCGTCGCGCGGGACGATCAGCACCTCGATCTCGCCCGTGTCGCGCTGGCGGATCTGCGCCTCCGCCACGGCGAGCTGCTCCTTGAACACGTGGTCCATGCGGCCGACGAGGCGACCGTCCGGCGTGAGCACGTAGTCCTCGATGCGCCCGTCGACCTCGAGGAACGAGTCGCCCTCGCGCCCGCACGCGCACGGCTTCTTGGCGCGCGTGCCGACGTCGCCGATCCGGTAGCGGAACATCGGCGTCGCATCGTGCGAGAGGCCCGTGATCAGCAGCGGCCCGCGCTCGTACTCGTCCGTCTCCTCCGTCACCTCGACCTCGACGATGCAGAACTCCATGTCGACGTGGAGTCGGCCGGCCTCGCACTGCGTCATCGAGACGGCGAACTCGCTCACGCCGTAGCGGTCGCGGATCGGCGCGCCGAACGCGCGCTCGATCGCCTCGCGCTGGAACGCGAGCAGCGACTCCGACGACGTGAAGACGCACGCGAGCCGGCCCGGGGGCAGCGGCCGGCCCGCCTCGAGCATCGCGCGCGCGACCAGGTGGATCGACGACGGATAGCCCTGCACGTAGCGCGCGGGCGAGGCGTGGACGGCGTCGACGTAGTCGCGGAGATTCGTCGGCGTCATGTGGTAGATCGAGAAGAGCGTCTGGCGTCCGTAGTAGTTGATCCGCCAGAACGGCGGCGTCGACTGGTCGAACGGCACGAGCATCTGGCCCGCGAACGACAGGTACGGGTCCTTGACGTCGACGCCGACGGAGCGCCGCATGCGCCACACCGTCGCGTACTCCTCCGCGAGCGTCTCGGGCGAGTGCCACAGCGTGAGCGCCGTGCCCGTCGTGCCGCTCGTCTGCGCGGTGTAGAGCCGGTGCACGGGAACGAGGCGCGAGAGGAAGGCCTCGGGCTGGTCGCGGTAGGCGCGCTTCTCGAGCGGCGGGATGGCGCGCAGCGTCGCGCGCATCGCGTCCTGCGGATCGCGCGCGTCGGACGGCGGAGGCAGGTCGCGGTAGTAGGGGACGTTCGCGCGCGCGTTGCGCACGAGGGCGTCGAGCCGCTCGCGCTGCAGCGCGTGGAGCTCGCCGAGCGTGCGCCCCGGCGAGCGCGTCCAGTCGCCGAGCGTCCGGTAGAAGTGCCGATTGAAGCGCGACCGGAAGCGCACGTAGCCGGCGGCCGTGCACGCGGCGTTCTGGAGCGCGATCGGGAGGCGCGGGTAGACGCGCTTGTTGAGTGCGTTCGCGATCGGGTTCAACGCGTCCCACTCCGTGCCGTCCGACGCCGCGGGCGCGAGCCGCGCGTCGGAAGTGCGTGGCCCGAAACCGCCATTGCGTAGCGGAGTGCGCGCGCGTTCCGCGGGCGCCTTCCGCCGCGCTGCCGGTGCGCTTCCGCCCCGATGCGGAGGCACGGCCGCGCCGGAGCGCCGTCTTTCTACAGGATGGTAGAGTCCGCCGCCCGCGCACGGGGCCGCGCGTCGGCAGCTGCGCCGCCGCCGTGCTACCTCCCCGCCCCCGGTCCACTGCGCGTCGAGGGAGTGGTCAGCGACGATGAACGGCCTCGGGCTCGATCTCCCCGTCGGCGCGCCGCTCTCGCTGACGGCGCTCGTCATCGCGCTCGCCATCGGGTCCGTGCTGTCGGTCGTCCTGCGCTGGCACTTCGAGCGCTTCGGGTCGACGCTCTCGAACCGCGGCGAGTTCGCGCAGGTCTTCCCGCTGATCGTGCTCACGACGGTCCTGATCATCACCGTCGTGAAGAGCTCGCTCGCGCTCTCGCTCGGCCTCGTGGGCGCGCTGTCGATCGTGCGCTTCCGCACGCCCATCAAGGAGCCCGAAGAGCTCGCCTACCTCTTCATCGCGATCGGCAGCGGTCTCGGGCTCGGCGCCGACCAGTTCGTCCCGACCGTCGCGGCCTTCGCGATCATCCTCGGCGTCGTCACGTTCCTGCGCTGGAGCCGCCGCGGCCGCGAGCACACGGGCCTCTACCTGTCGATCGACTGGCCGGACGACGGCGCGCCGCGCCCGCTCGAGGCGCTCTCGGCCGTCGTGTCCGAGAGCGCGGCCGCGGCCGACCTGCGCCGCGTCGACACGCGCGACGGCGGCTTCTCGGTCACCTACTTCGTCGACGTCGCGAGCCCCGAGGTCGTGAGCCGCATGGTCGAGGCCATCCGCGCGCGCTTCCCCGGCGCGGGCATCACCTTCGTCGACCAGAACCAGCTGCCGAGCGTGTGAGCGCGTGAGCGAGGCGCTCGCGATCCCGCGCCCGTCGGGCCCGCCCCCGCTCGAGGCGCTCCGCTACGAGATCAAGTTCGTCGCGCCCGCGCACCAGCGCGACTTCGTGCTCGAGTGGGTGCGCGGCCACTGGGCCGGCTTCGTCGAGCCCTACCCGCCGCGCCGCATCAACAACGTCTACTTCGACAGCTACACGCTCGCGACCTTCCACGAGAACCTCTCGGGAACGAGCCGCCGCTCGAAGGTGCGCTGGCGCTGGTACGGCGACACGCACGAGCCCGAGCGCGGCACGCTCGAGATCAAGCGCCGCCGCGGCGGACTCGGCTGGAAGCTCTCCTACCGCACGGCCGGCCTCGACCTGCGCGCCACCACCCCGGGCGGCTGGCTCGCGCGAAGACGCGCGCTGCGCGCCTCGCTCCCTCCCGCGGGCCGCGTCTGGCTCGACGCGCACCCGCTCGCCGTCCTGATCAACCGCTACGACCGACGCTATTTCCTCTCCGGCGACGGCGCCGTCCGCCTCACCGTCGACTGGAACCAGCGCGTCCACGACCAGAAGCTCCGCGACACGCCCAACCTCGAGCGCCGCGCCAACCTCCCCGACACGATCGTCGTCGAGCTCAAGTTCCCAGTCGCCGAGCACGCCCACGCGAACGCGATCGTCCAGGGCTTCCCGCTCCGCCTCGCGAGAAACTCGAAGTACGTGATCGGCGTGCAGGCGATCTCGCGGGGTGGGTGACGGCGTCGCGACGTCGCGCGCGACGCGGTGGAGTCACACCGACTGACTGAAGCG